>CAZOEC010000130.1:0-12877 GCA_964578635.1 uncultured Pseudomonas sp.
CGTCAGATCGAAGCCAAGGCGCTGCGCAAGCTGCGCCACCCGACGCGAAGCGAGCACCTACGCTCCTTCCTCGACGAGTAACACACAAAACCCCCGGCCCTGCTGGGGGTTTTGCGTTATGGCGGCGCTACCAAGGCCCCATTTGCCGGTCTACACTGCTGGGTATCGTCCCTGAAAACGAGCACGCCCATGCAGCGCGTTGCGGCCACCCTCTTGTTGTGTCTGGCTCTATGGACTGCGCCCGCCGTCGGCCTCGAACTGAGTGCCGAAGAACAGGCTTGGCTCGCGGCCCATCCCGAGCTGCGCCTGGGTATCGACGGGGCCTGGCCACCCTTCGAGTTTCGTGACGAGCAAGACCGCTACCTGGGCCTCTCCGCCGACTATGTGCGGCTGATCGAACAGCGCCTGCAGATCAAACTGCAGCCCACCCCGCCCAGCAGCTGGAGCGAGGTCATCAATCAGGCCAAGACCGGGCAACTGGATATTCTCCCCGGAGTGATGTCGACCCCTGAGCGCCAGCAATACCTGACCTTTACCCGCCCCTACCTCGACTTCCCCATCGTTATCCTGACCCATGAAAAAGGCCCGCAACCGCGCAACCTGAAGGACCTCGACGGCCTCAAGATCGCTGTCGTGCAGGACTACGCCCCCCATGAACTGCTGCGCAATCTGCACCCGCATCTCCAGCTCTGGCCGCGCCCCAGCGTCGCTGCCGCACTCCAGGCCCTGGCCACCGGCGAGGCCGACGCCATGGTCGGCGACCTCGCTTCGAGCGCCTGGAACCTGCGCCAGCTCAAGCTCGACGGCCTGTATATCAATGGCGAAACGCCCTACCGCTACCAGCTGGCCATGGCGGTGCCCAAGGAGCAGGCGATACTCGCCGGCATCCTCGACAAGGTCTTCGCCGAACTGACCCCGGAGCAGATGAGCGCCATCCAGCAGCGCTGGGTCGGCGATCTGGTCGACCGCCGCCCCATCTGGCGCAGCCTGTTGCTGTATGGCCTGCCTGGCCTGCTTATCGCCCTGCTGATCATTGCCAGCATCCTGCGCATCAACCGTCGCCTGCGCAGCGAGATGCACAACCGCATCATTCTCGAGGCCGAGCTGCGCAGCAGCGAACAGCACTATCGCGGCCTGGTCGAAGGCCTCAACGCGGTGACCTGGGAGATGCGCCAGCGCGACTTCTGCTTTACCTATGTCGCCCCCCAGGCCGCCAAGCTGCTCGGCTACCCGCTACAGGACTGGCTGCAGACGGATTTTCTGCAACGCGCGCTACACCCGGACGACGCCGAACAGACCCTGGCCTACTGCCTCGAACAGACCCTGGCCGGGCGCGACCACAGCATGGACTACCGCATGTTCGCCGCCGACGGGCGCGTGGTCTGGATACGCGATATCGTCACCCTGCCCACCGAACAGCCGCCGGGCCAGGAACCCATTCTGCGCGGGCTGATGATCGACATCACCGAAGCGAAACAGACCGAACAGGCCCTGGCCCTCTCCGAACAGAAGTTCGCCTCGGTCTTCCACAACTGCCCCGACATCATTGCCCTGATCAATATCGACAGCGGCATGCTGGTCACGGTCAACCACACCTTCGAACAACAGTTCGGCTTCAGCGCGGCCGAGGCCATCGGCCATACCAGCACCGAACTGGGCCTGTGGACAGAACCCGGCATCGGCCCACGCATCCTGCAGAAACTTCGCGAAGGCAGGGTACACAACATCGAAACGCAGTTTCGTCGCCGCGATGGCAGCCAGTTTATCGGCCTGATCTCGGCCCAGAAAATCGCCATCGAAAACACCGCCAACCTGGTGGTCGTGGTACGCGATATCAGCGAGCTGAAAGACACCCAGCAGCGCCTGCAGCTCTCCGAAACCAAGTTCGCCAAGGCCTTCCATGCCTCCCCCGACGGCCTGCTGATTACCCGCCTGAGCGACGGCATGATGCTGGACGTCAACGAAGGCTTTAGCCGCATCACCGGTTACAGCGCCGCCGAGGCCGCCGAGCAATCCACCGTCAAGCTCGGCATCTGGGCCAACCCCGCAGACCGCGAACGAATGGTTGCCGAGGTCCGCGAAAAGGGCTTTGTTCGCGAGTTCTGCGCCCCCATCCGCACCAAGGACGGCACCCTGCGCACCTGCGAGATGTCGGTACAGCCGATACCGGTCGAGGGTGAAATCTGCATGCTGAGCATCGCCCGCGACATTACCGAGCGGGTGATGATGCAGGAGCGTCTGCAACAGGCCGCCACCGTCTTCGAAAGCACGGCCGAAGGCGTGATGATCACCGACCTGGAGCAACGCATCACAGCGGTCAACCGCGCCTTCACCACCATCACCGGCTACAGCGAAGCCGAAGCCCTCGGCCGCTCGCCACGCCTGCTCGCCTCGGGCAACCACGACAGCGCGTTTTACGCCGCCATGTGGCACAACCTCAGCGCCTCGGGGCACTGGCAAGGCGAGATCTGGAACAAGCGCAAGAATGGCGAGCTCTACCCCGAATGGCTGACCATCAGCGCGGTACGCGACCCGCAGAACAACATCAGCCATTTTGTCGGCGTGTTCGCCGATATCAGCTCACTCAAACATGCCCAGGCCCGCCTCGACCACCAGGCCCACCACGACCCCTTGACCGGCCTGCCAAACCGCATGCTGTTCGAGGCCCGCCTGCGCAGCGCCCTCGAAGATGCGCAAAGCGAAAAGCACCTGGGGGCCGTCCTGTTTATCGACCTCGACCGCTTCAAGCACATCAACGACAGCCTCGGCCACCCGGTCGGCGACCAATTGCTCAAGAGCATCGCCGAACGCCTGAAAGCCCACCTGCGCGATATCGACACCGTGGCCCGCCTGGGTGGCGACGAATTCATCATCCTGCTGCCCGGCCTGCAGCACCTGAGCGACGCCGAACGGGTCGCGCACAAGCTTCTCGAATGCTTCAACCAGCCGTTCGAGGTCGATGAGCAGGAGCTGTTTATCAGCGCCAGCATCGGCATCAGCCGCTACCCCGACGACGGCAACGACGTCGCCACCCTGGTGAAGAATGCCGATGCCGCGATGTACCGCTCCAAGGCCCGCGGGCGCAACCGGGTGGAAATCTATACCCGCGACCTGACCTTCCAGGCCACCGAACGCATGGCCCTGGAACGCGAACTGCGCCGCGCCCTGGAGCGCGACGAGCTGCAGCTCTACTACCAACCCAAACTCAGCCTGCTCAGCAACCGCCTGGTCGGTGCCGAAGCCCTGCTGCGCTGGCACCACCCGCTGTTCGGCGAAATACCGCCGGACCGCTTTATCCCCCTGGCCGAAGAAACCGGCCTGATCATCAGCCTCGGCGACTGGGTCCTGCAGCAGGCCTGCCAGCAGATGCAGCACTGGCAGCGCCAGCACGCCCCCTTCGGCCCGGTCTCCGTCAACCTCACTGGCATCCAGCTGCGCCAGCCCAACCTGCTCGCGCGCATCTCCAGCCTGCTCGCGGAAAACGCCCTGACACCCGCCCTGCTGCAACTGGAAATCACCGAAAGCTTCATCATGAACCAGGCCGAAGAGGCCCTGAAACTGCTCCACCAGCTGAAGAACCTCGGCGTGCAGTTGGCCATCGACGACTTCGGCACCGGCTACTCCTCGCTCAGCTACCTCAAGCGCCTGCCGGTCGACACCCTGAAAATCGACCAGTCCTTCGTCCGCGGCCTGCCCAACGACCCCAACGACGTCGCCATCGCCCGTGCCATCATCGCCCTGGGCCGCAGCATGCAACTCACCGTGATCGCCGAAGGGGTGGAAACCAAAGCCCAGGAACTGTTCCTCGCCGCCGAAGGCTGCGAACAGATTCAAGGCTTCGTCATCAGCCGCGCCATCCCCGCCGATGCCTTCGCGCAAAACTTCCTCGAACCGCGCCGTTCGGTTGGCGCTGCCGAGAAGGCCCCGGTATAATCCGCCCGCCCCTGGGGCCCATAGCTCAGTTGGTTAGAGCAGAGGACTCATAATCCTTTGGTCCACGGTTCGAGTCCGTGTGGGCCCACCATATGAAACAACGACTTAGGTCAGCCACTGTGCTGGCCTTTTGTCGTTTATGGGCTCGATAAAAAATTTGCGTACCGTTTTGCGTACCGTTTCATTTTTGCTGCTACGGAACGCAACGAGCGCTTTAGCTCGCAGATTGACACCCAGGCAGCACTCCAATGGGCTTGTGCTACCTCCCAAACGGGTACGGGATTAGGCGTTCAGACCGGAGAAAGGACCGGCGTATTCAGCCGAATCCCATAATCAGGAAGGAACCTCATATGCTGCGGAAACTACTTTTTGCCCTTTGCCTGACGCTACCGCTTGCAGGCTGTGAAGCAGGCATTTTTGGCAACGCCATGGCGAGCTGTACCGTGCAGCCCAAGCCGGAACTGCTCCCGGAAAATCTTCCGGCAGCCGTTGCGGGCGTGCCATATAGCGTGCAACTCGAAGTGATCAACACCTCGTCACCAGGCCATGGCATCTATGTGAGCGATACAAACGCCCTGCCTGAAGGGCTTTGGGTCGAGCACCAAGACCGTGACTCACATGGGCTCATCACAGGTACGCCACTGAAGGCCGGTACCTATGAAGTGCACATATCCGCGGGTACTTACGGCACCCAATGCGCAGGGCATAGAGCAAGTCGCGTCTACACGCTCGACGTCAGCGAGTAGCGGAGGACACTCCGCCGGGCCTGATTAGACAGTGAGCCGAATAGCCGGCATTATCGGCTCACTTAATGAGCCGAATAGACTCGCTAATCGGCTCACAGATGAGCAAGCCCCATGAATAATCCCTTCTGGATCTGGCAACAGCCCAACTGGCCGCACTTCAGCTGGCAAGCCGAACCGCTTGCCCCGCTACTGCGCGCTTGTGGCCAAGCTCAGGGCCGCTTGCTCGGCATGCTTGGTGCTGTCGGCAGCGATACCGAGGTGCAGAGCAGCCTGGATGCCATGCTGCAGAACATCGTCACCTCATCAGCCATCGAGGGTGAGCAGTTGAATGTCGGCTCAGTACGTTCATCACTGGCGCGGCGCTTGGGGTTGAACGAAGAAGGCCGCACCACGGCGCGCTCCGAAGGTCTGGCGGAATTGCTGCTTGATGCCACCCGCGCGCATCAACAGCCGCTCGACCTACAGCGACTGTACGGCTGGCACTGCTGGCTGTTTCCCAGCGATGACAACCTGTCGGCCCGCCCACTACGCATCGGCACACTGCGCGGCGAAGAGCCCATGCAGGTTGTTTCCGGTAGGCTCGACCGCCCCACCGTGCACTTTGAAGCCCCGCCGCGCGCCGGGCTTGAGCAGCAACTGGCCGACTTCCTCGCCTGGTTCGAGAGCAGCCGTAGCGATACCAGTCTTGATCCATTACTGCGCGCCGGCATTGCCCATTTCTGGTTCGTTACCCTGCATCCCTTCGATGATGGTAACGGCCGTCTGACTCGCGCCATAACAGACTTGGCATTGGCCCAGAGCGAGCAGCAGGCCATCCGCTTTTACGCCATGTCAGCGAGCATCCTCGATGACCGCGCAGGCTATTACCGCAACCTCGAAGCCAGCCAAAAGGGCACACTGGATATCACCGCCTGGCTGCAGTGGTTTCTCAACACACTGCTCAAGAGCCTGGAGCAAGCCCTTGCACGCATCGACAGAGTGCTGGCCAAGGCGCGCTTCTGGCAGACACACCGCACCCAGGCCCTGTCCGCCGAGCAAGTCAAAGTACTTAACCGCCTACTCGATGGCGGCGAACGCGGCTTTGAGGACGGCATAAGCGCAGCCCAATATCAGGCAGTAGCCAAGGTTTCCAAAGCCACCGCTACCCGTCATCTCGGTGACCTTCTGAAAAAAGGCTGCATCGTGCGACTACCAGGAGGTGGACGTAGCACCCGCTATCAGGCTAATTACCCTGCGGGCGGGCAGGACAGCGACCACACGCTTCAAAAAAGAAGTACCTGAATTTGATAGAAGCTCTTCGTTTGCTACCAAATCGCCGATAAATGTACGGGCAGCAGAATAGAGGCGCTTATGCCGGCAGTCTTTGTTCACGTGTCCGATAGCCCTCATGCTCTCGAGCCGATCACTGAGTGCGGGTTATTCGCCACACGGTGTTGGATAAGTCATCGGCGACGATCAGGGCACCGCGGGGGTCTACGGTTACGCCGACAGGTCGGCCGCGCGTCTTGCCTTCTGCGGTACGAAAGCCCGTGGCAAAGTCGACCGGCGGCCCTGATGGGCGGCCGTTGCTGAAGGGCACAAAGATCACCTTGTAGCCAACCGGGTCCTTGCGGTTCCAGCTGCCGTGCTCGCCGATAAACACGCCTTCGCTGAAGTTCTCACCCATGGCAGGCATGGAGAAATCCAGGCCGAGGGCGGCGACGTGGGAGCCCAGGGCGTAATCCGGGGTGATCGCGGTCGCGACTTTTTCCGGGTCCTGCGGCCGCACGCGCGGATCAATATTTTTGCCCCAGTAGCTGTAGGGCCAGCCGTAAAATCCACCTTCGCGGACCGAGGTCAGGTAATCCGGCACCAGGTCTTCACCCAGTTCGTCCCGTTCGTTGACCACAGCCCATAACTGCCCGGTCTGCGGCTGAATCGTCAACGCCGTGGGGTTGCGCAGGCCCGTGGCATAGGGTTTGTAGGCGCCTGTCTCAGCGTTGATCTGCCAGACCAGGGCCCGGTCGACTTCGGCTTCCATGCCGCGCTCGGTGATATTGCTGTTCGAACCAATACCGACATACAGATAACGGCCGTCGGGGCTGATGGTCAGTGCCTTGGTCCAGTGATGGTTGATCTCGGAAGGCAGGTCGGCGACCTTGGTCGGCGGGCCGCTGGCCTTGGTCTGGCCCTCCTGATAGTCGAAACGCACCAGCGCATCCTGATTGGCCACGTACAGATCACCCTCGAAAAAGGCCAACCCGTAAGGCGCATTGAGGTTATCGGCGAACACGGTCTGAACCTCATAGCTGCCGTCGCCATCAGCATCTCGCAGCAGCGTCAGGCGGTCGCCACTGTCGACCGCGGTGTTGCCCTTCGCTTTGATATAGCCGGCGATCACATCCTTCGGCTTGAGCTTCGCGGCATTGCCTCCCCGGCCTTCCGCCACAAGTATGTCCCCGTTGGGCAGGACAAGGGTTTGCCGGGGGATCTTCAGGTCAGTGGCGATTGCCGTGACGGTGAAGTTTTCAGGCACCGTCGGCACCTGATCGCCCCACTGCTGCGGCTCGGCAATCTTCATGCTTGGCAGCATCCGCCGTTCAGGCTCAGGAAGCGTGGGCGTGGGGCCGTAGAGCTGGGCGGTATCCTGCGGTTCGTCACCGCATGCGCTCAGGAACAACGCCATCGGCAGCGTATAGAGTGGGCTGAAGCGGTTCATTCGGCACCTCCTGCACGCAGATTAGTCAGGCCGATCCACGTCGCCACGCACGCCAGCAAGGTGACGATTGCTGACAGCACCAGGCCTGCAGGCATGGTTGCCCAGGCGTCCTTGGCATGCTCGAGGGCATTGATAAAACCCAGGGTCCAGGTCGCCAGCAGAAGCAGAAAGTAAACCAGTGGCCGCCCGGATTTAGGGTGGGCGCGTAGCAGATTGACGATGGCGAACAGCAGCGCCAGACCACAAAAGACCAAACCACCAGCAATCAACCAGGAGGAGAAGTTGCTCCACTGAATCTGATAGCTGCGAAAGTAGGCGATATCACTCAGCAGGGCGCCGAGAAATAACGGGACGGTCCCGGCAAGCAGCGTCGCGTGCAGCGGGTTCGGCCTGCTTCGGTAGGCAGGGTGCGTGGTTGCATTCACGGTCGTTCCTCATAACTGGGCGACCCTGGCCCTGTGCTCGGTGCGGGTGCGCTGACCCGCCAGGCTCGCGTTGGCTGTGTATAAGGTGAACGCGCCGCGGGCCTATAGTTCAGGTTCGCGGGCAGACGGTACGCCGGCAACGGCTCGACTGGCCGAGGCTCAGAGCGCCAGGCCCCCATTGATAGCTCAATCGTTAACCCCGCCCTGAACGCGCCTTTATGCCTCTACCCCTATCGGCACAACCTGTAGCCCAAAAGCCACAAAACATATCTATTCAGCGAAACTTGTAGCCCGAAAGCCACAGAAAACTCTTATCTGCTGCTTGTGCATCTGTAGCTCGAGGGCTACAGTTTTTGCCATATCCGCTATTTTTGATGCCCGAGGGCTACAAATGACCTCTCTATATGATGTTTCCGAAATGCTGAAACAGGCGCGCGGAGACGCGAAGCTAAGCCAGGAAGCATTGGCTAGCCGCGCTGGCGTATCACGCTCCACGGTGGCACGCATGGAAACAGTGGCCAAGGGTGATATGAGCGTTTCAGTGCTTGTTCGCCTGCTGGAGGCGGCAGGCTATGACTTGAAGCTGGTCAAGGTCGGTCATGAACGCACAGTTGAGGACATTCTTAACGAGCAACGTTCCGGGAGAGGCTGAGCATGATTCTCGACGTCCACGTCAGCTCAAGGCTTGTGGCCAAGCTCTACCGGGAGCGCGATGAATACGTGCTGAAATATCTTCCCGGCACCGCCTTGGCAGACTTTGTCAGCCTGGCGATGCCGGTTCGCGAAGAAGCATGGCGCTGGCCCCGGGATCTGTTCCCGTTTTTCCGGCAGAACCTGCCCGAGGGTTATTTGCTGGGCGTTATCCGCGAGGAGTTCGGCCCACTGCTCGATGGCACCGATTTATCCTTGCTGGCCTTGGTGGGAGGCAGCGGTATTGGCAGAGTCTCGGTCACGCCGGAGGGCGTCCAGCCCGGCATCGAGATGGCCCCACTGGAGATAAGCCATCTGCTCAAGGCGGAAAACAGCAGCGAACGCTTCGCCAAACTGGTGCGGCAATACGCTCAGGTGGCGGTATCGGGCGTCGTGCCAAAGTTTATTGCCACAAACTCTGCCCACAATCGAGCGCCCCTGGGTAAGCCGACCCTGCGCACCGGCTTTCATATCATCAAAGGCTCCGATGACAGCACGCCCTTTCTGGGCTTCAACGAGTTCTACAGCATGCGCGTATTGGCGCGCTTGAATGTCGTACCGGTCGCAACATGCCGCATGTCTGAGGATGGCAAGGTTCTGGTGGTGGATCGCTTCGATGTCGACGCACAAGGCGTCCCACGCTGCGGAGTAGAGGATGCCTGTGGGCTGCTGGGCTTACCCCCCCACGAAAAATATGCCCCCACCACCGAGCGCGTGTGGAACGCAACCCGTGCCTACCTGGGCGCTGAACGCCTCCACGCTCAACGTGAGCACCTGGGCTGGCAGCTGCTGACCAACTACGTAATACGCAATGCAGATTGCCATGCAAAAAACATCGCGCTGTTTTACACCTCCCGAGCGGACGTCGCCTTTACCCCGGTCTATGACCTGGTGACCACCCAGGCCTACCCGCGCTTCGCCGACAACCCACCCGGCCTGTCCATCAGCGGCAGACAAACCTGGACGCCAGGCCGCTCGCTGGAAACCTTTTTCAAAGCGGTGCTGAGCATCCCACCGCGGCAGTACGCCGCCATGGTCGAGCAGCTTTGCGAATCCGCCGTAGAGGTCGGTAAAGAAGTTATCGAAGCCGCGAAAAACGAGCCCGCCTGGCGCGATGTGGCCAAACAGATGGTGCATGCCTGGAACGAGGGCATGGAAACATTACGCAGCCGCAAAACCGCCCCGCACTTTCGCGGCCTGGATAGCGCCATTGCCGAAGCCGGCTTCTCCGGGCCGCGCAAGCCAGAGCGCAGCCGCGAAGTGATTGGCCGCTCCGAGCTCCTGGCAAAAAAGCACTGAAACCCATAACGCAGGCCACGCTGATCAAGCCCACCTGGGATCAGCAATCTGGCTGGATTAGGTAGCGAGCCGAATAGCCAACGCTATCGGCTCACGCAATGAGCCGAATAAACAGGCTCATCCTCCGCCCTGTCATCGACACCCGGGCCTGGCTGCTTCCCGCCGTGCTGCTCGGCCTGCTCAAATCGCCTTGGATCAAGGGCCTGACAGGGTTAGTCACGAAAGTGCGGCCCGGGCCCTTCATCGGCCAGGTCGTCGCCCGGGTTACGTAGCGGACAGGCTTGGAGTGACAAGCAGCCGCAGCCTATGCACCCGTCGAGCTGATCGCGCAGCTGGGTCAGTGCATGAATACGCTCGTCGAGTGACTGCTTCCAGCTTCGTGAAAGGCGTCGCCAATCCCGCACCCCCGGAGTGCGCTCAGCAGGCAGCGCCTGCAGCGCCTCGGCAATGTCGGCCAAGGGCACCCCCACCTTCTGTGCCACCTTGATTACCGCAAGCCGCCGCAGTATGGAGCGCGGATAACGGCGCTGATTGCCCGCACTGCGAAATGCCTTGATCAATCCTCTGGATTCGTAGAAATGCAAGGTGGATACCGTCAGACCACTGCGCAGCGCAACCTCGCCAATACCCAGGCTAGGGTCTTTGAGTGTGGCGGAATCCGGCCCTCTGACGCGCTGCATATTGACCTCCGAGAAAGCGCTTGACCTCAAGTTAAGTTGAGATATTAAAGTTCTCGCGGCTTTCTCACAACGATCAAGGAGTGACTCATGCAGCGGCACCAGGCCATCGTTAATCAACTGACCATGCTAAACCCTGCCGGGCTCTATGACCCCACCGCTAACGGCTATTCACATGTAGTAATGGCTCCCGGGCAGGGTTGTTTGGTGTTTATTTCAGGACAGGGGGGCGAAGATGCCAACGGTGTTCTGGCGGCTGAGTTTGAGGTTCAGCTGCGGCAGTCACTGGCTAATCTTGTTACCGCGCTGGCGGCGGCTGAAGCCGGGTTGCAAGACATCGCACGGCTGACCATTCTGGTTGTGGACCACAGCGAGCAGCGCCTGGCGCTGATCAGCCAAACCATCAATGAGGCCTGGGCAGGCCGGCCGACACCCGCCTGTACCCTGATACCTGTGCCCCGTCTGGCGCTGGACGGCATGCTTATCGAGATCGATGCCGTCGCAAGTCTTGCCGCGCGAGGGGCAACGCCGACATGACGCAGCTGCGCAGCGAAACCATCAGGGCGAGCGCCGCCGATCACTACCTATCCACCGGGATACTGTTAATGATGGCCACAGCCACCGGGCTGTGTGCCGGAGCAAACTACTTCAACCAGCCACTGCTGAGCTCCATTGCCTTGGCCCTCGGCGTCAGCGAGGGGGTGGCCGCGCTGACCGTAACCCTCTCGCAAGTGGCCTACGCCGTCGGCCTGCTGTTTTTAGTGCCGCTGGGCGACAAGCTGGAACAGCGAGGGCTTGCCGTCGGCCTTATGCTAACCGCCGCCCTCGGCCTGCTCATCAGTGGCTACGCGCAGAACTTCAGCATGCTGCTGGTCGGCACTCTGATCACCGGTTTCTTTTCGGTCGCCGCCCAGATTCTGGTGCCCATGGCCGCAAACCTTTCCGACCCGGCGCGCAGTGGCCGAGCAGTCGGGCTGGTCATGAGTGGGCTGCTGGCCGGCATTCTGCTGGCGCGCACAGCGGCAGGTCTACTCTCGGAAGTGGATGGCTGGAGCACCGTATATCGCCTTACCGCCGTGCTTATGTTGCTGCTGTCCGGGGCGCTCTGGATAGTATTACCGCGCGCGCGTAACGCTCATCCGGCCAGCTATGCGGACACCCTGCGCTCGCTGGCGCAGTTGCTCGTCGCCCATCCCCGCCTGCGCAGCCGGGCGGCGCTCGGCGGCCTGGTATTTGGCTCGGTCAGCGTGCTGTTTTCGACCATGGCACTGCTGCTGTCGGGGCCTAGCTATGGCTTTAGCGACAGCCAGATAGGCCTGGTCGGCCTGCTCGGTATTGCCGGCGTGATAACCGCCAATCTGGCAGGCCGCCTGACCGATAGAGGCCGGGGACAGATCGTCAGTTCCGGTGCCCTGGGTCTGCTGCTGCTCGGCTGGCTTGGGCTTTATCTGGGTGGCAGCACTCTGTACGGGTTCCTGCTGGCATTGCTGCTAATGGATATAGCCCTGCCGGCGGTACACATCAGCAATCAGAGTGTCATCTACAAACTGGCTCCGCAGGCCCGAGCACGGGTCAACGCTGTGTACATGACCGCTTATTTCACCGGTGCCGCCAGCGGTTCGGCGTTGGGCGCACTGGCCTGGAGTCATGGCGGCTGGGGCGCTACCTGCGCAGTAGGTGCAGTGCTCGGAATGCTGGCGTGGCTGGTGCTGTGGCATGACCAGCACCTAGTGCGGCACCAGCCCGTCGACTGAATGCATGGCTGCCTAAAGGGAACAGCGGCCATTATCAAGGTCACGCGGCACCAGCAACCTCGCGGGGAAAAACAGCGCGCCGAATCGCCAGCGCTATCCGCTCACGCAACGAGCCGCCAATCCCGCCAATCGGCTCACAAACAAGCAACCGCCATAAACGAACCCTTCTGGATCTGAGCGCAGCTCCGCTGGCAAAACCAGCACATCAGCCGCGGGTGGCTGTTAGCAAATAGTCGATGAACCCTTGAGCTACTGAAAGCAATTGGCCATTATCCGAGTCAGTGTGCGGCATTTGGAATTCAGACACGCCTGCTCGCCCGGCTCACGGGTGTCACTCAAGCGGCTTTGCTCAAGGAAGAATGCATGGACTACAGCATCATCCTCGGCCCCTTCATCGGCACCCTGACCTGGCTGATTCCCGCCATGCTGCTGATCGGCCTGCTCAAGTCGCCCTGGGCCAAGGGTCATATCGGCGAGCTGTTGGTGCGCCTGTTCGCCCACTGGCAGCTGGACAAGCAAACCTACCGCCGCCTGCACAACGTCACCCTCAACACACCCGACGGCACCACCCAGATCGACCACGTATTCCTCTCGCCCCATGGCATCTTCGTGCTGGAAACGAAGAACATGAGCGGCTGGATCTTCGGCAGCGAGA
>CAZOEC010000131.1:0-12810 GCA_964578635.1 uncultured Pseudomonas sp.
CCATCTTGTGGAAGGTCTTGTCGCGCAGGATGCCGGCGTTGTTCACCACCACATCGATACGGCCGAAGGTATCCAAGGCGCACTGCACGATCTTCTCACCGTCGGTCACCGAATCATGGTTGGCCACTGCGGTGCCGCCAGCGGCGCGGATTTCCTCGACCACCTTGTCCGCCGCCGAGGCATTGGCCCCTTCGCCGTGGGTGCTGCCGCCCAGATCGTTGACCACCACCTTGGCACCGTGTTTGGCGAACAGCAGCGCATGGGCGCGACCCAGACCGCCGCCGGCCCCGGTGACGATTACAACCTGATCTTGAAAACGGATGGCGTCGCTCATGCAGCATACCTCGGCAGATTAACAATGCCCTGAGTGTCCAGCAGGCGCGCCCCGGTCACAATAGACACGGGCCACGCTGAATGGTGCGCGATAAAGCAGCGGGATAGTCAGGCCGAATGGATCAGGCTGAGATGGTTGTACAGATGCAGCACATGAGCCTGGGCATAGTCAGCGTGATTTAACGCGCCATAGGCGAAATGCGGCTGCAGCTCACCCTGGTAGGCGGCGAAGTCGGCAAAGGCCTGCTGCAAACGCTGCAGCGCCTGGGCCTGGGTGGCCGGCGTATTCAGCGGGGCCGCGCCGGGAATGGCCTCATCCAGCGCATGGCGCATGGCCCCGCGCGCGGCAAAGACGCTAAAGGCCAACGGGCCGACGCTGCTGCGAAACCAGACGGGTTTGAGCTCGGGGTAACCGCTGATGGAATACTCGATACTCTGCGCGCAGTGGTTGAACACTTCCGCCGGGCTCCAGCCCTTGAGGCTGACCAGCGGTTTATCGACCAGTCCGGCCAGCAGCAGCTGCGTGCCGTCCAGGCTCAGGGCCGCTGGTGCCTCGCCGCTGGGCAATGCCCAGAACCCGGCACCCAGCACCGCCACACCGCCCAAGGCGGCCCCCTTCAAGACAGTACGTCGTTGCATCCTTTGCTCTCCAGCCGTTGACGAAATTGCAGGTAATGCGCCAGCACCTGATCCGCTGCCTCGGTCTGCGGATAGTGACCGATACCCTCAAGCAGCACGGTGTCGGGATTGGCAATCAGCTCGCGGTAGCGCGCCACCATATGCGCGCCGGAAATCGGATCGACAGCGCCGTCGATCACCCGCATCGGCACAGTGGTGGCCTGCATCGCCGCCACCCAGCGTTCGCGCTGCTCGCGGCGCTCGGGTATATAGCGGATCAACCGATGCATCACGCCAGGCCCGTCATTTGCGGCAATCAGGCTCCAGAAATCATCCAACTCGCTGGCGCTTGGCTGGGTACTCGGACCGAACACCTGGGCAAAGCTGGCAGCCAGCTTCTGGCGGCTAAATAGCCGGCCAATCAGCGGGCCAATGGGGCTGAGCAGCAGCTTTTGCACCAGCACCGGATGATGGGTTTCAGGAAACAGGCCGCCATTGAGAAACACGCAACTGGCCAGCTGGATACGCCCATCCTGATGGCGGGCGAGCAGTTCCTGGGCCACGCTGTCGCCGTAGTCATGGGCCAAAACATGCACAGGCTCGCGAATACCTAGATCCGCCAGCAGCGCCTGCTGCAGATCGGCCTGTTCCAGCAAGCGGTAGGCATGGCCGCGCGGCTTGGCCGAGTCGCCGAAACCGAGCATATCGCAGGCAATCACCTGGTATTGCTCGGCCAAGGGTGCCCATAGACGATGCCAGTCCCAGCTGGCGGTGGGAAAGCCGTGGATCAGCAGCAGCGGCTCGCCCTGCCCCGCCGTCCAGTAGCGTACCGCATGGCCTTTAAAGCTGAAGTTCAGGCCCTGGGCGCGCCAGTCCGCCAGGGCGATACCTGGCAGCGCACTCATGCGGCGTAACCGGGCATCTGCTGATCGAGCTTGCGCAGCAGCGCCGGCCAGGGCAATGCGCCGCCCATGCCCTGGGGGCTTTTCATCACCCCGGCGATCATCGCCCGGGCACCGTCGAGCACCTGCTGGGGGATATGGATCAGCTCGGTGCCACCGCTTTGCGCCATGACCTGGATCTCGCAGGCGCGCTGCAGAATAAACATCATCAGGAAGGCGTCGGCGATGCTGCCGGCGGCGGTAAGCAGGCCGTGATTGGGCAGGATCATAAAGTTCTTGTCGCCCAGATCCGCCTGCAATCGCGACTTCTCATCATGGTTCAGCGCCACGCCTTCATAGCCGTGGTAGGCCAGGCTGGCGAGAACAAACAGTGACTGCTGCGACAGTGGCAGCAAACCCTGCTTCTGCGCCGAAACGGCAATGCCCGCAGCGGTGTGGATATGCAGCACGCAACCAACATCGTGACGCACCTCGTGCACGGCGCTGTGGATGGTGTAGCCGGCCGGGTTGATGTCGAAGGGGCTGTCCATCAGCTTGTTGCCGGCCAGGTCGATCTTCACCAGGCTGGAGGCGGTGATCTCGTGGAACATCAGGCCGTAGGGGTTGATCAGGAAATCTTCGCTGCCGGGAATCTTCGCCGAGATATGGGTGAAGATCAGGTCATCCCAGCCATACAGGGCGATCAGCCGGTAACAGGCGGCGAGATCCACCCGGGCCTGCCATTCGGCGGCAGACACCTGATCCTTGAGGCTTATAACAGGCAGAGCGTGGGCTACGGTCATGACGAATTCCTCGGCTGTTCTTGTTATGGAATGCCAAGGAGTCTAGCGAGAGATGCGTCAAAGGTGAGTCGCTCTGGCGGCCAGCATGCTGGCCTTGCGAGTCAAAGCCGCTCGAACTATCGCCGCGCGGAGGACGGACCGGGACGCCAGCCGCTCGATGCGCAGCGACAACCCGCCATGATCAACGCATGGGGACGGGCTGTATCAGCCTTGCAGCGCCGCAATAAAGTCCGCCAGCCAGGGCTCGGCATCGGTTTCCGGGGTCACGCTTTCGCTGCTGTCCAGGCGCAGCATCGGCTGCACTTCGCGAATGCCCAGCTCGGCATACAGCTCGCGCACCAGCTCGCCGCCGCCACAGAAGGTATCGCCATAACTGGAATCACCCAGGGCAATCACCCCGCCCGGCAGCCCGCTCCAGGCCGGCAGATGGTCGCGGATGGCAAAATACAGCGGCTGCAGATTATCCGGCAGCTCGCCCATGCCGGTGGTCGAGGTCACAGCCAGAAAAGCCTCGGGAGCGAAGGCCTGAATATCCGTCAGGCTGGCGCGCGGGTTGTGCCAGGCCTCATGGCCGGAGGCCTTGAGCAGGCGCTCGGCGTGGCGGGCGACTTCCTCGGCAGTGCCGTACACCGAGCCGGAAAGGATGGCGATTTTCATGCAGAACTCCGAAACAGTCAGAACCAAATCGATAAGCCCGGCATTATGCCGCAAGTAGACAGCCCGCCCGGATGTTTTAGAATGCAGCGGACATAGACTGGGAAATCGCCTCATGATCAACGCCAAACTGCTGCAACTGGTGATCAACGCCTCCAACGACGGCATCGTGGTGGCCGAACAGGAAGGTGACGACAACATCCTGATCTATGCCAACCCCGCCTTTGAAAAACTCACCGGCTACGCCAGCGAAGACATCCTTTATCAGGACTGTCGCTTCCTCCAGGCCGATGACCGTGACCAGCCGGGCCTGGCCGCCATCCGCGAAGCGGTCAAGGCGCACCGTCCATGCCGGCAGATCATCCGCAACTACCGCAAGGACGGCACGCCGTTCTGGAACGAGCTGTCGATTACCCCGGTGGTCAACGACGCCGACCAGCTGACCTACTACATCGGCATCCAGAAAAACGTCACCGAACAGGTCCAGGCCCAGGAGCGGGTCAAGGAGCTGGAAACCGAACTGGCCAGCCTCAAGGCCGAGCTGGCGCGCTTACAGACGGTCACCAGCAAGCCGTAACAAAAGGCCCATCTTGCGGTCACAAGAGTTATAGCGATTATGCGTAGAACTCGATCATGCAAGAGCGTCCACTTCTAACGGCGGCTGAACTGGCCTTTATCCGACAGCTGCAGGATCAAACTGCGGACGCCGAAAAACCGGACCAACCGGCTCTGCGGGTCGATGCCAGCCAACAGCTTGGCGAACTGCTTTCCCAGTGTGCGGCCAACGACCAGTTGCGCATCCATGCGCATATCGCCAACCAGCACCTGACCTTTGATCTGCACCTGGCCCACGACGCGGATAATGAACCGCGCCTGCAACTGGGTGCCCCGCAGATCTTTGACGAAGGCGCGGTCAACCGGGCCTGGCGCTCGCCGCTACCACAACCGCTACTCCTGCAGCGCCCCGACACCCGCCCCAGCGACCTGTGGGTTCACCAGCTGTCGATGAATGGTGCTTTGATCGAGCAGCGCGCAAAGCGCAAGCCCCCCGCACATTTCCGCCTGATGCTGCCACTCGATGAACAACCGCCCATTACCCTGGAAGGCGAGCTTGTGCGCATGACCGACGACGGCCTGTTCGCCTATCAGGTGCAGGCGCTGGACCCGGATGGCGATGAGCATTTGCGCCAGTTCCTCTACCAGCAACACCGCCGCTACGAGCAACAACTGCAGCGCTAGTGGCCCGCGGTTTAGCGAGCCTGGGCAGTGCGGCGAGTCAGAGCGGGCTATGACGAGGAGCAGCAACGCGGCATCAGAACCTCAGATACCGCAATTGACTAATTGAACGTGCCACCCAGGCCACTCACCGGCGCTCGACCGATTTCGTCAGGGCTGCGCGGACCAGGCGGCTAGCCAGCCCAAGCCCTGCAGGCAGGAGCGGGATAGCCTTCAAAAAAAAACCGCTCACTTATCGAGTGAGCGGCGTGACCGCCAAGGGCGGAGCTTGAATGCAGGAAAGGCTCCTGCAGCAGGGATAAAAAAATCCGATAGCCGAAAATGGGCAAAACAGCTGGCTACCGGATTGCGCAGTCGTTTCAGGCAGCAAACTCCTCTTCGCTAAAGGCCATCAGCGTGGCTTTGCCGGCCTTGACCTCAGCCAGCAGGCTGTCGGTTTCAGTCAGGATGCGCGCCATAAAGAAATCCGCAGACTTCAACTTGGCACCGTAAAACAGGGTTTCCGTGCTGCCTTGCGCCAGCTTGGCCTTGGCCACCGCCGCCATGCGTGCCCACATCCAGGCCAGACTGGTCAGGGCAAACAGACGCAGATAAGGGGTTGCCGCCGCACCAGCCTGCTCGGGGTCTTTCATGCCCTCAGTGGCAACCCACAGCGTGGCCTGCTGCAACTGCTTGAGCGCAGCACCCACTGCGGCGACATGCTCAGCCTCGGCGTTAGCCTTGAGCCAAGCCTCGATGAGGGCGAAGTAATTACGCACCGCACGCCCGCCACCCAGGCCTAGCTTGCGCCCGACCAGATCGAGCGCCTGAATGCCGTTGGTACCTTCGTAGATGCGGGTAATCCGCGAATCACGCACCAGCTGCTCGATGCCCCAGTCCTCGGTAAAGCCGGAACCGCCCAGTACCTGCAGGCCTTCGTTGGCACAGTTGAAGCCTTCATCGGTAAGGAAGGACTTCACCACCGGAGTCAGCAGCTGTACCAAGTCATCGGCCTGCTCGCGCACGGCAGGCTCTTCGTGATCATGGGCGACGTCTTCATGCAGGCCGGTGAAATAAGCCAGCGCGCGGCAACCTTCGATCATCACCTTCTGGCGCAGCAGCATGCGCCGCACATCCGGGTGCACGATGATCGGGTCGGCCGGCTTGTCCGCGGCTTTCGGGCCGGACAGCGAGCGGCTCTGCAGGCGCTCCTTGGCGAAGCCCAGACTGACCTGGTAGGCGCTTTCGGCAATGCCGAGGCCCTGCATGCCGACCATCAGGCGCGCCGAGTTCATCATGGTGAACATGCACTTGAGGCCCTTGTTCGGCTCGCCGATCAGCCAGCCCTGAGCACCTTCGAAGTTCATTACGCAGGTGGCCGAGCCCTTGATGCCCATCTTGTGTTCCAGACCGCCGCAGAACGCCGGGTTACGGCTACCGTCCTCAAGGAACTTGGGCACCAGAAACAGCGAAATGCCCTTCACGCTATCCGGGGCATCGGGCAGCTTGGCCAATACCAGGTGCAGGATATTGTCGACCAGGTCGTGCTCACCGCCGGTGATCCAGATCTTGGTGCCGCTGATGGCATAGCTGCCGTCCGCCTGGGGTACGGCACGGGTACGGATCAGACCCAGGTCGGTGCCGCACTGCGGCTCGGTCAGGCACATGGTGCCCGTCCACTCACCGCTGATCAGTTTGGGCAGGTAGCGCTCCTGCAATTCACGGGCACCATGGGCGGTCAGCGCATTGATCGCGCCATGGGTCAGCCCCGGATACATGCCGAGCGACAGGTTGGCCGAGCAGACCATCTCCTCGACCATCATGTTCAACACATGAGGCAAGCCCTGGCCGCCGAACTCAGGCGAGCAGGCCAGGGCGGTCCAGCCGCCTTCGGCGAACTGCTGGTAGGCGGCGCGGAAACCGTCCGGGGCCTTTACCGCCTTGCTCTGCGGGTCGTAGCTGCAGCCCTGCTTGTCGCCGGGACCATTGAGCGGAGCCAGCACGTTCTCCGCCAGTTTGGCGGCTTCTTCCAGAATGGCGCCACCGAGGTCGTCTCCGAACTCGCGCTGACCAGGCAGCGACTGCAAGGTGGCATAAGCGTCGAGCACCTCGTCAAAAACGAAACGCATATCACGAAGGGGTGCGCGGTATTGAGTCATGTTGCCGAGCCTCAAGCTGTACAAAAATAAATAATGTACAGCTTTTGTATAGCCTAAAGACCCAGATAGCAAGCAACTTCTTGTACATCCTGTACAGCTATTTGAAATCGGCACCAAACCGCAGGCGCGCAAAAGCCCGCTCACCATAGCGGCGACCGGGCCTATTCAGAGGGCTTGATAAGAGGAATCAGGTATCCAGATGACCAGCCAGAAACTGCTGCAGGCGGCGCTGCATCAGACGCCCTTCGTTGCCCAGGCAGGCAATCGGTGAGCCGCTGAGGCTTTCCTCGGCCAGGTCGGCACCATCGCCGGCCATCACCAGTGGGCAATCCAGCGCCAGGGCCAGGCGCGCCAGCATGCGCGGCAGATCATCGCTGGGCGGCTGGTTGGAGAACAGCACCAGGGCCTGGGGCTGCATCTTCTCGCAGATCAGGGTCAGCTCTTCCAGCGGCTGACCCAGCCCCAGCACGCTGACCGCGACCTCGGAGCTGCTCAGCAGCAAACCGGCGACCAGCAGTTCCAGCTCGCGGCAATGGCCCGGCAAGGCCGCCAGCAGCACCCGCTCCTCGACCTGGGCACGCATCATCTGCAGGCGCTGCAGGGTGCGTGCGCGCAGGAAGGTATCGAGAAACAGCCACTCGCTGGTCTGGCCGAACTCGTCCTGGCGCAGCAACAGCTCCTGCCACAGCGGCATAAGGATGTCCTGAAACACCACCGGCAGCGGGTAGCTGGAGAACACCTGGCCATACAGACGGTCCAGTCGCCCCTCGTCGAAGGCCGCGATGGCGCGGCGCAGCTGCGCCTGCCACTCGGCCCATTCGCTGGCGCTGACTTCTTCATAGACCGGGGCGCTGGCCGCCTTGATCGAGCTGCTTTTGGCGAGGATCTTGCCAACCTTGCTCACCGAAACGCCGCGCTCGATCCACGCCAGAATGCTGCGCACCGACTCGATATCCACCAGGGAATAGAGGCGATGGCCACTCTCGGTGCGGGTCGGCTGGATCAGCCCATAACGCCGCTCCCAGGCACGCAGGGTGACCGGATTGACGCCGGTCAGCCGCGCCACCTCGCGAATAGGAAATAACTCTTCCTGCTTGAGGGCATTCGAAACGAGGGACGAAGCACCGGCGTGATCGGACATGGGAGGCGGCATCACAGCAAAAATGTTACGCGCATTGTAACTCAGCTCTTTAGCGCATACTTTGTACAACACTTATACAAAGAGTTAGACCATGAACAACTCACCGCAATGGCCCCTGACCCTCTACTACGACGGCAGTTGTCCGCTGTGCGCCAGGGAGATACGCCTGCTGCGCCAGCGCGCTGACCGACAACGCCTGCTGCTGGTGGATATCAGCCAGCCCGACTTCCAGGCCAGCGCCCTCGGCCTGACCCAGCAAGCCCTGCAAGACCGCCTGCACGCCCACTTTGCCGACGGTCAGTGGCTAACCGGGCTGGACGCCACCCTGTGGAGCTGGCGCGCAGCGGGCCTGGGAGCCTGGGCCGCGCCCCTGGCCTGGCGACCCCTACGGCCGCTGTTCGAGCTGGGCTACCGCCTGTTCTGCCGGCTGCGCCCCCACCTCGACTGGTTGCCCCACCCGGAAGCCGGCCAGCGCTGCAAGGACAAGACCTGCTCGAGCTGCGCGCAACCCTGAGCCGGCCTACTGCAACGGCATGACCAGACCCGGATCGGCCTCAACCCTAACGGGGCGACCGATTATTTCATCGTGGCTTTGCGGCTGGTGCAAAACCACCTGACGCACCCCGCAACACTGCAGACGCGCCTTCAGCGGAGGCCATGTGGGCCACAGACGCTGCGGCATTGGCGGGCACAGCGCATGCACCCGGCCATCGCGGGTGGCCACCCGTACCGCATAGCCCGCGCCCCGCACTGCCCATACATCCACCTGCCTGACCTGCCGACAGACCAGCGCCAATCGCAGCTGCCAAACCCCCATGGCGAACACCTCATAGCTGTACAAGATCGCCATACTTGTACACGATAGAAACAATTATTTCAGCGCCTTATCTTCGACGAAATCCCTTGCAGCTCAATAAAATAGGCAAAACACCGCCACAACACCCAGTACCCACACAGTGCAGATGGTTGTACAAAGCGCATTGCTGGTATAACTTTACCCCTGGTTCAGTCGAGGCCGCGTCCTACTGGTCAGGTATCCCGGCGCAGCGTCGCTGAACCCACCCCTTATTCCTCTGCAGAGTCGAGCATGAGCCTCAGCGCCGCCCCCATCCTGATTACCGGAGCCAGCCAGCGCATCGGCCTGTACTGCGCCGAACGCCTGCTGGATGACGGCCACGCGCTGATCATCACCTACCGCAGCGAGCGCGAAGGCGTCGAGGCACTCAGGCAGCGTGGCGCGCTGGCCTTGCAGGCGGATTTTTCCAGCGAGGCCGGCATTCTGGCGTTTATCGAACTACTCAAGAGCCACACCGACAGCCTGCGCGCCATCGTGCACAACGCCTCCGACTGGCTGGATGAACAAGCGGGCCAGGAAGCGGCCGCCTTTCAGCAGCTGTTTGCCGTGCATATGCTCGCGCCCTACCTGATCAACCTGCACTGCGAAGACCTGCTGCGCCGTTCGACACCCGCCGATATCGTGCATATCAGCGACGATGTCACGCGCAAGGGCAGTGCCAAGCGGCCCGCCTACTGCGCCAGCAAGGCCGGACTGGACAGCCTGACCCTGTCGCTGGCCGCACGCTTCGCCCCGCAGATCAAGGTCAACGGCATCGCCCCGGCGCTGATTCTGTTCAACCCGGACGACGATGCCGACTACCGCAGCAAAACCCTGAACAAATCGGCACTGGGCATAGAACCCGGGCCGCAAGTGATCTACCAGAGCTTGCGCTACCTGTTCGACAACCCTTACGTCACCGGCACAACACTGACTGTCAACGGCGGCCGCCACCTCAAGTAAGGTGCACCGCGAGGACCCTGCAATGAATTCTCAGATGCTTGACCACTACCGCGAAATTATCGTGGGCGTCGGTGAAAACCCCGAACGCGAAGGCCTGCTGGACACCCCCAAGCGCGCCGCCAAGGCCATGCAGTACCTGTGCAACGGCTACCACAAGAGCCTGGAAGAAGTAGTCAACGGCGCGCTGTTCGAGTCGGATAACGACGAGATGGTGATCGTCCGCGATATCGAGCTGTACTCGCTGTGCGAGCACCATATGCTGCCGTTTATCGGCAAGGCTCACGTGGCCTATATCCCCACCGGCAAAGTGCTGGGGCTATCCAAGGTGGCGCGCATCGTCGATATGTTCGCCCGGCGCCTGCAGATTCAGGAAAACCTTACCAAGCAGATCGCCGACGCGATCCAGCAGGTCACCAGTGCCGCCGGCGTGGCCGTGGTGATCGAAGCCAAGCATATGTGCATGATGATGCGCGGCGTGGAGAAGCAGAACTCGGTGATGACCTCCTCGGTGATGCTTGGAGCCTTCCGCGAATCCTGCAACACTCGCCATGAATTCCTGCAACTGATCGGACGGAGCAAGTAATGCCGCGACTGGAACCTGGGATGGCGCGCATCCGCGTCAAGGACCTGCGCCTGCGCACCTACATCGGCATCAAGGAAGAGGAGATCAACAACAAGCAGGACGTGTTGATCAACCTGACCATCCTCTATCCCGCCGTGGAGGCAGTGCGCGATAACGATATCGAACATGCTCTCAACTACCGCACCATCACCAAGGCGGTGATCCGCCATGTCGAAGAAAATCGCTTCGCTTTGCTGGAGCGCATGACCCAGGAGATTCTCGACCTGGTCATGGCCAACCCTGACGTGCGCTACGCTGAAGTGGAAGTGGACAAACTGCACGCCCTGCGCTTTGCCGAGTCGGTGTCGATTACCCTCGCCGGGCATAGATAGACTGCTGAGAAACGCTCTGCAGATTCCCGGCGCGTCCTGCGCCGGGGCCGTTGCCGCCAGACGGGCATGCTCTTATCATCGCCGGCAACCTCTCCCCTGCCCGCCCCATGAGAGCATCGCCATGACCGAACAAGAACGTCTCGAACTCGAAGCCGCCGCCTTCCGCAGCCTGGTACAGCACCTGCGCTCGCGCCCCGACGTGCAGAACATCGACCTGATGAACCAGGCAGGCTTCTGCCGCAACTGCCTGTCCAAGTGGTTCAAGGCCGCCGCCGACGATATCGGCGTGCAGATCACCCCCGACGAGGCCCGCGAAGAGATCTACGGCATGCCCTATGCCGAATGGAAAGCCAAATACCAGAAGGAAGCCAGCGCCGAACAGCAGGCCGCCTTCGCCAAAGGAAAGCCCCAATGAGCACCCTGAGCGACTTCCGCGCCCGTCTGCGCAGCGAACACTTCGCCTTTAGCGAAACCCTGGCCTTTATCGCCGAGCACTATGACTACCAGCCCAGCGCCTTCAGCAATGGTCCGGTGGCCAATGCCGCCGGGCAGAACGAAGGCTCGTGCAAGACCCTGGGCCTGGCCCTGCTCGAAGGTCTGAGCCTGGAAGAAGCCCTGCTGTGCTTTGGCGAACACTACCGCAGCGTGCTGGCCACCCCGGACGGCAACGACCACGGCAATATCCGCGCCCTGATGGACACCGGCCTGGCCGGCGTGCGCTTCGAGCAGCCTTCGCTGCAACGCAAGGCGCTCTAAGCCAGCCCCTACAGCGCGCAGAAACCTGCGCAACTGTCGGCAAAGGCTGACAGACAGCCGACTCGCCAGGCCTTACCCTGACGGCCATCAATGATCGGGCCGCCAGGGAAGGTGCACCCGCAAGCCTCACGGCCGCACGCGACTTCCCTGGCCCCAACCCTACCTGGCTTGGAGTCGCTTGCATGCAGCAGACCTTGGTATGGAAACCCTGGCATAACCCCGGCGTGGAAAACCTGCGCCTGAATATCGATGAAAACGGTATCCAGGCCACCAGCCACCTGATGCAGAGCCTGCGTGGCCACAGCATCGCCGCCACCTATGTACTCAACTGCGACCCGCGCTGGCGCTTTCGTCGCCTGTGGCTGAAGGTCGACAACCACGGCCAGCGGCGCATCGACCTCAAGCGCGATATACGCGGCAACTGGTTCCATAACGGCGAACCACGCCCCGACCTGCAAGACTGCCAGCAGGTCATGCTGTCCGACTCGCCCTTTACCCACACCCCGGCCCTGCAGCGCTGCGCCCTGGAAAGCGGCCAGAGCGAACAGCTGCAGGTGGCCTATGTCGACCTGCTGACCCTCAAGGTCGAAGCCCGCAGCCAGCGCTACCAGCACCTGCGCCAGGAAGGCAGCAGCACCCTGTACCGCTGCGACCCCGAAGGCCTGCAAAGCAGCGAACTGGCCGTGGACGAACACGCCCTGCTGGTCAAGGCCAGCGACCAGTTTCTGCGCATGAGCTCGCGGGATCTCAGGCTCAATACCTGGGTCTGAGAAGCCACCGCTGATGTGGGAGGGGCTTTCGGCTCTGGCATCCTGCTTCGCCCTACCTCCTGCATCCATGCAGTCGTAGCCGCGACACAACCACTATAAAAGCTCGCCGCTAAAGCGCCTCCTACGCGGTTTCGCCATCGCCATATATTGCCGGCCACATAAAAAATGCCGCTCACTTGATCCAAGTGAACGGCATTACGGCTTACATCGAGGCTTGGGCAGTTACAGCCTTACTGACCGTCGAGATAACGCTCCACATCCAATGCCGCCATGCAGCCGGCCCCGGCCGAGGTGATCGCCTGACGGTAGACGTGGTCGGCCACATCGCCGGCAGCGAACACACCCTCCACGCTGGTGGCGGTGGCATTGCCGTCACGGCCGCCGTTGACCACCAGATAGCCATCCTTGAGCGCCAGCTGGCCTTCGAACAACGAGGTGTTCGGCGTATGGCCGATGGCGACGAACAGGCCATCGACACTCAGCTCGTCAAAGCTGCCGTCGTTGTTCTTTACCCGCACGCCGGTCACGCCCATGTTGTTGCCGAGCACCTCATCCACCTCGGCATTGAGCTTGAGCACGATCTTGCCTTCGGCCACCCGCGCCTGCAGCTTGTCCTGCAGGATTTTCTCGGCGCGGAAGGTTTCACGGCGATGCACCAGGGTCACCTTGCTGGCGATATTGGCCAGGTACAGCGCCTCTTCCACCGCGGTATTGCCGCCACCGACCAC
>CAZOEC010000132.1:0-12748 GCA_964578635.1 uncultured Pseudomonas sp.
TCCGGCACACCGATGGCCGCGCATTGCAGCACGCCCGGCAGGGTCGCCAGCACGTCTTCCAGCTCGTTCGGGTAGACGTTGAAGCCGGACACCAGAATCATGTCCTTCTTGCGGTCGACGATACGCATGTAACCGTCTTCCTGGATCACCGCGATATCGCCGGTCTTCAACCAGCCTTCGGCGTCGAGGATTTCGTCGGTGGCTTCCTGGCGCTGCCAGTAGCCCTTCATCACCTGCGGGCCCTTGACGCACAGCTCGCCAATCGAACCCAGGGGCTGCTCGACGCCTTCATCGTCGATCACCTTGCACAGGGTCGAGGGCACCGGAATGCCGATGGTGCCGATCTGGATATTGCTGAACGGGTTGACCGAGGCCACCGGGCTGGTTTCGGTCATGCCGAAGCCTTCGCAGATCGAGCAGCCGGTCACCTGCTTCCAGCGCTCGGCGGTCGCCAGTTGCAGCGCCATACCGCCGGAGAAGGTGGCCTTCAGGGTGGAGAAGTCCAGCCTGCGGAAGTCCTCGTTGTTGCACAGGGCGACAAACAGGGTGTTGAGGCCGACAAAACCGGTGAACTTGTACTTGGCCAGGTCCTTGGTCATGGCCGGCAGATCACGCGGATTGGTGATCAGCACGTTGTGCCCGCCAATCAGCATCATCGCCATGCAATGGAAGGTGAAGGCGTAGATGTGGTACAGCGGCAGCGGCGCGATCAGCACTTCGCTGCCCTCGCTCATTTCCGCGCCCATCAGCGCCTTGACCTGGAGCATGTTGGCGATCAGGTTGCGGTGGGTCAGCATCGCGCCCTTGGCCACCCCGGTGGTGCCGCCGGTGTACTGCAGCACGGCGATTTCAGCGCTGTTCGGCGCGACGTCCTTGACGGTCTGGCCACGGCCCTTGGCCAGGGCGGCGGTGAGCTTGATGGACTGCGGCAGGTTGTAGGCCGGCACCATCTTCTTCACGTGCTTGACCACGCTGTTGACCAGCAGACGCTTGAGCGGCGGCAACATATCGCCGACCTCGGTGATGATCACCGTCTTGATTCCGGTTTTCGGCAGCACCTGCTCGGCCAGGTGGGCCATATTGGCCAGGCTGACCAGGGCCTTGGCCCCGGAGTCGTTGAACTGGTGTTCCATTTCCCGGGCGGTGTACAGCGGGTTGGTGTTGACCACCACCAGGCCGGCACGCAGGGCACCGAAGACCACCACCGGGTATTGCAGGACGTTGGGCAACTGCACGGCAATGCGGTCGCCGGGCTGCAGGTCGGTGTGCTGCTGCAGGTAGGCGGCAAAGGTGCCGGACAACTCGTACAGCTCGCCATAGGTAAGGGTCTTACCCATATTGCTGAAGGCTGGCTTGTCGGCGAAGCGCTGGCAGGACTCTTTCAGTACCGCCTGAATATTCGGGTACTGGTCAGGATTGATTTCGGAAGCGATCCCGGCAGGATACTTATCCTTCCAAAAATTCTCGGTCATGGAAGCCCACTCCTCAGCAACAGCTTGATCTTCGCCGCATAAGGCGGCTGTTTATTGTATGTTCGCCCGCTCTGGCCCACTCCATGGGGCAAAAAGCCGCCCGAGGGTAGCAGCTTTACCAGGGAGCGACCAGCGACAGGCTACGCAGTCACAAAAAAACCGGATCACTTGACCCGGTCACTTGTCTCGACCTGCCGCCAAGCCCGGGGGCTAGGCGATATCGCGCAGTTCGCGGCGCAGGATCTTGCCCACCGGCGTCATCGGCAGCGCATCGCGGAAGACGATGTGCTTGGGTACCTTGTAACCGGTGAAGTTCTCCTTGCAGTAGGCCTTCAGCTCCTCGGCGCTCACCCCACCCTCGCGGGCCACCACGAACAGCTTGACCGCCTCGCCGGATTTCTCGTCCGGCACGCCGATGGCGGCGCAGCTGGCCACCTGCGGATGGCCCATGACCACATCCTCGATCTCGTTGGGGTACACGTTGAAACCGGAGACGATGATCATGTCCTTCTTGCGGTCGACGATGCGCACGAAGCCGTCCGCATCGATCACCGCCACATCGCCGGTCTTGAACCAGCCCTCGGCGTCCAGCACCTCGGCGGTGGCCTCTTCGCGGTTCCAGTAGCCCTTCATCACCTGGGGGCCCTTGATGCACAGCTCGCCACGCTCGCCCAGCGGCTGCTCGACGCCATCGTCATCGATCACCTTGAAGCCGGTACCCGGCACCGGGATGCCCACGGTGCCCAGGCGCGCCTGGTCGCCATAGGGATTGGTGCTGGCCACCGGCGAGGTTTCGGTCAGGCCATAGCCTTCGACCACGGTGCAGCCGGTCATCGCCTGCCAGCGCTCGGCCGTGGCCTTGACCAGGGCGGTGCCGCCGGAGTTGGTGACCTTGAGCCTGGAGAAATCCAGGTGTTTGAAGTCCGGGTTGTCCATCAGCGCGACAAACAGCGTATTGAGGCCCAGCAGCGCGGAGAACTGCCACTTGCCCAGTTCCTTGACGAAGCCGGGGATATCCCGCGGGTTGGTGATCAGCACGTTGTGGTTGCCGTTGACCATCATGCACATGCAGTTCGCGGTGAAGGCATAGATATGGTAGAGCGGCAGCGGCGCGATCATGATCTCCTGGCCCTGCTTCATCAGCGGACTGCCGTCCGGCCCCAGCTGCGACAGGCAGGCATCGACCTGGAGCATATTGGCCACCAGATTGCCGTGGGTCAGCATCGCCCCCTTGGCCACTCCGGTGGTGCCACCGGTGTACTGCAGCACGGCGACGTCGTCCTGACCGACCTTGACCGGCTTGAGGCCATGGCCCTGCCCCTGCTTGAGCGCGTCCTTGAACGCCACCGCCTGCGGCAGATGGTAGTCGGGCACCATCTTCTTGACCTTCTTCACCAGGGTGTTGACCAGCCAGCCCTTGAGGCTCGGCAGCAGGTCGCCCATCCTGGCTTCGATCAGGTAATCGATCTCGGTATCCGGCAGCACGTCCTGCACCAGCTTGCCGAACATGTTCAGGTAGACCAGGGCGCGCACCCCGGCGTCCTTGAACTGATGACGCATCTCGCGGGCGGTGTACAGCGGGTTGGTGTTGACCACGATCAGCCCGGCACGCATGGCCCCGAACACGGCAATCGGGTACTGCAGCACGTTGGGCATCTGCACCGCGATGCGCTCGCCGGGCTGCAGGTCGGTGTGCTTCTGCAGGTAGGCGGCAAAGGCCGCGGACAGACGATCCAGCTCGGCGTAGGTCAGGGTCACCCCCAGGTTGCTGAAGGCCGGTCGGTCGGCGAACTTCTTGCACGAACGCTCGAAGACCTCCAGCACCGACTTGTAGGCCCCAAGATCGATCTCGTTGGGTACCCCGGCCGGGCGTTTGTCGCTCCAGAAATCAGGCTGCATTTATTTTTATCCTCTTGCCCTGAAATGATCCTATCCGCGCAGCGGAGTTGCCTGGAAAGTAACAGCTAAGCTCAGGCGGGCAAATAGTCAGAGCGCGTCATTGACGAGCTGAATCTTGCCGCTCACCCTGAGCACTATCCGGGCCCATCGCCCATTACCCTCCAGCACAGGCACCCAGCCGACCCGCCATGCCGATTCCTCTGTTCGTTGCCCTGTGTCTGCTGCTGTGCGGCAACCCGAGCCATGCGCAATCGCTGCGCCTGGCCACCCTGGAATACCCGCCCTACAGCTCCGAACACCTGCGCAACGGTGGCAGCATAGTCGAACTGACCCGCCGCGCCTTTGCCGTGCAGGGTTATGCGGCGCAGATCGATTTTCTGCCCTGGGCCCGGGTGCGCGTCGCCCTGCGTCAGGGCCACTACCAGGGAGCCCTGGCGCTGTGGCCCAGGGAAATCCAGGAAGAGCGCCTGCTCGCCTCCCGGCCACTGTTCTACAGCGAGCTGGGCCTGTTCGTGCGGCGCGACTACGCCCTGAACCTCGAACACCTGGGACAACTGCGCGGCAAAACCCTGGGCATCGTCCGCGGCTACGGCTACCCCCAGCGCATTCTCGCCGCCGGGCTGGTTCTGGAAGAGGCGGTGGACGACATCAGCAACCTGCGCAAACTGCGGGCCGGACGCTTCGATCAGGTACTGCTGGAGCGCCGGGTCGGCGAACACCTGGTGGCACGGGACCCGCAACTGCGCGGGCAGCTGGTGTGGCAAGGCACGGTGCTGGAGCGGATCCCGCTGCTGGTGGGCTTCACCCCCAGCCGCCCGGGCCAGCCCGACTGGATCAGGATCTACGAACAGGGCCTGCGTGAGCTGCATGCCAGCGGCGAGTACAGGCGCATACTGCGCCGGCACAATAACTGACGCGCGCCAGGCTTTGCGGCAGGCCGCGCGCGGTGCACAATGCGCGGCACTTGCAGGCTACACAGGCCGTCGAGAGACCCGGGCGCGGCAGGCGAGACAAGGCAAAAATGGCGAAATACCCGGCACGCCCGGCGCATACCAGGCCATTTTTAACGCGGTAACGGCAACACAGGCACCAGCAACGGCCTGTTAAGGGATTCGCCATGCTCCACGAGACGTTCTGGCTGACCAGCACAGATGCAGCGCCGATTTATGTCAACCGCTGGTACCCCGCCCAGCCGCCCAGGGCTGTGCTGATGGTGGCCCACGGCATGGCCGAGCACAGTGGCCGTTACGGGCGCTTTGCCGAGGCTCTGGTGGCGGCGGGTTTCGAAGTCTATGCCCATGACCAGCGCGGCCATGGCAAAACCGCCGAACACGGCCTACTCGGCCAGTACGCCGAACAGGGCGGCTGGAACCTGGTGGTAGGCGATCTGGCCCGACTCAACCACCATATCCGCCAGCAACATCCGCAAGCACCGATCTTCCTGCTCGGCCACAGCATGGGCAGTTATATCGGCCAGGCTTACCTGATGCAGCACAGTTGCAGCCTGCAGGGGGCGATCCTCTCCGGTTCCAACTACCAGCCGGCGGCGCTGTACCGTATTGCCGAACTGCTGGCCCGCTTCGAGCGCTGGCGGCAGGGCCCCAGCGGGCGCAGCGGCCTGCTCGAATTCGCCACCTTCGGCTCGTTCAACAAACGCTTCAAGCCCAACCGCACCGAGTTCGACTGGCTCAGCCGCGACCCGGCCGAAGTCGACAAGTACGTGAACGACCCGCTCTGCGGCTTTCGCTGCGTCAATCAATTGTGGGTCGACCTGTTCGCCGGCCTGCAACAGATCTCCCCGCTGGACAACCTGGCGCAGATCGACAGCAGCCTGCCCCTGCTGGTGATCGGCGGTGAACGCGACCCGGTCAGCGACGGCAAGCGCCAGGCCGATCTGGCCAACGCCCTGCGCGCCGCCGGCAACCCCCATGTGCAATTGCAGCTCTACCCGGATGCCCGTCATGAGGTGCTCAACGAGAGCAACCGCGACGAGGTCACCACCTACATTATCAACTGGCTGCAGCAGGCCCTCGACCAGCCGCGCCAGTGCCAACAACCGAGCCAAGAGAGTCATTTATGAGCCAAAGCAGCAATACCCCCTACGACGCCCTCGAAGTCGGCCAGACCGCCAGCTACAGCAAGAAGGTCGAAGAACGCGATATCCAGCTGTTCGCCGAAGTATCCGGTGACCACAACCCGGTCCACCTGGACGCCGAATACGCCGCCACCACCATGTTCAAGGAGCGCATCGCCCACGGCATGTTCAGCGGGGCCCTGATCAGCGCTGCGGTCGCCTGCGAGCTGCCAGGCCCGGGCACCATCTACCTCGGCCAGAGCATGCGCTTCACCCTGCCGGTAAAACTCGGCGACACCCTGACCGTGCGCCTGGAAATCCTGGAAAAGCTGCCGAAATTCCGCGTACGCGTGGCCACCCGGGTGTTCAACCAGAACGATGAGCTGGTAGTAGACGGCGAAGCGGAAATCCTCGCCCCGCGCAAGGCGCAGACCGTCGAACTGACTCAGCTGCCGCCCATCACCATCGGCTAAGAATCGCTCACGATCGGCTGTGCGTTGCTCCTGCGGCAAGATCGTGAACAGCTTCTAAGCTTGTTAGCCCAAGTCACCGTCGCCGACTGCGGCGGTGCACTCCCCTACTACGCAATCGCGCTGGGCAATCCGCTTCGGCGCATCTGGAGATTCTTATGTCCCTGTCCATGTACCAAGCATCCATCCCGGTGTTTACCCGCCAGCTCAACAACCTCTCGACCATCCTCGGCATCGCCGCGGCCCACGCCGAAGACAAGAAGATCGAGCAGAGCGTATTCCTCAACGCCCGCCTGGCACCCGATATGTTCCCCCTCAGCCGCCAGGTCCAGATCGCCTGCGACGGGGCCAAAGCCGGCGCTGCCCTGCTGGCCGAAGTGGAAGCACCCAGCCACGCCGACGACGAAACCAGCTTCGCCGAACTGCAGGCGCGCATCGCCAAGACCCTGACCTTCCTCGCCAGCCTGAATGCGGCGCAGATCGACGGCAGCGAAGCACGCACCGTCACCCTCAAGCGCCGCGACAAGGAAACCCATTTCCAGGGCCAGGCCTTCCTGCTCGACCACGTGCTGCCGAACTTCTACTTCCACCTCACCACCGCCTACGCCATCCTGCGCCATAACGGCGTGGCCATTGGTAAGCGTGATTTCCTCGGCACCCGTTAACAGACCGTTGAAAACTACCTGCGTTGGCAATACTGCGTTAAAAACGGCCTCAAAATGCTCATTTACAGGAGTAAAATCCGCTTTTTCGGCCGTTTTTTCCTTGTCTTGCCTGCCTCGCCTACGTTTTTCAACAGCCTGTTAAGTACGCCTGCCAGGAGCCTTCCGGCTTTTCCGTAGTAGAAGGCCGACAGGCTCCTAGGCAAACACACTGACCGTCTGCCGACTCAGCACACAGGCCCGGCCGTGCCTGTCCCACAGGGTTGCGTCGATATGGCTGTAACCATTGGCCGAGCTTTGGATCGCCGCGCGGTATTGCCACCAGTCATTGCCGCTGCAGTCCGCTGGCAGCTCTACCACGCTCAGGGTCCAGGTCAGTGAGCTGCCACTGGCGGGCTTTTTCAACAGGCTGAACACCGCCGGTGGCCAGGCGTCCATCAGGGCCAGCAGCGTGGCCGGGCAAACCCTTGCCGGCGAGGCCTCACGCAGGCGGATCCAGCCACCCATCTCAGTCTGCTGCCCACCCATAAAGGGCATCTTGCCCAGGGTGTAGCGGTAGTCGAAATACTGGGTGAAGTCCGGCGTCAGGCCGGGAATAAAGGGGAAGGCCTGCACCTCATCCGGCCCGATAAAGGTCGGTGCCAGGGCGTGCTCCACCTGCACCACGGATTCGCGATCACTGCCGAAGCTGGCCAGCATCACCGCACACACCTGTTCCTGCTGTATCGCCGTGGCCTGCACCTGGATCGCCGCCTTGCCCTCGCGTAATAGCCGCACCTGCACCTCCAGCGCCCCAGGTGCCACCGGTGCGACAAAGGACAGCGACAGCGAGCGCAGTGGCCGCTGGATGCCGAGCTCGACCTCGATCCGCTGCAACAGCACGGCCGCCACCAGCCCGCCGAAGGTGGCTCGCCCCTGCCCCCATTTTTCCGGAATATCTAGGCGCTGCCCGGCGCTATCGCGTATCGCCACCATCACATCGTTGAAATCCATAGCAACTCCTTCTCTCCATTGTTCAAGTGCAGCCCGGCCTCAAGCCAGCTGCGGCTGGCCAGCCAATTGCTCATCGAGAAAGCCGATCACCCGTTGCGCATAGGCCTCGGGCTCGGCGGCGTAGGCCTGGGTGTGCTGCGCCTGCGGCACCTGCCAGAAGTGGGTCGAGGTGCGCTGGCGCAGCGCCTGCCAGAGCAACTGGCCGTCACGTACCGGGGTAAAGACATCGGCCTCGCCATAGATCAGCAGCAGCGCCGGGCTGCCGCGCAGATGTTCGGCGGCATGCAGGGGGCGCAAGCGCCGCTCGCCGGCGGGGTAGACCAGTTTGGACAGCTGGATGCCCAGGCGGGGAATGGGGTAGCGCGACCAGAAGTGCAGCAACGTCGGGAAGGCGGCCTCCAGCACCGCCGCCTTGAACGGATGGGCCACATCGGTCATGGCGCACAGGCTCATGGCCGCGCCCATGGACGCCCCCAGCACGGCCACCGGCAGCTGCGGATATTCGGCCTGCAGGGCCTGCCCGGCGGCGAGCACATCCAGATGAAAATCCATGGTGCTGGAGCTGCTTTCGCCGAAGCCGTTCAGGTCAAACAGCATCACGTGATAGCCGGCCTGACGCAGCAGCTCGGCATGGCCGTACTTGATCCAGAACCCCTTGGCCACCACCCCCATGGGATGGCACATCAGCACCGCGCCCTTGGCCTGCCCACCATGGGCCGGTGCCAGCAGTGCGGCCAGGCTCGCGCCGGACTCGCTGCGAATGCGCAAGGTTCGCCACTGGCTCGGCTCGGCCTCTGCCGGCCAGCGCCAGGGACGCACAAAACGGCCGAAGAAGGGTTTCTTGAACAACCGGTATGCCGCGTGCTTCATGCGGGTAACTCCCTTGAATTATTTGCTATCGTGCCGAGTAAACCCAGGCTACCCAGCCGCACGGGCAGCCACCATGGCGAGAATTGACAAATAACATGCGAGTTTTCGCGCCGTGAAAAACACCGGATCTGTTGCAATGAATATCACCCTGCTTATGGCCGATCAGTGCTCATCCACCAGCGTGGCGGCGGCCCTGGAGTTCTTCGAGACGGCCAACGTGCTGCAGCATTACTCGCGCAGCAAACTGGCGCGTGAGCAGGATGGCGGCGCGCCACTCTTTCGCCTGCACACGGCATCGATGGACGGCCAGCCCGTAGCCTGTACCGGCGGCCTGCGCCTGACCCCGGATATGGCCGTCGCGCAGCTGCCGCAGAGCGGGCTGATTGTGGTGCCGGGCTTTATGTTCAATATCCTCGGCGTGCTGCCGCAGTTGAGCGGCATGATCGACTGGCTGCGCCAGCAGCATCAGCAGGGCAGCTATATCGCCAGCCTGTGCACCGGAGCCTTTGTCACCGCCCAGGCCGGCCTGCTCGACGGTCGCAGTGCCACCACCCACTGGGCCTTTAGCGAACAGTTCGCCAGGCGCTTTCCCCAGGTCAGGCTGCACCCCGAACGCACCGTGACCGATGACGGCCAACTGCTGTGTTCGGGCGGCTCCACCAGCAGCAGCGACCTGTTGCTGCACCTGATCCGCAAGTTCGCCTCACCGCAGCTGGCCGCCGAATGCGCCAAGAAACTGCTGGTCGATGCGGTCGCCCGTAGCCAGACGCCCTACGCCAGCACCACCTTCAAGAAGAACCATACCGATGCCGAGATTCTCAGGATTCAGATCTGGCTGGAGAACCACCTGAGCAGCCCGATCCTGCTGGAACAGGTGGCCGAAGGCTTCGGCCTGAGCCTGCGCAATCTGATCCGCCGCTTCAAGGACGCCACCGAGCAGACGCCCATGCAGTACCTGCAGGAGCTGCGCATCGAAAAAGCCAAGCTGTTGCTGGAAAGCAGCCAGGCCGCCTTCGACCAGATCACCCTGCAGGTGGGTTACGAGGACGGCAACTCCTTCCGCCGCCTGTTCAAGCAAAGAGTCGGCTTAGCCCCCAGCGCTTATCGCAAACGCTTCGCCAGCCAACGCCAGTGACCCAGCCTTCCAGCCGTTACAAGCGTGCCCAGCCAAGTTCACCCCGATGGGCCTGCAGGTGCGGCAGTACCGCCGCCAGCAGGGGTTCCTTGAACGCCTCCTGAAAGCGGTGGGCCAGGCCCGGGATCAGCTTCAGCTCGCTGCCCTTGATATGCGCCGCCACATGCACGCCGTGCATCACCGGTAACAGCGGGTCGGCGGTGCCGTGCACCACCAGGGTCGGTACGCTCAGGCCATTGAGCAGTTCGACCCGGCTCGCCTCGGCCAGAATCGCCAGCAATTGCCGCTGCACACCCTCCGGGTTGAAGGCGCGGTCGTAGGCGATCTGGGCCTGCTCCAGCAGCAGCTCGCGGTCGTCGCTCACCGCCGGGCTACCCAGGGCCGCCAGCAGGTCCGCCTGTTGTTCCAGGGCCAGCGCGCGATCGGCCGCTTCGCGCTTGGCCAGCAGTGCCAACAGCGCGCTGCTCGGGGCCGGCAGCCCCTGGGCACCGGAGCTGGTCATGATCAGGGTCAGGCTCTGCACCCGCTCCGGGGCCATGTCGGCCAGGTGCTGGGCAATCATTCCGCCCATACTCGCGCCCAGCACATGGAAGCGCCGGATGCCCAGACCATCCATCAGGCCCAAGGCATCCCCGGCCATATCACGCAGGCTGTAGGGAGCGGCAACCGACAGCCCGAGGCGATAACGCAGCGCTTCGTAGGTCAGGTTGATTGAGGGCGCGGCCTGGTTCCAGCTGCTCAGGCCGACGTCGCGGTTATCGAAGCGGATCACCCGAAAGCCCTGCTGGCATAGACGCGCCACCACCTCATCCGGCCAGTGGATCAGCTGGCCGCCCAGGCCCATGACCAGCAGCAGCGCCGGGTCGCGCTCGCGGCCGATGGCCTGGTAGGCCAGGCTCACCTCGCCCAGCGCAACATGCCGGGTTGGCTGCTGAAGATCGCAACGATTCGCCGCAAAGGAAGGCAGGCCGCACAGCAGTGCAACCAGGAACACAAGAACACGCATGCAAACACCAGAACGCAGAACCCCATTGAGACGCGAGTTTGCTGACATTCGCTCGAGCGCGCTGCCACACAAGCGTGACAGTTTGATGAAGGGGGACGAGCGGTCGCCCTCGTTGCCACAAGGAAACCGCTCAAAACACTGCGGGAAAGCCCCGCCCACAGCCGATCAGGGCCGAGGGAGGGGCTTTATGCCGATCAGGCCAGCTCGCTACGCAGCTGGCGGGCGGCGGCGATCATATTGACCAGCGCTGCTTCGGTCTCGGGCCAGGCGCGGGTCTTCAGGCCGCAGTCCGGGTTGACCCACAGGCGTTCAAAGGGAATGCGCTGGGCGGCCTTGCGCAACAACTTGACCATTTCGCGGCTGTCCGGCACCCGCGGCGAGTGGATGTCGTAGACCCCGGGGCCGATATCGTTGGGATAGGCGAAGGCCTCGAACGCCTCAAGCAGCTCCATATCCGAGCGCGAGGTTTCGATGGTGATCACATCGGCGTCCATGGCGGCGATGGAATCGATCACGTCGTTGAACTCGCTGTAGCACATATGGGTGTGGATCTGGGTTTCGTCGCGCACACCCGAGGCGCACAGGCGGAAGGCCTCGGTGGCCCAGTCCAGATAGCCCTGCCACCCGGCCCGACGCAACGGCAAGCCCTCGCGGAACGCCGCTTCGTCGATCTGCACGATCTTGATCCCGGCCGCCTCCAGATCCCGCACCTCGTCGCGGATGGCCAGGGCCAGCTGGCGCGCCTGCTGCTCGCGTGAAATGTCTTCGCGCGGGAAAGACCACATCAGCATGGTCACCGGGCCCGTGAGCATGCCCTTCATCACCTTGTGGGTGAGGCTCTGGGCGTATTTGATCCACTCCACCGTCATGGCCTTGGGCCGGCTCAGGTCGCCATAGATCAGCGCCGGCTTGACGCAGCGCGAGCCGTAGCTTTGCACCCAGCCGAAGCGGGTGAAGGCGTAGCCATCCAGTTGCTCGGCGAAGTACTCGACCATGTCGTTGCGCTCGGCCTCGCCGTGCACCAGCACATCCAGGCCAAGGTTTTCCTGCACCTCGACGGCGTGGCGAATCTCGCTGTGCATGGCCTCGGTGTAGTCGGCGGCCGATAGCTTGCCGGCCTTGAAGGCCTGACGCGCCAGGCGGATGGCCGCGGTCTGCGGGAAGGAGCCGATGGTAGTGGTCGGCAGGACAGGCAGTTGCAGGCGCGCGCGCTGCCGCTCGATGCGTTCGGCAAAGGGCGAAATGCGCTGGCTGTCGGCCGGGGTGATGGCGTGCAGGCGCGCCTGTACGGCCGCCTTGTGGATTCGCGTTGAACGGGCGCGACTGGCAAGCACGGCGCGACTGGCAAGCAGCGCCGCCTGCACCTCGGCGGCCTGCGGCTGGGTGACGGCGCGAGCCAGCACGGCGATCTCGCCGCACTTCTGTACGGCAAAGGCCAGCCAGCTCTTCAACTCGGCGTCCAGCTGGTCTTCACGCTGCAGATTCACCGGGCTGTGCAGCAGCGAGCAGGAACTGGACACCCAGAGGTTGTCGCCAAAACGCTGCTCGGCCTGCTGCAACAGAGCCAGGGCCTGGTCCAGGTCGCAGCGCCAGATATTGCGCCCGTTGACCACGCCGAGCGACAGCACCTTGTAGGCCGGCAGGCGGTCGAGCAGCAGCGGCAGCTGCTCCGGCGCGCGCACCAGGTCGACGTGCAGGCCGTCCACCGGCAGGGTCACCGCCAGGCCGAGGTTGTCCTCCAGGCCGCCGAAATAGCTGGCCACCAGTTTCTTCAGCGGTGCGTGCTGGAGCAGGTGATAGGCACGCTCGAAGGCGTTCTTCCAATCCTGAGGCAGATCCAGCGCCAGGATCGGCTCGTCGATCTGCACCCACTCCACGCCCTGGGCCGCCAGACGGCCGAGGATCTCGCCATACACCGGCAGCAGGCGCTCGAGCAGTTCGAGCTTGTCGAAGCCTGCTGTCTCAGCTGCAGTGCCCTTGAGCTTGCCCAGCCACAGGTAGGTCAGCGGACCGATCAGCACCGGCTTGACCCGGTGGCCCAGGGCATGGGCCTCGTCGACCTCTTCGAACAGCTGCTCCCAGCTCAGCTGGAAGCGCTGATCCACGCTGAACTCCGGGACCAGGTAGTGGTAGTTGGTGTCGAACCACTTGGTCAGCTCCTGGGCAT
>CAZOEC010000133.1:0-12669 GCA_964578635.1 uncultured Pseudomonas sp.
TTCGCCTGGCTGGATACCGGCACCCATGATTCGCTGATGGAAGCCAGCCACTTTGTGCATACCATCGAGGCGCGTCAGGGCCTAAAGGTTGCTTGCCTGGAAGAAATTGCCTACCACCAGGGCTGGCTCGCCGCCGAACAACTCGCCAGGCAGGCCAAAGCACTGAACAAAACCGGCTATGGACAATATCTTCAGCGCCTACTGACCCAGGAGGCTGTCCAGTGAAGGTCATCGAGACAGTACTGCCCGGTGTATTGATCATCGAGCCCAAGGTATTCGGCGATCACCGTGGTTTTTTCCTTGAGACTTTTCAGGTCGAGCGCTATCGCCAGGCGGGTATCGACTTGCCCTTTGTCCAGGACAACCATTCGCGCTCGCAGCGCGGGGTCTTGCGCGGTCTGCATTTCCAGCGCACCCGCCCCCAGGGCAAGCTGGTCAGCGTCAGCCGCGGTGCGGTATATGACGTGGCCGTGGATATCGACCCGAAATCGCCGACATGTGGCCAGTTTGTGGGGGTGGAGCTGAATGACGAGAACCACCGTCAACTCTGGGTGCCGCCGGGCTATGCCCATGGCTTCTGTGTGCTGAGCGAGGTCGCGGACTTCCAGTACAAGTGCACTGACCTGTACTTCCCGGAAGATGAGGGCGGTCTGATCTGGAATGACCCGGATGTAAATATCCCCTGGCCCATCAGCGAGCCGCAATTGTCCGCCAAGGATCAGCACAACCCAGGGCTGCGTGATTTGGTTCGTTAGGCGAGGTGCGAGGGAGTAGGGCGAAATTCAGGGCCTATTCCAGCCTAAAAAAGGCAGTCAGTCAGGGCTTTATCCCCTCACCCCAGCCCTCTCCCCTAAGGGGCGAGGGAGTTTAACGTGCAGGTCGTTAGATGGCGGTGACAGGGCTTTTGGGCGGATCGGGACGCCGGCCGCTCAGGAGCGTAGCGACAACCCGCCAGCTTTATGCCGCGACGATAAACCACGGTGTACTGCCTGCGGGGAGTGGCACCCTAGGGGGCTCAACCTTCGGCTGTGGTGTCGCGCCTGATATTTTTCCAATCTTGAGATTTTTTATATGCGTGTATTGATTACCGGTGCCCATGGCCAGGTCGGTCATGAGTTGATGCGCCTGCTGCCTGAAGGGTTCGAGGCGATAGGCATGGGCTCGGCCGAACTGGATATCGCCGATGCGGCGCAAGTGGCGGCGGTGGTGGCGCGGGTACAACCGCAGCTGATCATCAATGCGGCGGCCTATACCGCTGTGGACAAGGCCGAGAGCGAGCCGGAGCGGGCCTACGCAGTGAATCGTGATGGGGTCGCGCACCTGGCCAGTGCCGCGCAGGCCTGGGCCATCGCGCTGCTGCATCTGTCCACCGATTACGTGTTTGCCGGGGATGCCACTACCCCTTATGACGAACAGGATGCCACTGCCCCCACCGGGGTGTATGGCGCGAGCAAGCTGGCGGGTGAGTTGGCGCTGGTGGCGGGCTGCAGCCGTTATATGATCCTGCGCACCAGCTGGGTGTTCGGTGCCCATGGCAACAACTTCGTCAAGACCATGCTGCGGCTGGGGCGTGAACGCGATGAGCTGTCGGTGGTGGCCGACCAGCAGGGCTGCCCGACCTCGGCCGCGAGTATCGCCCGCGCGCTATGGACCCTGGCGCAGCAGTACCGCGATAGCGGTGCGTTGCAGTGGGGGCTCTATCACTACAGCGGCATGCCGGCCTGCAGTTGGCATGGTTTCGCGCAAGAAATCTTCGCCCAGGCGCATGAGCTGGGCATGCTGCCGCGGGTGCCGGTGGTACATGGCATCAGTACGGCGCAGTACCCCACACCGGCGAAGCGCCCTGCATGGTCGGTGATGGATTGCAGCCGCCTGCAGCAGGCCCAGCAGATAACGCCTGCCGATTGGCGCACGGAGCTGCGCGCGGTTTTGTTGGAGCTGGCGGGGCAGTAGTTGCAAGCAGAGCTTCGCTCTGTCTACCTCTTTTTCGTCTTTAAGGTTTAAGGGTTTCACATGATTCGTAAATGTCTCTTCCCTGCGGCGGGTTACGGCACGCGCTTTCTACCGGCTACCAAGGCCATGCCCAAGGAGATGCTGCCTATCGTCAACAAGCCGCTGATCCAGTATGGGGTTGAGGAGGCACATGCGGCCGGTCTGCAGCATATGGCGGTCATCACCGGGCGTGGCAAGCGCGCGCTGGAGGATCACTTCGATATCAGCTACGAGTTGGAGCATCAGATCCAGGGCACGGATAAAGAGCGTTATCTGGATAGCACGCGCCTGCTGATCGATGCCTGTACCTTTTCCTATACCCGCCAGGTGGAAATGAAGGGTCTCGGGCACGCGATCCTGTGCGGGCAGCAACTGATCGGCGACGAACCCTTCGCCGTGGTGCTGGCCGATGACCTGTGCGTCAACCCTGGGGGGGACCCGGTGCTGTTGCAGATGATCGAGCTATATCGCCAGTTCCGCTGTTCGATTGTCGCGATTCAGGAAGTCCCTCGCGAGGAGACCCATAAATATGGCGTGATCGCCGGCGAGATGATCCGCGACGATCTTTATCGCGTCAGCCATATGGTCGAGAAACCGAAGCCCGAAGAGGCCCCCTCCAATCTGGCCATTATCGGTCGCTATATCCTCACCCCCGATATCTTCCAGCTGATTGCCGATACCGAGCCTGGCAAGGGTGGCGAGATTCAGATTACCGACGCCTTGATGAAGCAGGCCCGACAGGGCGCTGTGCTGGCTTACAAGTTCAAGGGCCAGCGTTTCGATTGCGGCAGTGCTGAAGGCTATGTCGAGGCGACTAATTACTGCTTTGAGCAGTTTTACAAGAAGGAACAGTAGGCAAGCTGCTTGCGCACATAGTCTGTGGGAGGCGCTTTAGCGGCGATTGGGTTAATGCCTGTCGCGGCTAAAGCCCCTCCCACGCCGCTGTGGCTGGCCTGGGCGGGTAGTCTGATTGCGTGGCAGGTAATCTGTGGGAGGCGCTTTAGCGGCGATTGGGTGAATGCCTGTCGCGGCTAAAGCCCCTCCCACAATGCTGTTCAGGGGCTGTAAGTTGGGCCCTTGTAGTGTTTTCCATGGGCTTTTGTGCCGCAGGGCTTTAATATTCGGCGCTTTATCAGCTAGCTGTTTGGGGTTTTGTAAAGGGTATGCAATCCATTCCGAGTTACCAGCCTACTTTTGCTGAGCGCTACCCCGTCCCGCTATTCGTGGCGCTGCTGGAAATGAGCCTGGTTATTGGTGCCGGGTTTCTGGCTCATTACTGGCGTTTTGGCAGTTTCTCAATGGCCGGCCGCTACGATACGGCAACCCTTCTAACCGCTATCGTCCTGGTTTTTTGCCTGGGTATGAGTGGGGCCTACGGCTCACAGCGCGGTAAGCCGTTTCTGCGTCAGGTCAGCCGGTTGCTGATCGGCTGGATGGCAGCGGCCGGCATACTCCTGTCCCTGTCCTTTTTCCTCAAGGTTTCGGGGGATTATTCGCGGCTCTGGTTTTTCACCCTATTGCTGATCGGGTGCTCGTTTAGCCTGCTGATGCGTCTCGGTGTTTTCCTCCTTTTGCGTCAGCTACGCGCCGGGGGCCGTAATCTCAAGTCGGTACTTTTGGTTGAGGCGGGAGGCGAAACGGCTCAGCGTCTGAGTAATGGTCGCGGACTTGGCGAGTCCGGTTTTACCATTGCCCACAGCCTGGCTTTTGCCCAAGGTGGCCCACAATGGCTGGATGACCTGGTCCGGGCTGTCAATGAACATGCCGTGCACGAGGTGTGGTTATGCTTGCCGTTGAGCGAGGGCGGGGCGCTGCGCTCGATCCTCTATGCCTTGCGGCACCATACGGTCGAAGTGCGCTTTATTCCTGAGTGGGGCGACATTCCCTTGCTCAACCACAAGGTCAGTCATATCGCCGGGCTCTATTCCCTGGACCTGAGCTGCAGCCCGATGGATGGTCCGGCGCGGGTGATCAAGCGGTTGGAAGATATGCTGCTGGGGGCGCTGATCAGCCTGATGATAGTGCCGGTCTGCCTGGCCATCGGCATTGCCATCAAGCTCACCTCGCCAGGGCCGATCCTGTTCAAACAGTACCGCACGGGTATCAACGGCAAACGTTTCAAGGTTTACAAGTTCCGCTCGATGGTGCTGCATCAGGAGGCCTCGGGGGAGGTGACCCAGGCCACCCGCTGCGATGCGCGTATCACGCCCCTGGGGGCTTTCCTGCGCCGTACCAGCCTGGATGAGCTCCCGCAGTTCTTCAATGTGCTGCAGGGGCGCATGTCCATAGTTGGTCCGCGCCCCCATGCTCTGGCCCATAACGAGTATTACAAGGATCTGGTTGAGTCCTATATGCAGCGGCACAAGGTCAAGCCGGGTATTACCGGCTGGGCGCAGGTCAGCGGTTATCGTGGCGAGACCGATACCCTGGAAAAGATGCAGAAACGTGTCGAGTATGACCTTTGGTATATCGACAACTGGTCGTTATGGCTGGATGTGAAAATTGTATTTCTGACGGTGTTCAAGGGTTTTATCAACAAGAACGCCTATTGAAGTGCGGCCCTGCTCGTGTCATGTCATAGAGTATTTGTCGTGGAGTCCTATCTGGCGTTAATCATCGGCTTGTAGGCGCGGCTGGGCGGCACTCCGCTGGGCGGCACTCCGCTATGCCGGCGATTCGCACGCATGGCGTGCTCCTACAGGTTCGCAATACTAGGGCTGTTTGGCGTCAGGTCATTGAAAGGAAGATTTGTGCGTTTTACTCAGCGATTGACGGTGCCCGGCGCGGTACTACCCACGGCCTGGTTATGGATTCTGGCACTGGGCCTGTTTGTGCAGTTGACAGGGCTGCTGTTCAACAACGACGGCAGCCGCTACGCGACTCAGATGTATCTACTGTTGTTTGTGCCGGCATTGCTGCTGTTGCTGTGGCGGCGGCTGTCGCTGGACACCTGGCGTCAGGCCCCTGGGCTTCTTTTCCTAGGCTTGCTGGCCTGGGTGGTATTGAGCAGCTTGTTCAATACTGGCTCCGCTAAAGATCTGGCCTATTGGCTAAAAATCGTTGGTCTGATCGTTTTCTACGTATTTGCAGTGGCCAGCCTGGTACGCCACCAGAAAGTCTTTAACGGCTTGTTGCTGGCCGTGGTGGTGGTGGCCGCGCTCTTTGCCTGGCTAACGCTTTACTACCAGTTCGGCGTGCTCGAAAAACCGCTGGAGTACAACAAAATTCGCCTTGACGGTCGTCTGAGCGAACTGGGTTGGCGTGGCCTGGCGGACCTCAAGCATCCGGTTATCGCGGGCCTGTACTATGGCGTGTTCGCGGTGCTCTTGACCTACCTGTTCGTCGGGCTGAAGGTGCGTGTCTGGCAGGCCGCTCTGCTGGCGTTGGGCATGCTCGGGTTGCTGCTCTATGTGCTGTTCACCTTTTCTCGGGGGGCTTGGTTTTCCACTGCAGCGAGCGGTTTAGTCCTGTTGCTGTTGTTCCCCAGTACCCGTTCGAGCAGCCTGATTGGGGCAGGCTGCTTATTGATGCTGGTTGTTGTTTATCTGTTCTGGCCAGAGATTCAGCATGAGTTGAAGCGTGGGGTGAGCAACCGCGATCTGATCTGGGTCAATTGGGCCGAGCGTTTTCCCGAATTCTGGTTATTTGGTGCGGGTGCGGGAGCAGATTTTCTTTTTGTGTTTCCTAATGGGTGGTTTAGCGTTCGACACGCCCATAGCCTGTATCTGCAGCTCTGGTACGAATACGGCATTGTCGGCATCGTCCTGTTCGTTCTGCTGCTGTTGAGTCTGTTATGGAAGGGCTGGCAATGCCGGGCTCAGCCTTTGGCCCGTCTGGGCATAGCGCTGCTGGTGTATGCCATGGTGGCCATGGTGTCGGATGTCTACGCTATCTTCCATCGGCCGAGCCCGTATTGGGTGTTGTTCTGGTTTCCGGTAGGTATTTTGCTGGGTGTGCAGCCGAGCAACACCGAGGAGCGCACTGCGGGCGGATAGGTTGGCGCTGAACGCAGCCGAGCCCAGTAGGCGATAACCTGCTTGTTGGGCTTTGTCGCTTTTTGCCTCAACGGCGCGCCGCTCTACCCAATGTTTATGGCTATGCCCCAATTAAGCGTTGCCAGCAGTGCTGGCGGGTTCTGCGAACCCCGTAGGGGCGGTGGGGACGCCTAGTTATTGGCCGCGATTCGCGGGCAAGCCCGCTCCTAGAAGGGCTGAGCATGTCGACAACAGCCAATTCAGAGATAGCCATGTTTATCGCCTCTGTGGCTTGAACTGGTGACATCGTTAATCGAAACCTATCTGCGGGAGCAGACCATGCAGGCAATGACCCCGACTGTAGTCGAACCATCAGGTGCCGCCTGATGCGGGTGCTGGTCACTGGGGCCAATGGCTTTGTCGGGCGGGCGCTGCTACAGCGCTTGCTGGCCCTGGACGGGGTTGGCGCGGTTGCGGGATTGCGCAGGGCGGATGCACTGGTCGAGGGCGAGTTGCCCTGCGAGCGGCGGGTGCTGGGTGATCTGGCGGTGGCTGCGGTGAGTGCCGAATCGTTGCAGGGCATTGATGTGCTGGTACATACAGCGGCGCGTGTACATGTGATGGATGAGGTGGCCACGGATCCGCTGGCTGCTTTTCGCGCGGTCAATGTCGAGGGCATGCTGCGCTTGGCCACAGCCGCTGCCGAGGCGGGGGTGAAGCGCTTCGTGTTGATCAGTTCGGTCAAGGTCAATGGTGAGGAAACGCCTCCGGGGCGCGCGTTCAGCGCAGCCGATCAACCTTGTCCGGGCGACGCCTACGGGCTCTCCAAGTGGGAGGCCGAGCAGGCCCTGCAGGCCCTGTGTGAGCGCACGGGTATGCAGTGGGTAATCATCAGGCCGCCGCTGGTCTATGGTCCCGGGGTCCGGGCCAACTTCCAGCGCCTGATGGGCGGCCTGGCCCGCGGCCTGCCGTTGCCTTTGGGGGCGCTCGATAACCGGCGTAGCCTGGTTGCACTGGACAATTTGCTGGATCTTTTGCTGATCTGCCTGGCGCATCCTGCGGCGGCGAACCAGACCTTTATGGTCAGCGATGGCGATGACTGGTCCGTCGCTGAACTGGCAAGGCATCTGGCCCGCTCACTGCAGCGTCCTGCCCGTTTGCTGCCGGTCCCGCGTAGCTGGTTGCGCAGTGGCTTGCAGCTGTTGGGCCGGGGCTCGCTGGCTCAGCGTCTGTGCGGCGAGCTGCGTGTGGATATCGACAAGACCAGGACACTGCTGGGCTGGCAGCCCGCGCATGCAGCGGCTGAGGCCTTGAGGGCAACCGCTGAAGATTTCCTGGCGCGGCCTGCTCAATGATGATCGGCTTGTTGCTCCTGATCCTACTGCTGTCCTGGTTCCTTACCGGGCGGATGCGGCGCTATGCCTTGGCGCGCAGCCTGCTGGATATTCCTAACGGCCGCAGTTCCCATTCGGTGCCGACCCCCCGTGGTGGTGGTGTGGCGTTGGTGCTGGCTTTTCTCCTGGCCTTGCCCTGGCTGGCCTACCGCGGTGGGCTGGACAGTGCGGTGATGTGGGCGATGCTAGGTTCCGGTAGCGGGGTCGCGGCGCTGGGCTTGCTCGACGATCATGGTCATATTCCGGCTCGCTGGCGTCTTCTGGGGCATTTCGCTGCGGCCGGCTGGGCGCTGTACTGGCTCGGTGGGATGCCGCCCGTTGAGGTGATGGGGGCTTCGCTGGATCTGGGCTGGCTGGGGCATGGGCTGGCCGCTTTGGGTCTGGTCTGGTTATTGAACCTCTATAACTTTATGGACGGCATCGATGGCATTGCCAGCGTGGAGGCGCTCGCCGTCTGCCTGGGGGGCTCGGTGCTGTACGCCGTGAGTGGGCATGGCGAACTGTTATGGGCACCGCTGGCGCTGGCTTGTGCTGTGCTGGGGTTCTTTTACTGGAACGTCCCGCCGGCACGGATTTTCATGGGCGATGCGGGGAGTGGTTTTCTCGGCATGGTGCTGGGCGTGATGCTGTTGCAGGCGGCCTGGGTCTCGGCCGATCTGTTCTGGGCCTGGCTGATTTTGCTGGGGGTCTTCGTGGTCGACGCCACACTGACACTGGTGCGGCGTCTGCTCGGCGGCGCGCGGGTGTACGAGGCGCATCGCAGTCATGCCTACCAGCACGCGGCGCGGCGCTATGGCGGACATTTGCCGGTCACCCTGGGTGCGGCGCTGTTGAACCTGTGTTGGCTATTGCCAATTGCGCTGTGGGTGGTGCTGGGCGGGTTGGATGGCCTTGCGGGCCTGATGCTCGCCTATATCCCGCTGCTGGGGCTGGCCTGGAAACTGCGTGCCGGAGTCGCCGATTAGATGATTGCCTTGGCTATGCCAAACCGCGTTGCGCTAAGCTGTGCGCGCCCATCGTTCGATGGGTTGCGGTTGCTCCGGGTGAGCGATGGTGGGAGAGGATGACGGATAAGCTGCGCACTGCATTGTTGCGTCTGCCGCGGCGCTACAAGCGTTTGCTGCAAGTGATAGTGGACGTTGTGCTGGTCTGGTCGGCGCTATGGCTGGCGTTTGTCGTACGGCTAGGGTTCGACAAGCGGATCGATCCATTTGGCGATCATGCCTGGCTGTTTATCGCTGCGCCGGTTATCGCCATTCCGCTGTTTATTCGTCTGGGCATGTACCGCGCCGTGATGCGTTATTTCGGCAATGACGCCCTGGTGGCGATCTTCAAGGCGGTGACGCTTGCCGCTCTGCTTCTGTCCCTGGCGGTTTACTGGTACCGAGGTGCGCCGGCCCTGGTGCCTCGTTCCCTTGTGTTCAACTACTGGTGGTTCAGCCTGTTGCTGGTGGGCGGTTTGCGTCTGTTGATGCGCCAGTACTTTATGGGCGACTGGTATGTGGCGGCGCGCCAGTTGTCTTTCGGCAATGCCGGGCGACGTGATGCGCTGCCCAAGGTCGCGATCTACGGGGCGGGGGCGGCGGGCAATCAGCTGGTGGCAGCCCTGCGCGCGGGACGCTCGGTGCAGCCGGTGGCGTTTGTCGACGACGATAAAAGCATTTCCACGCAGATCATTGCCGGCTTGCAGGTATACAGGCCCGCGCATATTCAGCGGATGATCGACGACACTGGCGCTCAGGAAATTCTTCTGGCGGTTCCCTCGCTGTCCCGCTCGCGGCGGCGGGAAATTCTCGAGTTGCTCGAAGGCTTTCCGTTGCATGTGCGCAGCGTGCCGGATTTTATGGACCTGGCCAGTGGCCGGGTCAAGGTCGACGATCTGCAGGAAGTGGCGATTGCCGACTTGCTTGGGCGTGACGTGGTGCCGCCCAATATGGCGTTGCTGGAGCGCTGCATCCAGGACCGGGTGGTAATGGTGACCGGGGCCGGTGGTTCCATCGGTGCGGAACTATGCCGGCAGATTGTCGCAGCCAGGCCCGCGACCTTGCTGTTGTTCGAGCACAGCGAATTCAATCTCTACAGCATTCATAACGAACTGGAGCAGCGTTTGCGCCGCGAGTCCCTGGCGGTGCGTCTGGTGCCTATCCTGGGTTCGATCCGCAATGCCGGGCGCGTGCTGGATGTGATGCGCACCTGGGCGGTCAATACGGTGTACCACGCGGCGGCCTACAAGCATGTGCCGATGGTCGAGCACAATATCGCCGAAGGCGTGCTGAACAATGTATTGGGCTCCATCCTTACCGCTCAGGCGGCGATAAAGGCGGGGGTCGAACATTTTGTACTGATCTCCACCGATAAGGCGGTGCGCCCGACCAACGTCATGGGGAGCAGCAAGCGTCTGGCGGAGATGGCCCTGCAGGCACTTAGTGGTGAAGCGGCCCCAGTGCTGTTTCGCGATGAAGAGGGTCTGCATCGGGTCAACAAGACGCGCTTCAGTATGGTGCGCTTCGGCAACGTGCTGGGCTCCTCCGGTTCGGTGATTCCCCTGTTCCATGAGCAGATTCGCAAGGGGGGACCGGTCACTGTCACCCATCCCAACATCACCCGCTATTTTATGACCATTCCTGAGGCCGCCCAGTTGGTGATTCAAGCAGGTGCCATGGGCCGGGGCGGGGATGTATTTGTGCTGGATATGGGGCAGCCGGTGAGAATTGCCGCTCTGGCCGAAAAGATGATTCACCTCAGCGGCCTGAGTGTACGTTCGGAGAACAATCTCCAGGGCGATATTGCCATTGAGTTTACCGGTCTGCGCCCTGGCGAAAAACTCTACGAGGAGCTGCTGATCGGTGGCGACGTCAGCCCGACCGAGCACCCGATGATCCAGCGCGCCAATGAAGAGTATTTGCCCTGGAACCTGTTCAAGGTTCTGCTGACGGATTTGCTCAACGCGGTCGAGCGCGACGACTACGACCACGTGCGCCAGCTGCTGCGCGAAAGCGTTAGTGGCTATAGGCCGGAAGGCGAGATTGTTGACTGGATTCATACCCAGCAGCAGAGAGAACCCTAACCTCGAAGTCAGGGGGGCGTCTCTCCGGCGGGCGCTCTACGTAGGGTGCGCCGCGCGCACCGGCTGTTCTCGGTAGGTGGTGTTCGAAGAACTGGACCGGCTATTGTTCAGGTCTTCAGCCTGGATTGAATGACTATTGCGACAAAAAAATATTCAACGGTTATTTGACAGCTTTCCAACAGCGGCTAGTTTTGAGAAAACGCGGAGCAGGAAGTCCCGCGTTTCTGAATAACAACCACGGAAGGACTCTCGCCATGTTGAAACTGAAACTCTCTGCTCTGCTGTTTGCTCTACTTGCCTCGATGTCGCTGGTGGTTTCGGCGGCCGAGGTATCCTCGAAGTCAGCCAGTCCGGGCGAACCTGTTCAGGTCGCCACCGCTGCCATGGTCAATCTCAATACCGCCGACGCTGCTACCCTGCAACGCGAGTTGCTGGGCATCGGTCAGGTCAAGGCGGAGGCCATCGTGGCTTACCGCGAGGCGCACGGTGACTTTGCTTCGGTGGACGAGTTGCTTGAGGTCAAAGGTATCGGGCCTGCGATTCTGGAAAAGAATCGCGACAAGTTGAGTATTAACTGACGCCCCTGGGCGTATATCGAAAGACCGGTTATTCACCCGAATGCCGTTTACTTAATTCAAGTGAACGGCATTTTTTGTGGGCCGCATTTATGCGCCGTTCTCGGTAGATCCTATGTTCCTGCGCCGGTCTCGCAGAACGCAGGAGCGGGGGACGCCTAGTCCATGTCCGCGATGACTTTGCCGAGCATGCCCTATTCGCGGCCATGGGCCGCTCCTACGAATCCCCTGAGCCCCATATCAGCCTCGCCTGCATCCCTTTCCCGGACTGCGCTGAACCCCTATGCCCGAGCTTTGGAGGCTGTGATTGCGCTGTGGTGGGGTTACCCTGTGGGCGGTTGGTCGAATCGGGAAGGGCGTTGCGATGTTTGTGTTGCTGGCCGCGGATGCCGTGCTGCTTTTTCATCTGCTGTTTATTGTCTTTGTACTGTTCGGCGGCCTGCTGGTGTGGCGCTGGCCTCGACTGATCTGGCTGCATGTGCCGGCGGCGCTGTGGGGCGTGACGGTGGAGGTGCTGCACCTGCAATGCCCGCTGACGCCCTTAGAGAACAGTTTGCGTCAGGCTGCCGGGCAGGCGGGTTATGCCGGCGGTTTTGTCGAGCATTACCTGGTGCCGGTGATCTACCCGGCGGGTCTTACGCCGCAGGTGCAACTGTGGCTCGGGGCTTTTGTGCTGCTGTTGAATGCGCTGATCTATGCCGGGCTGCTTGTGCGCCGCAGGCCCTGGCGACGCGGCTAACGTCGCGTCACAGAGTATTAGTCCCATGCGCCATTAGCCATCGGGTTGCAGGAGCGGCTGGGCGGCACCCCGCTGGGCGGCACTCCGCTGGGCGGCCCCCCGCCATGCCGGCGATTCGCACGCGTGGCGTGCTCCTACATCTTTGCGACATTTGAACCTGGTCTTCATTTTGGCTATGCCTGAGTTGGCTGTTGTCGACATGCTCAGCCCTTGTAGGAGCGGGCTTGCCCGCGAATCGCGGTCAATGACCCGGCGTCCCCGCCGCTCCTACAGGTTTCGCAGCACCCACCAGCACTGCTGGCAACACTTAAGCCTTCATTTTTACCCGTCCCAAGGGCCCAGATGCACGACATGGCTTTCCGGGTTGTGACCGCTGCTCCGCGGCTGGTGCTATGCCGTCATTCATAAGGTTGATGGAGCATGGGGCGGGATAATTCCTTCGCTACACTGGGGCCATCTACCACAGCACAACAAGGCAGCCTTTATATGCAAAATCGCATGATGATTACCGGCGCGGGTTCGGGTTTGGGTCGCGAAATCGCTCTGCGGTGGGCGCGTGAGGGTTGGCAGCTGGCGCTTTCCGATGTCAACGAGCCGGGCCTGGTCGAGACCCTGCAGCTGGTCCGTGCCGCTGGCGGCGATGGCTTTACCCAGCGTTGCGATGTACGCGATTACAGTCAGCTGACGGCGCTGGCCCAGGCCTGCGAAGAGCGTTTCGGCGGCATCGATGTGATCGTCAACAATGCCGGCGTGGCGTCGGGCGGCTTCTTCAGCGAGTTGTCGCTGGAAGACTGGGATTGGCAGATCGCGATCAACCTGATGGGCGTGGTCAAGGGCTGCAAGGCCTTCCTGCCGCTGCTGGAAAAAAGCAAAGGCAAGATCATCAACATCGCGTCGATGGCCGCCCTGATGCAAGGCCCGGCCATGA
>CAZOEC010000134.1:0-12656 GCA_964578635.1 uncultured Pseudomonas sp.
CCAACGAAAAACGCGCACTGCTGCAAAGCGGCATGGACGACTACCTGACCAAACCCATCAGCGAACGCCAGCTGGCCCAGGTGGTGCTCAAGTGGACCGGCCTGGCGCTGCGCAATCAGGCCGTCGAACAGCCGAGCGAAAGTGGCCCGCGCTACGACCTCAGCGTCCTGGATGCCGCCGAGGGCCTGCGCCTGGCCGCCGGCAAACCCGACCTGGCCGCCGATATGCTGAACATGCTGCTGGCCGGCTTGCCGACGGACCGCCAGGCCATTCGTCAGGCGCGCCAGGCCGGCGAGCGCAGCGCGCTGATCGAACGCGTGCATCGTCTGCACGGGGCCACCCGCTACTGTGGCGTGCCGCAATTGCGCGCCGCCTGCCAGCGCAGCGAAACCCTGCTGAAACAGAATGATCCGGCAGCCAACCAGGCCCTCGACGAACTCGACGCCGCCATCGAGCGCCTGGCCAATGAAGCCAGCGTCAGCGCCTGACCCATAGCCACCGGAAACCGCCATGCGCATGATTCTGTTCAGCAGCAAAAGCTACGACCAGCAGAGCTTTCTGGCCGCCAACCTGCCCGCGTCCTGGCATACGAGCTTCCAGGAAGCGCGCCTCAACCTGGCCAGTGTCGACCTGGCCAAGGACTGCGAGGTGGTCTGCGCCTTTATCAATGACGACCTCAGCGCTCCGGTGCTCAGGCGTCTGGCCGCCGGTGGCACGCGGCTGATCGCCTTGCGCTCGGCCGGCTACAACCATATCGACCTGCCCGTCGCCGAGCAGCTCGGCCTCAGCGTCGTCAGGGTCCCGGCCTACTCGCCCCACGCCGTGGCCGAACATGCCCTGGCCCTGATTCTGACCCTCAACCGCCGCACCCACCGCGCCTTCAACCGCACCCGCGAGGGCGACTTCTCGCTGCACGGCCTGACCGGCTTCGACCTGCACGGCAAGAACGTCGGCATCATCGGTGCCGGGCAGATCGGTCTGACCTTCGCGCGGATCATGGCCGGCTTCGGCTGCCAGCTGCTGATCAACGACCCCTACCCCGTCGCTAATCTGGCAAACCTTAGCGCACGCCAGGTCGAACTCGACGAGCTGATCGCGCGCAGCGACATCATCAGCCTGCACTGCCCGCTCAACGCAGCCACTCACCATCTGATCAATACCCAGCGCCTGCAGCAGATGAAAGCCGGGGCGATGCTGATCAACACCGGGCGCGGCGCACTGATCGACACCCCGGCGCTGATCGGCGCGCTGAAAAGCGGCCAGCTGGGCTACCTGGGCCTGGATGTCTATGAAGAGGAAGCCGAGCTGTTCTTCGAGGACCGTTCCGACCTGCCGCTGCAGGACGATGTGCTGGCCCGGCTGCTGAGTTTCCCCAATGTCCTGATCACCGCGCACCAGGCCTTTCTGACCCACGAAGCCCTGGCCGCGATTGCCGCCACCACCCGCGACAATATCGCTGCCTGGCTGGCGGGCACGCCGATCAATCTGGTGCACGCCACTGCGTGATAGCATTTGCGTCCAGGGTCTGTTGACGTTTCGTCGCGAACCGCGTTGCTGCGAAAAATCTCGCCAGGCTAGGCGGAGGACGCCGGTAATGGTGTTCCCTTGCCAAGTCCTCCAACACCGCATGGCGAGATTTTGCGCGCAACCCGAAGGGCCGGGCCTGTTTTAGCGCGATACTGCGTTTCTCGACACTCATTTGGAACAACCAAACTTCGTGTCTCGTGCCTTGCCTCGCGCTAAAACAGGCTCCGGCGCGGCCGCGAACGAAACGTCAACAGACCCTGCCGGAGGACCCATGGCCGAACACGACTTTCGCTACAACCTGCTCAACCCCGAACACACCCTGATTGAATGCCGCGCACTGGCACCCGGTCGCTATCAGGTCACCGGCAACGGCGGCTCGATCCAGAGCGGCGACGTTCTGCTGGTGACCCTCAAGGGCAGCCGCGAGTTGTCCATGCGCCTGCAGGCCGACAAGGTCCGCCATCTGATCACCCCCCGCGGCCAGTGGGTGGCAGTGGCCACGGGCCCGGTCTTTGGCGAGTTGGCAATATTCAACTGGCAGGTCAAATGCGACAGCTGCCAGGCGCAACTGGATTTCGAATTCGCCGTGGATGCAGCCCTCGGCAAGAAAGCCCAGGCACCGGCCGCCGAAGCGCGCATCACTGAACTCGGCTGGCGCAAACAGAACAACCGGCACCTGTGCCCGCAATGCATCGACAAGGAGGTTGCATGAAACACCTACTCACTACCGGCCTGCTGGCCGCCGGCCTGCTCGGCTGCGCCGCTACAGCGCCGCAGCTGGAAACCGAACACAGCTATAAGGTGGAATGGATCGGCGAACGTCCGCTGATCGACCGCAGCCACCTGACCATCACCCTCGGCGACGACGGCCGCGCCTATGGCAACGCCGGCTGCAACCACTGGTTCGCCGGTTACCAGCTCGATGGCGACACGCTCAGCTTCAGCGCCGCCGGCAGCACCCGCAAGATGTGCGCAGAGGCGCTGATGGAGCAGGAAGCGCGTTTTCTCGACAGCCTGAGCAAGGTCCAGCGCTGGGACTTCAACGATATCGGCCAGCTGCAACTGTGGCCGGCCAACGGCAAGCCGATCCGGCTGTGGTCTGAAGACAACTAAGTCCCACAGTGCGTAGGGTGCGCCGCGTGCCCCCAGAGGGCGCGCCACACCAGGCGTCAAGGTGGACAAGCCTGCGGCATGTCCACCCTAGGGCGCGAACAGCTCCAGCTGCTCATGGCGGCCACGCAAATCATGCAGGCGCACCCCCACCCCGAGCAGCCGCACCGGTTTGTTGCCCCGGGCAAAGGCTGCACTTATCAGCAACTGGTAACTGTGCAGATCGCGCCGGGCCCCGGCCTGCTCCAGGGTGGTCTGGCTGAAATCGTGGAACTTGATCTTGACGAAGGGCTTGTCCGGCCGATAACTCTGGTCCAGCCGCGCCATGCGTCGGTCCAGTTCGGCGAGTAGCTGCGGTAGCTGCTCGAGGCAAGCGGGCAGATCCGGCAGATCCTTGTCGTAGGTATTTTCCACGCTGACGCTCTGCCGGCGACTGTCGGTCTGCACCGCACGCTCGTCGATCCCCCGCGCCAAGCCCCACAGGCGCTCGCCAAAACTGCCGAACTCCCTGACCAGGGCCAGCTTGTTCCACTCGCGCAGGTCGCTGCAGGTGCGTATCCCCAGGCGCGCGAGCTTGTCCGCGGTGACCTTGCCGACGCCATGCAGCTTGCTGACGGGCAAGGCGGCGACAAAATCCTCGACCTGATCCGGGGTGATCACAAACAGGCCGTTGGGCTTTTTCCAGTCGCTGGCGATCTTCGCCAGAAACTTGTTCGGGGCCACCCCAGCCGAGACGGTGATATGCAGGTCCTGGGACACCCGCCGGCGGATATCCTGGGCGATGCGCGTGGCGCTGCCGGCAAAATGCGGGCTGCCCGTTACATCCAGGTAGGCCTCATCCAGCGACAACGGCTCGATCAGCTCGGTGTACTCGCGAAAGATCGCCTGGATCTCCCGCGATACCGCCTTGTAGGCATCCATCCGCGGCTTGACGATCAACAGATCAGGGCACAGCTTCAGGGCCTGACCGGACGCCATGGCCGAACGCACGCCATAGGCGCGCGCCTCATAGTTGCAGGTGGCAATCACCCCACGCCTGTCCGCCGAGCCGCCCACCGCCAGCGGCTTGCCCGCCAGGGCGGGATCGTCACGCATCTCGATGGCGGCATAGAAGCAGTCGCAATCGACATGGATGATCTTTCTTTGATTCATAAGCTACTGATTTTAAATGGATAAACCAAAGAAATACGCAAACTGATACCCGCTTTAATACCCACCATTTTCTCGGCTGGATTTTCTGCACGCTGCGGCACTACAACCGCTCGTCGGCCGACGAACGGTTGATAAAAATAGAACGACCTGCCTAGCTGGGGAAGCCAGAATAGTCGGATTAGGGAGTGAAGCAACAGACCAGATAGCTGCGTTGTTGATTCAAATGGTGGGTTGGACTAATTAAATCTCCCCCCTTAAACAATTGGGCTGTAGAGCCTCACAGACTCGACATGTTCCACCTTACCTCCCGACCGAGAACCTCTCAAAAGTCCCTGACACAAAAAAGCCTGGTCATCACTGACCAGGCTCTAATGCTTGAATTATATGGTCGGGACGGAGTGATTCGAACACTCACCCCCTAGCACCCCATGCAGGCTAACGTGTTCTAAACTTCTGATTTATCTGGCATTACCTAGGGCGCTCGCTGCAACCGAAGCCCCACGCAATCTAACGATTTTCAACGTTTCCCCGCAAAAGTCCCTGTGGCATTTAGGGCCACCGGCACAGGAACATTTAACGAGCTTGGACAACCGTAAACGGCGGAGCGGACAACCTCTGCCCGCGGGTAGGCGACCGCATCATCATCACCTCGCGCACTTTCTCAGTGATTGAGCGACTCAGTGCCGACCGCGAGTGATCCTTTAATCCACGATCTGTTCCACTGCGGTTTCGGCAGCCTTGTCCTGTGTGAGCGCTTTCGGCTTTGTCTGATTCCGTCTAGCTTGTCCGCGCTGCCGCGTAGCCTGATGCTTCGCATGCAGAGCCTGAGCCACTGTCACCATGCCCTCTGCCTGGCCGCTTAAGTTCAAGCGCGCCGCATTCTCCGTCATGCATGCCCAGTATCGACTTCCTCGACACCAGGTAGCGATGCCCTGCTTGAGCTGTTCGCTGGTTATTCCGAGCAACTCCAGATGTTGCTCGGCGTCCTTGAAGATGCCTTCCTTTAGCGGAACTTTGGGGGTGGGACTGACCGGAAAAGCTAATGGAAAGTGCTTCTGCAATAACCAGATCGCTTCAACCGCAGGGTCTTGCTCCCGAAGAGAAGGCTTCCGCGCACGGTGCTTCGTACTATCAGGCTTTACCGGCACTTTTTCGGCCCGCAGGCGGTCGCGTAACTCAGCTAGTTGTTCAAAACCCATCGTTCAGTCCGCAGCTTCAGTTGAAATGTGGAGCAAGGTTATCCCATGCAGTCTTTTGACACAGCCTAATCAAGGGTCGGCATGATTATGTCTAGCCGGTTCCCTCGGTTACCGGTTTATACCACCGTACGTTCTGCGGCCATACGGCGTCAGAACGGTTGGCGGCTGCTCCTCAAGCGTACCTAAAAACGATAGAAACTAATTAAGCCAGCTTGAAGCGATTGACCATTGTCGGGTCAACTGCCGAAGTGAATGGCGGTCAAATTTTTTCAGTGGCTGCTTTTGGGTCGACTTCTGCCAGACGGAAGCTGGGTTTGCTCAGTTTCTGTCTAACGAAACTCCACCTTGAGTAGCGGCCCACCGTTTTGAAATACCTTGCAATCCTTCCTCGATTGAGAAGTCCTGCGAGTCTCTCTAAATTTTCGCGTGCAACGCCGGGCCCCTCTGACAGCTAACCGCTGCCATGTCGGAGTTGTAGTTTGTACAACTTCGACACTTAAGGAGGGGCTCATGACTGCCCTAGAACCGTTCTTCATGGCCGAATTTCTCGGCACCGCCACCTGGTTGTGGCTCGTCTTTATCAGCATAGTGATTGGCCTGTTGGTCTTTGACCTCGGGGTACTTCACCGTGAGCATCGAGAAATCGGCGTTCCTGAAAGTCTGCTGCTGTCTGCTGGCTACATCACGGCTGGCTTGCTGTTCGGCCTCTGGGTCTGGCAGGTCAAGGGTGGTGACGCCGGGATGGATTTCTACACCGGTTTTCTGGTCGAGAAGTCGTTGTCGATGGACAACGTATTCATTATGGCGATGATCTTTAGCTTCCTCGCCATCCCGCGTAAGTACCAGCATGAGGTGTTGTTCTGGGGCATTCTCGGGGTGATCGTACTGCGCGCGATCATGATCGGCCTGGGTGCTGCGCTGATATCCGAGTTCGACTGGATTCTCTATGTGTTCGGTATCTTCCTGCTGTTGACCGGCGTGAAGATGTTGTTCAGCAAGGTAGATGACCACCCGGACCTTAGCCAAAACTTTCTTGTGAAGTACCTGCGTAAGCACATGCGGGTGACCGAGCGGCTGCATGAAGGGCGCTTCTTCGTCCGCCAGGCGGATGCCAACGGCAAGTACGTGGTCTGGGCCACGCCGCTATTCCTGGCCCTGGTGCTGATTGAGTGTGCCGACCTGGTGTTCGCTGTCGACAGCGTGCCGGCGATTTTCGCCATCACTCGGGACCCCTTCATTGTTTACACCTCGAACATCTTTGCCATCCTTGGCTTGCGTGCGCTGTATTTTGCCCTGGCGGCGATGATTCACCGCTTCGCCTACCTCAAGTATGCCCTTGCACTGGTGCTGGTGTTTATCGGCGGCAAGATCTTTCTGGTTGGCATCATTGGCAAGATTCCATCGGTAATCTCCTTGAGTGTGACGCTGGCTCTGCTGCTGGGTGGCGTGCTGCTGTCACTTTGGAAAACTCGCGGCCAGGCGGCCTCGGCTGGCCCGCTGGGGTAAATCAAAACAGGTGGAGGCAGCTAGTCGGCTGCCTCCTGTCGAATTGGCAACTCTAAACAATGGAGGCGGTAATGAACAAAACGCTGCAATTGACAGCTATGGGGCTATTACTGGGGGGCTTGGCCGGCTGCGACGCAGCCGAGCAATCGGCGCAGAAACTGGCCGAGAAGGCTGAGCAGGCGGTGCAAGACGTAGCTCGCGAAACGGTCGATGAGACCCTGCAGCAACTCAATAAACAGCTGGATGAAGTGCAACAGTCAACCAATGAGTGGCTGGGCAAGCCGCCGGCCGAGGAAACGCAGCTGGGCGAGTCGCAGGAAGATCTGCCGGCAGATAGTGAGCTAGCAGAACCTATCGACAAAACGGCTGTTGAAACCTAATTGGCTGCCTAGAGTGCGTTGCTCATAACAATCCTGCGTTGTCCCTTTTTCAAGGCGGCCAAGTCCGCTGCACGAATCCGAACGCTCTGCCCTCCCCGTCGAGGCTGCCACCAAGCTGCGAGCAACCATGCTCGGCAATCTGTTGGATCAGATAGCTGAACTGGATGGTTTTCAGGCGCATAACTTACGCCTAAGAGTTGCGGCCTACTCAGCCTTGGCCCTGCTGGATGAGTTGGTGCTGCTTTACCGCCGCGCGCTTTCCGAAGCGCGAGGGGTGCCCGATGAGCAAAGGCATCATGACTTGCCTTCCTCCGCAAGATGGCCATCCAGGTATGGAAATCAACTGGGCAGCAGACTGCAGACAGGCTTTCAATCAAGGAGTGAAGCTGGCTCAGTACTGGCTCGACAACGCCAGGGGTGGTTGGCTGTGGGCGACCATGATCGCTGAGCGCGATTTGCTTCCCCGCGCCATTGAGCGGAGGGCATTCGAGGTGGGTTTTCTGAGCCGTACTCACCAACGGATACGCTCGCGGCAGTGTAGCGAGCAACAGTTCCTGGAGCTGTCCTTGACGCTATAAGCGCTGGGCTTGGGTCGGCATCGCCGGCCCGAGTCACAAACGAGAGCGCTAATGCCTGCCCTCACTTTTAAACTGTTGAAGAACCGCTGCCATCGTCAATTGTGCCCATGCATCGATGATATCGGTCAGCTCAAAGTGCTTGAAATACTCTCGCTAGCGCACTCAAGGAAAAGTTGCTGCACACCATCCAGATATAGCCGCTTAGACTGCTACAGGTGCGGGCTCACCTCGCCAGCTAAGCAGGCTGTGAGCAAGTAGCGCCAGGAGAATGATGCTGCCACCCAGCAAGACCTGGGTGCTAGGGGCCTCGTCGAGCAGCCACCAGACCCACAAGGGTCCCAGCACCACTTCCAATAGCAGTAACAAGCCGACCTCGGTGGCGCTGATCCAACGCGGACCGAGCTGAATCAGCATAAATGCCAGTGGCAGCAGCACGCCGGCCATCAGTGCCAGCACCGACCACTGCTGCACGGTAAAATCCGGGGTGCCACCAAAGATGAATCCCAGCAGCGACACTAGCAGCGCACCGGGGATTAATGCCGGGCTCATGTCCACCGCCGGCTGGCTACGTGCCAGAGTGAAGTTGCCGGCCAGCAACGTGGCCGCCACCAGCGCCAGCAGATTGCCAACTAGGCTGCTGCCCGGTGACTCATCGACGACGATCAACAACACACCACCCAGACACAACAGAATCGCCAGCAGCGTCCGCAGGGCCAGGCGCTCGCCTAACCAGACCCATGCCAAGGCGGCAGCGATGAGCGGCGACAGACTGAAGATCAGCAACGTACTGGCCGCCCCGGCCAAACCCATGGCATGGACAAAACACAGAGTGCTGAAGCAGTAGCAAAGCGCGCAGCCGACTCCGGTCCAACCGCAGCGGTGAAATGCCCCAGACAGCCCGCTGCGATAGCGCCAGGTCAACAGCAGGCCGAGACCGAACGCCATCAGCAGACCACGCCAGGCCAGGATCTGCATGGCATCGCCGGCCAACCAGCGCAGTACCAGGGCATCTGGCGATATCACCAGCATCCCCAGAGCAGTGAGCAACAAGCCCTTCTGTCTATCCTGCACTTTTGGCTTCCTTATATGACTGGCAATTGATGGCTATCGCTGCGCTCAAACACATCCTGCAAGAGCCTGTTGCCTCAACGTTCGGGGCCACGTGCCGTGCAGGTCACCTTCAGATCCGCCCACAACTGTCGACCAGTAAACTGCCAAAGCCCTGCGGGCGATGCACGCAACCGGCCAGTTGCAAAGCGTGCCAGAACATCGCCTGGTTACTTGAAATAACCGGAAGGCCGAGGCGTTTTTCCAGTGCGTCGAGCAGGCCCAGGGTACGCAGGTTGGTGCAAGCGAGAAATAACGCATCGACCCGTTGCCCGGCGAGCAACTCCAGCGCTGCGGCCTCAATCGCCTCCGCAGGGATACGCGGGATCTCGGCGTCTTCCAGTACGGCAAAGGTGCCGAAGGCCACCACCTCATGACCAGCCTGCTGTAGCCCCTGACAGAGTGGATAGTTGACCTCGCCGATATAGGGTGTAAGCACGGCAATACGCCGTGCATCAAGGCCCCGCAAAGCGGCCTTGACCGCACTCCAGGGATTGCTGACCGGAACCCCCGGATGGGCCTGGTTGAGCAAGCGCGTCACCTCCTGTTCGCCTATCAGCATGCTCCCGGAAGTGCAACCGAAGGCCAGCACGTCCAGCGGCAAACCAGGCACCAAGAGCTCACTGGACTGGGCAAGAGTCTGCGCCAGACCGCGCAACCCTTCGGCAGTCACGGTGGGGCTACAAGGGGTGCGGGTGCTGTATAGCTCGACCCGCTCACCGAGCAACTGACGCCACTCGTTTTCCAGGGTGAAATCACTGGCAAGCTGCACCAGACCCAAGCGCACATGTCCGTCATCAGCAGCACGCTGAAAGGGGAAGACCCGTTGTAGCTTCTGGAAATCGGTGAAAGAAGCGCTCATCTCAGGTCTCCTCGAGCAGACGTGCCGCATAGTTGGCAATCGCGGTGTCCTGCACCCCAGTGCCGGTCAGATCGCACACACTGATCTGCTCAGCACTGCTGCGCAGGGTGCAACCCTGCGCAATCAGGCTACCCAGTTCGAACACCTCACGCTGCAGGGCCGGCGCGTGGTGCAGCTCGCCGAGGGCCTGTGACTGGCTGAGACGGTCGACCACGAGCAGGTCGGCGCTGGCCAGAATAGTCGGTTCAAGCTCGTTCTTATGGGGGTTATCAGAGCCCATGGCGGTAACGTGGATACCTTTAGGAAGGTCACTCCAGCGCAATACTGGCTCGCGAGCCGGAGTGGTGGTGACCACGATGTCGGCATGGGCACAGGCGCTGGCGGCGCTGGTGTGCACGGTCACCGGCAAGCCGTGATGGGCCCGGATACGAGTAGCATAGAGTTCGGCTTTGATTCGATCACGCGCGTGCACATGCACCTCGCGGATGTCGCGCACCAGGCACAAGGCAGCCACCTGCAGCTCTGCCTGCAGGCCTGCTCCGATCACCGCGACGCTGCGTGCATCGGTGCGCGAAAGATGCTTGGCGGCGATGGCACCGGCCAGCGCGGTACGGATGTCGGTCAGGTAGCCCTCGTCGAACAAGACCGCTTCGACCAGCCCGGTCTTGGCCGAGAACAGCAGCATCAGGCCATTAAGGCTAGGCAGACCGAGCGAGGGATTGTCGAAGAAGCCCGGGCTGATTTTAATTGCGAAACGCGGCCAGCCGCGGATATGTGCGGTCTTCACATCGACCTCGCCGTTACTCTCGGCAATGTTCATGCTGAGGATCGGCGGCATCTCCACCTCGCCACGGCCGAGGGCGGCGAAACCGGCCTCGACCGCCTCCAGGGCGGCCTGATCGAGTTTGACCCGCTCGGCGATCTGCTTGCGCTTATAGATGTGCATAAGGATGCTCTCCGGCCAGGCGGCAGGCCTCGGCAAAGGTTTCATTTGACAGGTTCTGGCCGCTGACCACGAAGGCCACGCGACGTCCAGACAGATCCAGCCGATGCTGTTCGACGGCGGCGACACCGACGGCGGCCGCCCCCTCCACCAACATCTTCTCCTCGTGCAGGAAGTGCAGCATGGCGCGGGCGATCTGCGCCTCATCAACCTTGTAGCCGCGATCCATGTAACGCTGGGTCGTGGCGAAGGTCCAGGCGTTGTCCAAGCCAATACCGCCACCCAAACTGTCGGCCAGCGACGCCACCTCGGGGACCTGCACCGGATGGCCAGCAGCCAGGCTCTCAAGCATCGCCGCGCCTTCGCGCATACTCACGCCGACCAGCTCGACTGCCGGATTGATGCTCTTCAGCGCCAGGCCCAGACCGGCTATCAGGCCGCCGCCGGACAGGCCGGCAAACACCAGGTCGATATCTGGCTGCTCCTCCATGATCTCCAGGCCACAGGTGCCCTGGCCAGCAATCACCAGCGGATCGTCGAACGGCGAGATATAGGCCAGGCCTTGCTCATCGCGCAGACGGTGTGCCTCGGTGTCGGCGTCATCCTGACAGTTGCCATGGATCACCAACTCGGCACCGCTGGCGCGCAACGCCTCGACCTTGTTGTTGGGTACCAGACGCGAAATACACACGGTGACCGGAATACCCAGGCGCTGCCCGGCATAGGCCAGGGCGCGACCGAAGTTACCGGTGGACACGGTCACCACGCCACGCGCCCGCTGCGCCGGATCAAGGCCGAGCAACGCATTAGTGGCACCACGCAGCTTGAAGGCACCGGTCGGCTGCAGGTTGTCCAGTTTCAGCCACGCCTCGCAGTTCCAGCGCCGCGACAACGATTCGGAGCGCACCATCGGTGATCGCAAGGCCAACCCGGCGATACGTTGGCGCGCTAGATAGATATCGTGCAGGGTCAGTTCTTGTTGCATTCCAATCCCCAGAAAACCACCGATAACCAAAGCGGCTGGTTACTCTTATGAGCCCAGCCGCATGAGAGGGTTGCTTTATTTCGCCTGCCAAGCACCACTGCTAATCAGCTTGTCGGTCACCTTGTTCACCGCTCGCTCGGCGCGAGCCACGATGTCGTCAATTTCGTCACGAGTGACCACCAGAGGCGGGGCAAAGCCGAGGATGTCGCCGTGTGGCATAGCGCGGGCGATCAGACCCTCCTCCAGGCAGGCAGCGGAAATCTGCGGGCCGACCTTGAGGTTCGGGTCGAAATGCTGCCGCTTGCTGCGGTCACTGGAGAACTCCAGAGCCGCGAGCAGGCCGATGCCGCGCGTTTCGCCGACCAACGGGTGGTCAGCAAAAGTGGCCTGCATGCGCTGCTGCAGGTAGGCACCGGTGTCACGGGCGTTGCCGGTGAGGTTCTCGCGCTCGATGATGTCCAGATTGGCAATGGCCGAGGCGATGCCCATCGGGTGGCCAGAGTAGGTGTAGCCATGACCGATGGCACCGTAGGTATCCGTGCCCTGCTCCAGCACCTGCCACACACGCTCGCCAACGATCACCCCGGACAGCGGCTGGTAGGCCGAGGTCAGGCCCTTGGCCACGGTGATCAAATCCGGCTTCATCTCGTAGTATTGCGAGCCGAAATCGACGCCCAGGCGACCAAAGCCGCAGACGACCTCGTCAGCGATCAACAGGATGTCGTACTTGTCCAGCACCTTACGGATCTCTGCCCAGTAGCCCTGCGGTGGCGGCACGATGCCGCCGGTGCCGAGTACCGGCTCGCCGATCATCGCCGCCACAGTGTCCGGCCCTTCGGCGAGGATCATCTCCTCCAGTTTCTGCGCGCAGTAGCGGGAGAACTCCAGCTCGCTCATGGCGTCGTCGGGACGACGGTAGTAGACAGGTGCCACTGTGTGTTTGATGCGCTCCAGTGGCAGGTCGAAGTGGGCGTGAAACACCGGCAGACCGGTCATCGAACCGGACGCGATGCTCGAGCCGTGGTAGCCGCGGTCGCGGGAGATGACCTTCTTCTTCTCCTTACGGCCGAGGATGTTGTTGTAGTACCAGACCAGCTTGAGCTGGGTCTCGTTGGCGTCCGAGCCGGACATGCCATAGTAGACTTTGCTCATGCCCTGACCGGCGAGCTTGACGATACGCTCGGACAGGGTGGCCATGCCCTCGGTGGTATGGCCGACATAGGTGTGATAGTAGGCCAGCTGCTTGGCCTGCTCGTAGATCGCCTCGGCCATCTCAGTGCGGCCGTAGCCGATGTTCACGCAGTACA
>CAZOEC010000135.1:0-12415 GCA_964578635.1 uncultured Pseudomonas sp.
TCTGGTCGGCAATGTCGTTAATCAGGCTGACGATGTCACCGATCTCCTGGGACGATTCACCGAGGCGCTTGATCCGCTTCGAGGTGTCCTGGATCTGTTCACGGATGTTATCCATGCCGGTGATGGTGTTGTGCACCACCTCGTTGCCTTTGTTGGCGATGGCTACGGAACGTTCCGCTACCGCGGAGGACTCCGAGGCGTTCGCCGATACCTGGTCAATCGACACGGCCATCTCGTTGATCGCCGCAGACGCACCGGCAATTTCCTGGGCCTGGTGCTCGGAAGCCTCGGCCAGGTGCATCGCCGTGGCCTGGGTTTCCTGGGCCGCACCGGCTACCTGAACGGCGGTCAGGTTGATGGTGGCTACCAGGTCGCGCAGCTGGTCGATGGAGTAGTTGATGGAGTCGGCGATGGCACCGGTAAAGTCTTCGGTTACGGTCGCGGCTACCGTCAGGTCACCGTCGGCGAGGTCGGCGATTTCATCGAGCAGACGCAGAATCGCAGTCTGGTTACGTTCGTTCTTCTCGGCGGTCTCACCCAGGCGGCGGTTGGTTTCACGCACCATCACCAGACCGATAAGGATGATCGACCCCAGGGCCAGGGCACCCAGCACATAACCGATCAGGGTATTCAGCGCCCGACCGGCGGCCAGGTCATCGAAGCCGGCAGCCAGTTCCGAAGCCTGATCCAGCAGCGTCTGCGACACGGTAAAGATCACGTTGGCCGACTCGCGCACCTGGAACAGTTCAGGCGAGGTTTCGAGAATCTCGTCCACCGAACCGGAAACGAACTCGAACAGCTCGGAAATCTCCGCCAGACGCTCAAGGGCTTCGGCATCGCTCACCTGGCTGATTTCCATGGCGGCGTTGCCTTCGAGCATGGCGTTGAGTACCCGGCCGAACAGGCTGGCGTCGCGACCGAACATGTCGGCGGCCTGCACCGAGTCCTGGTCACCGGCCAGTACCTTGTTCACCGAACCGAGGATACGTTCGGCCAGCAGCGACTGGCGCTGGGCTACCGAGACCTGGGCCGCCGGCGCACCGCTTTCCAGCAGGATGTCGACCACTTCCTCGTACTCGACCTGCAGCTGCGGAATGGTTTCCGCCAGGGTGGCGGCTACCTGGTGCAGCGACAGTACGGTCTGTTCGTTGGCGAGGATGGCGTCAGTGTTCTGCCGCAGCGTGTCCCAGTCCTTCTGCACCGCGGTCATCTGCGGTTGCAGGGATTCGGGTGCCGGTGGCAGGCCACTTTCCTCGCTGCCGTCGGTCAGGTAGCCCCAACGGGTCTGGAAGTCGTTACGGGCATCGCGCAACAAGGCGAAGGCCTCGGCCGTACCGGCCGCCGCTTCCGTGGAGTTTTTCGCAATACGCTGGGATAGAACACGCAGCTCACCGGAGTGGCCGATATATTCGGTGTCGTAGTTGGACTGGGTGTTGATATAGGCGAAGTTGGCAAACAACAACACGATGGAAACGATCAGGACAATAAACAGCCCTGCAATCAACGTGCTGCTACGCGCACCCGCTAACAAATTACCTGCGTTTAGTTTTTTCATTTACTGGCCCCCGCCTGGACCGACCGCACTACGGTTCCCATGTAACGCCAAAAGGCCGGCAATGCCGACCCCACCGATAAACTGTTAATACGCCACGTCGAGAAAACCCGGGTTCTGGGCCAGCGCGTGTGGGCTGAACACCAACCAGGGCTGTTCACGTTGGAAGACTCCATGAATGAAAGGAGAGATGGATGCCTCCAGCGGTGGCAGCCGCTCGGAGAAGGTATCCACTGGAAAATGCTGCATGCCGAACACTTCGTCGACCGTAAGGCCGGCAAAAACATCCTGGTGATCGACCACCAGCACCCGGCGTTTCTTGCGCAGCGGCGACAGCTCATGGCCGAAGAAGCCGCAGAGATCCATGACCGGCAACAACCGACCGCGCACGTTGGCCACGCCCTTGACCCAGCTCTTCACGCCGGGCAGCAGGGTATGACGCGGCTCGTGCAGCACTTCGCCGACTTCACCCATGGGCGCGACGAAGAACCGCTCGCCCATGCGAAAACCGATACCGCTCCAGGTCTGCACCAGCGCCTGCTGCGAAGGCAGCCCGGCCGCCAGCGCGCGACAGAGCTGGTCGATATCGAGAAGGGTTTGGAAAGGTGTTTGCGCGTCCGACATGCCTGTTGCGGCCTTATTCTTTTTTAATTGCGGACTGACACGGTGTTTAGCCGGCCAATACCGCATTCAGGGTTTTCACCAGGGTGTCTTCGTCGACCGGCTTGGTCAGATAATCCTTCGCGCCCTGGCGTTTGCCCCAGACCTTGTCGGTTTCCTGATCCTTGGTGGTGACGATGATCACCGGAATATGGCTGGTCTCGGCATCCTTGGTCAGCTGGCGGGTCGCCTGGAAGCCATTGAGGCCCGGCATGACGATATCCATCAGCACCGCGTCCGGTTTTTCCTGGCGAGCAAGCGCCACGCCGTCCGCACCGTTTTCCGCCTTGAGTACCTGATGCCCGTGCTTTTCCAGCATGGCGGTCAGCTTGTACATTTCGGTCGGCGAGTCATCAACAATCAGAATTCGAGCCATGGTGTTTCCCAATACTTTAAATAGGCGTCCGAGGCGATGCCGCAGACGTCAGGAGGCTTGCTCCACCGGGATAAAGTCCGGCACGTGGGCCTTGATCGCACCGAGCAACTCTTCTTTGCTGAAGGGCTTGGTCAGGTACTGATCGGAGCCGACGATGCGGCCTTTGGCCTTGTCGAACAGGCCGTCCTTGGAGGACAGCATGATCACCGGGGTGGATTTGAAAGCGCTGTTGTTCTTGATCAAGGCACAGGTCTGATAGCCATCGAGCCGCGGCATCATAATGTCGACAAAAATGATATTCGGATGGGTATCGGCGATCTTTGCCAAGGCATCGAAGCCGTCAACTGCGGTAATTACCTCGCAGCCCACCTTTTTCAGCAGGGTTTCCGCGGTACGACGAATCGTTTTCGAATCGTCGATCACCATCACCCTCAAACCCTCGGAATGCTGTTCCATGATTGCCCTACCATCGCCTCGGTGAGTCGTTATTTTGCGTTATATCAGTGCGCCTGAGGCCCTGTCACCGACGGGCTACAACCCAATCGTCGGGCCTTTTTAGCACACTCTCCAGATGCAATCTATAAGCCGCTCGGGGCCAAGGTTTTTTCCTTGACCACCCGACTTGTCAGCGCCACCCTGACGCCACATAACGTTATTCGCTGCCATTTTACGGAGAACACTGCCATGAGCGTCCGCCTCGGCATAGTCATGGACCCCATCAGCCAGATCGCCTTCAAGAAGGACAGTTCGCTGGCCATGCTGCTGGCTGCCCAAGCGCGCGGCTGGTCGCTCTTCTATATGGAGCAGAAGGATCTTTACCAGAAAAAAGGTGAAGCGCGCGCCCGTCTCTCACAGCTTAGTGTATTCAACGACCCGCAGCGCTGGTTCGAACTGGGCACGGAGCAGGATCTGCCCCTCGCCGAGCTCGATGTGATCCTGATGCGCAAGGATCCGCCCTTCGACAACGAGTTCGTGTACTCGACCTACTTGCTGGAACAAGCCGAACAGGCTGGCGTATTGGTGGTCAACCGCCCACAGAGCCTGCGCGACTGCAATGAAAAATACTTTGCCACCCAGTTTCCCCAGTACACACCGCCGACCCTGGTCAGTCGCCGTGCCGACATTCTGCGCGAGTTTGCCCAGGAGCACCGTGACATCATTCTCAAACCCCTCGATGGCATGGGCGGTTCGATGATCTTTCGCCACCGCGAAGGCGACCCCAACCTGTCGGTGATCCTCGAGGCCCTGACCAACCATGGCCAGCAGCAGATCATGGCCCAGGGTTATCTGCCGGGGATCAAGGATGGCGACAAGCGCATCCTGATGATCGACGGCGAACCGGTGCCCTACTGCCTGGCGCGCATCCCGGCCGCCGGCGAAACTCGCGGCAACCTGGCCGCCGGCGGTCGCGGCGAAGCCCGCCCGCTAAGCGAGCGCGACCGCGAAATCGCCGCGGCGGTGGGCCCGACCCTGCGCGAGAAAGGCCTGCTGTTCGTCGGCCTGGACGTGATCGGCGAGCACCTGACCGAGATCAACGTCACCAGCCCGACCTGTATCCGCGAGATCGACGCCGCCTACGACACCCGTATTGGCGAGCGCCTGATGGATGCCATCGAAGGCAAGTTGCAGGCCAAGGCGAAAGCTTGAAGCACGTAACAGCTTCGAGCTTGTCGCTTGCAGCTGGCGGCCCCAAACCGTCAGACTGCGCGCAACCTCAGCAGACCTGAAACACGATGAACGCAGCAGCCCACCCACCTGAACTCTCCAGCGCCGGCGTACGTCCGGCGGACCGGCTGGGCTTTACCCTGTTTCTCGCCGCGGCCCTGCATGCCGCGCTGATCCTCGGCCTGGGCTTCACCCTCAGCGAACCCAACCAGATCAGCAAGACCCTGGAAATCACCCTGTCGACCTTCAAGAGCGAAGAAAAGCCCAAGGAGGCCGACTTCCTCGCCCAGGACAATCAACAGGGCAGCGGCACCTTGGAACATAAAGCCGCGCCCAAGACCACCGAACAGGCACTGTTTCAGGACACCGAAGTCAAGCGCGTCACCCCGCCCGCAGCCCCCCAGCAACCGGCCGTACGCCAGCAAGCACCGAAAGCCGCAGTCGCCACCCGCGCCCCGCAGCAGCAGAAGACCCCGGTCAAGCGCGAGGAGGTCAAACCGACGCCGCAGACCCGCCCGGCACCGGTATTCGACAGCGCGCAACTGTCATCGGAGATCGCCAGCCTGGAAGCCGAGCTGGCCATGGAAGTCCAGCAATACGCCAAACGCCCGAAGATCCACCGCCTCAACGCCGCCTCGACCATGCGCGACAAGGGGGCCTGGTACAAGGATGAGTGGCGCAAGAAGGTCGAACGCATCGGCAACCTCAACTACCCGGACGAAGCACGCCGCCAGGGCATCTACGGCAACCTGCGCCTACTGGTGTCGATCAACCGCGACGGCACCCTCTACGAGGTGCTGGTGCTGGAATCCTCAGGCCAGCGCCTGCTCGATCAGGCCGCCCAGCGCATCGTGCGCCTGGCCGCGCCGTTCGCCCCTTTTACCGGTGACCTGGCCGACGTCGACCGCCTGGAAATCATTCGCACCTGGCGCTTCGAGCGTGGCGACCGCCTTTCCAGCAACTGAGGCGGCACGCCAGGTTTTTTATGGCCTGCCATCCCTGGCGGCCACCCTTCGGGCCGTCGCTGCGCGACGTTAAAAATGGCTCCCGGCCATTTTTTCTCGCCGCTTAAAGCTTGGCGCTTGAAGCGACTGCCGCGAAGCCTGAAACTAACGCCATGAAAGACGCCAGCCCGAGTTACCTCAAGCATCACTTCCTGATCGCCATGCCACACATGGCCGATCCGCATTTTGCCCAGACCGTGACCTACCTGATCGACCACAACGAACACGGTGCCATGGGCCTGGTCATCAACAAGCCCAACGGCCTCAACCTGGCCGACGTGCTTGAGCAGCTGCGCCCGGACGAAGAGCCGCCGGCCCTGTGCCAGAACCTGCCGATCTTTTCCGGCGGCCCGGTACAGAGCGACCGCGGCTTCGTTCTGCACCCCAGCGGCCCGCAGTTCCAGGCCACCCTGGAGCTCGGCGAGCTGGGCCTGTCGACCTCCCAGGATGTGCTGTTCGCCATCGCCGACGGCACGGGACCTGCGAAATACCTGATCACCCTCGGCTATGCCGGCTGGGAAGCCGGTCAGCTGGAGGCCGAGCTGGCCGACAACGCCTGGCTGACCTGCCCGGCGGACAACGCCATCCTCTTCGACCTGCCCTTCGACCAGCGCCTGAATGCCGCCGCCGCGCGCCTGGGCATCAACCTCAGCCTGCTCACCTCACAAGCCGGGCACGCCTGATGGGCGAAGCAATACCGCCGCGCCTGCTGCTGGGCTTCGACTACGGCAGCAAACAGATCGGCGTTGCCGTCGGCCAGGTGATCACCGGTCAGGCCCGCGAGTTGTGCATCCTCAAGGCGCAGAACGGCGTGCCGGACTGGCAGAAGGTCGAAGCGCTGATCAAGGAATGGCAACCGGACGCCATAGTCGTTGGCCTGCCGCTGAATATGGACGGCACGAAAAGCGAGATGAGCGACCGCGCCGAGAAGTTCGCCCGTCGCCTTAACGGCCGCTTCAACCTGCCCGTACACACCCATGACGAACGCCTGACCACCTACGAGGCCAAGGGCCAGCGCCTGCAACAGGGGCAGAACAGCGGCTACCGCGAACGCCCGGTCGACGCCTTGGCCGCTGCACTCTTACTGCAGGGCTGGTTAGAAGAAAATTGTTCGGGCTGAATGCCCGCGAGTCTGTATCTGGAGTGTTGCCATGAGCTTACCCAACCCGGCCGAACTGCTACCGCAAATGGCCGCCGCCCTGACCAGCCATCTGAATCAGCGGCAGATCAGCGAACCGCGCTTTATCGGCATCCGCACCGGCGGCGTCTGGGTTGCCCAGGCGCTGCTCGAAGCCCTGGGCCGCGACGACGCGCTGGGTATTCTCGATGTGTCCTTCTACCGTGACGACTTTACCCAGAACGGCCTGCACCCCCAGGTGCAACCGTCCGAGCTGCCATTCGAGATCGAAGGCCAGCATCTGGTGCTGATCGACGACGTGCTGATGAGCGGCCGCACCATCCGTGCCGCCCTCAATGAGCTGTTCGATTATGGCCGCCCGGCCAGCGTGACCCTGGTCAGCCTGCTCGACCTCAACGCCCGCGAACTGCCAATCCGCCCGGACGTGGTCGGTGCGACCCTGTCGCTGGCTGATGATCAGCGGGTAAAATTGTCCGGCCCCACGCCGCTGACCCTCGAACTCCAGACGCTTGCCCACTGAGACTCGCCAGATGACGACCATAGCCGCCAAGCGCCCGCTGCAGCTGAATGACCAAGGCCAACTGCGCCACTTTCTGTCCCTCGACGGCCTGCCCCGCGAGTTGCTGACGGAAATCCTCGACACCGCCGACTCCTTCCTCGAAGTCGGCGCGCGGGCGGTGAAGAAGGTCCCGCTGCTGCGCGGCAAGACCGTGTGCAACGTGTTCTTCGAGAACTCCACACGCACCCGCACCACCTTCGAGCTGGCGGCCCAGCGCCTGTCGGCCGACGTGATCACCCTGAACGTGTCGACCAGCTCCACCAGCAAGGGCGAGACCCTGTTCGACACCCTGCGCAACCTGGAAGCCATGGCCGCCGATATCTTCGTCGTGCGCCATGCCGACTCCGGTGCCGCGCACTTTATCGCCGAGCACGTCTGCCCGAACCTGGCGATCATCAACGGCGGCGACGGCCGTCACGCCCACCCGACCCAGGGCATGCTCGATATGCTGACGATTCGTCGGCATAAAGGCAGCTTCGAGAACCTATCGGTGGCGATCGTCGGCGATATCCTGCACTCGCGGGTGGCACGCTCGAATATGCTCGCCCTGAAAACCCTGGGCTGCCCGGATATCCGCGTGATCGCGCCGAAAACCCTGCTGCCGGTGGGCATCGAGCAGTACGGCGTGACCGTCTACAGCGACATGGCGGCCGGTCTCAAGGACGTCGACGTGGTGATCATGCTGCGCCTGCAACGTGAACGCATGAGCGGCGGCCTGCTGCCCAGCGAGGGCGAGTTCTATCGCCTGTTCGGCCTGACCGAACAGCGCCTCAAGCTGGCCAAGCCGGACGCCCTGGTGATGCACCCGGGGCCAATCAACCGCGGCGTGGAGATCGAATCGGCCGTGGCCGACGGCCCGCAGTCGGTGATTCTCAACCAGGTCACCTACGGCATCGCCGTGCGCATGGCGGTGCTGTCCATGGCCATGAGCGGGCAGAACGCCCAACGCCAACTCGACGCCGAGGAGCAGAACTGATGCGTATCGCGATCCTCGGTGCCCGTGTTATCGACCCCAGCAGCGGTTTCGATCGGCTTGCCGATATCTATATCGAAAGCGGCAAGATTGTCGCCATCGGCCAGGCGCCGGCCGGCTTCGTCGCCGAACAGAGCATCGACGCCCAGGGCCTGGTCGCCGCACCCGGCCTGGTCGACCTTAATGTCGCGCTGCGCGAGCCGGGCTATAGCCGCAAAGGCAGCATCGCCACGGAAACCCTGGCGGCGGCAGCTGGCGGCGTCACCAGCCTGTGCTGCCCCCCCTTTACCAAGCCCGTGCTGGACACCCCGGCGGTGGCCGAGCTGATTCTCGATCGCGCCCGCGAAGCCGGGCATACCAAGGTGTTCCCGATCGGCGCACTGAGCAAAGGCCTGGAAGGCGAGCAGCTGGCCGAACTGGTGGCCCTACGCGACGCCGGCTGCGTGGCCTTTGGCAACGGCCTGGACAGCTTCCGCAATAACCGCACCCTGCGCCGCGCCCTGGAGTACGCCGCCACCTTCGATCTGACGGTGATCTTCCACTCCCAGGACCATGACCTGGCCGAAGGCGGCCTGGCCCATGAAGGTGCCACCGCCAGCTTCCTCGGCCTGCCGGGCATTCCTGAAAGCGCCGAAACCGTGGCCCTGGCCCGAGACCTGCTGCTGGTCGAGCAGACCGGCGTGCGCGCGCACTTCAGCCAGCTGACCAGCGCCCGCGGTGCCCAGCTGATCGCCGACGCCCAGGCCCGCGGCCTGCCGGTAACCGCCGATGTGGCGCTGTATCAGCTGATCCTCACCGACGAGGCGCTGATCGACTTCTCCAGCCTTTATCATGTGCAGCCGCCGCTGCGCACCGCGGCCGACCGCGACGGCCTGCGCGCCGCGGTAAAAAACGGGGTGATCACGGCCATCTCCAGCCACCACCAACCCCATGAGCGCGACGCCAAGCTCGCCCCCTTCGGTGCCACCGAGCCGGGCATCAGCAGCGTGCAACTGCTGCTGCCGCTGGCCATGAGCCTGGTGCAGGACGGCCTGCTCGACCTGCCTACCCTGCTCGCCCGCCTGAGCAGCGGCCCGGCGCAAGCGCTACGCCTGCCCGCCGGCAACCTGAGCGTAGGCACCCCCGCCGACCTGCTGCTGTTTGATCCACAAGCCTCGACCCTGGCCGGTGAAAGCTGGTATTCGAAAGGGGCCAACTGCCCGTTTATCGGCCACTGCCTGCCCAGCGCCGTGCGCTACACCCTGGTAGACGGGCACGTCAGCTACAAAACCTGATTTATCGCCCGCCGGGAGCGCTTTTTGACGTCGCGCAGCGACGGCCCGCAGGGTGATCGCCATGGATAGCAGAGCACAAAAAAACCCGCCAATTGGCGGGCTTTTTTGTGCCTGAGATTCAGGCGCGTTCAGCGTTCTTGATCGACACCTGAGAGTTCAGCGTCCAGAAGTCATACAGCACGCCGAGCAGGAACAGGCCGCCGGTAAACAGGTAGAGGATCCCGGTAATCCACTTGCCCTGGTACATGCGGTGTACACCGAAAATGCCGAGGAAGGTCAGCAGAATCCAGGCCACGTTGTAGTCGGTGTCGCCCGCAGTAAAGCGCAGATCGGCTTCGCGATCCATCGCCGGGATCAGAAACAGGTCGACGATCCAGCCGATAAACAGCAGACCGAAGGTGAAGAACCAGATAGTCCCGGTCACCGGCTTGCCGTAATAGAAACGGTGCGCGCCGAGAAAGCCGAAAATCCACAGCAGATAGCCGATAAGTTTGCTGTGCGTGTCCTGTCGCTGCATGTGCGTGCCTCCTGATGGCTTGAGCTGCATCTGACGCCACACTCTACGCAAGGTTCGCCGCCCGGGGAAATCCACCACACACATCGCCAGATCAGCGCTTGATGCCTGCAGGAGATTGCTAAATACTGTATGCATAACCAGTTAAGCAGGCAACATCATGCAGCTGATCGAGAAACTCACCGTCCTCGCCGACGCCGCCAAGTACGACGCCTCCTGCGCCAGCAGCGGTGCGCCAAACCGCAGCTCCAAGGGCAAGAGCGGAATAGGTTCGACCAACGGCATGGGCATCTGCCACAGCTTTACCCCGGACGGGCGCTGCGTGGCGCTGCTGAAGATACTGCTGACCAACTTCTGCCTGTATGACTGCCAGTACTGCGTCAACCGCCGCTCCAGCGACGTGCCGCGCGCGCGCTTTACCCCGGAAGAAGTCGTAACCCTGACCATCGACTTCTACAAACGCAACTGCATCAGCGGGCTGTTTCTCAGCTCCGGAATCATCCGTTCGGCCGACTACACCATGGAGCAGCTGATCCGCGTGGCCAAACTGCTGCGCGAAGAACACGAGTTTCGCGGCTATATCCACCTCAAGACCATCCCCGACGCCGACCCGCTGCTGATCGCCGAAGCCGGGCGCTACGCCGACCGTCTTAGCGTGAATATCGAACTGCCCACCGAGAGCAGCCTGATCCGCCTGGCACCGGAGAAAAAGGTACTCACCATCAAGCAGGCCATGCACTCGATCCATCAGGGCGAGAGCGAGGCGCGCGCAGAAATACGTGCACCGCGTTTCGCCCCGGCGGGCCAGAGCACGCAGATGATCATTGGTGCCGACGCCACCGATGACAGCACCATTCTGCACACCGCCGCCTCGCTCTACGGCGACTACCGCTTGCGCCGGGTCTACTACTCAGCCTTTAGTCCGATCCCGCAAAGCCCGAATACCGTGCCCTTCGAAGCGCCGCCCCTGCTGCGCGAACACCGCCTGTATCAGGCCGATTTCCTGATGCGCAGCTACGGTTTCGAGGTGGGCGAACTTCTTAGCGGGCCCGGCAACCTGGCCCTGGATATCGACCCGAAACTGGCCTGGGCGCTGAACAACCGCGAGCACTTCCCGGTCGACCTCAACCGCGCCGAACCGGCGATGATCGCCCGCGTACCCGGCATCGGCATGCTCAGTGCCAAGCGCCTGGTGGCCCTGCGCCGACAGAAACGCATCCGCTTCGACGACCTCACGCGCCTGCGCTGCGCCCTGGAAAAAGCCAAGCCCTTTATCGTCACCCAGGATTATCGGCCCCTGCAGGCCAGCCGCGAATCCCTGTTGCTGCGCCAGCAGCTCAGTGAAACGCCCGCCCAAATGGTGCTGTGGTGATGCACAACGCGCACTTCGATGGCAGCTTTGCCGGCTGGCGCGAGGTCGCCAGGGCGTTATTGCAGCAAGGCGTGCCGCCGCACCAGGTCAACTGGCTGGGCGACGGCGATCAAGGCGGCCTGTTCGACCGCGCGCCTGACGCCATCAACACCCAACCCCAGGCACCGGCACCGCGCATCCCCAGGCAGCTGCTTGAACTGCTGCAGAACGCGGCGCGTTTTCGCGTCGAAGATCGCTGGAGCCTGCTCTATCGGATTCTCTGGCGGGTTGCCCAGGGTGATCGCGCCGCCATGCTGCCGGGAGATATCGATGGCAGCCAGCTGCATAAACGGCTGAAGGCGGTGCGTCGCGAGGCTCATCATCTGCATGCCTTTCTACGCTTTCATCCGCGCCAGGAAAACGCTCAAGGGCCACAACTGGTGGCCTGGCATGAACCCGCCCACGACATTCTGCCCAGCGCCAGCGAGCACTTTGCCGAACGCCTGGGACGCAGTACCTGGTTGATTGCCACACCGGATGACGGTGTGTATTGGGATGGCCAGCGCCTGCACTACCAGCGGCCCTGCCCGAACGAGTGGCAACGCCTGGCGCAAACACCAGAGGATGGGGGTGAGGCGCTATGGCTGGCCTATTACGGCAGCACCTTCAACCCGGCGCGACTCAACCGCAGCGTACTGGAGACCAGCATGCCCGTACGCTTCTGGAAAAACCTGCCGGAAGGCCCGCTGATTCCACTGCTGATGAGCCAGGCCCGCGCCGGCGCACAGCGCGACGGCCAGGCCGAGGCCGTGGCGCGCCAGGGCGGCAAACGCATCCGCTCCAGCAGCGCGCAGGCGCTGCCGGTCAGCGAAAGCGCTTGCCGGGATCCTCTTCGCTGATTTCCAGCGACAGACCCTGGGACATGCTGCTCAGGTGATCGCCGTCGGCTTCCGAACCGAGCTTGATCATCAGGCGCAGGTCGTTGGCCGAGTCGGCATACAGCAGGGCGTCTTCGTAGGTGATCTCGCCCTGGCTGTAGAGGTTGTACAGGGCCTGATCGAAGGTCTGCATACCCATTTCGGTGGAGCGCTTCATCAACGCCTTGAGTTCGTGCACCTCGCCCTTGCGGATCAGGTCGGCGGCCAGCGGGGTGTTGATCAACACCTCGATTACCGCCCGGCGGCCCTTGCCATCCGGAGTCGGGATCAGCTGCTGCGCGACGATGGCCTTGAGGTTGAGCGACAGGTCCATCCACACCTGGTTCTGCCGGTCGGCCGGGAAGAAGTTGATGATCCGGTCCAGCGCCTGGTTGGCGTTGTTGGCGTGCAGGGTGGCCAGGCACAGGTGGC
>CAZOEC010000136.1:0-12409 GCA_964578635.1 uncultured Pseudomonas sp.
AGATCTGCGCCGGAAGAGGTGCGCATTATAGGGGCAAGCGAAGCCAGGTCAAGGCTTATCTGATGCGTGACCATTTTAAGCTGAACACGGCATCGCACCGAATGCTCGCGACGCAAGATTCTGCGGCTTTCGCTTCACCACAGGCAGCTCTGCAGCTTGAGGTAAGTCGATCAAGTCGAAATCTGGGTCTTCCGACTCAATAGACTCCAAGAGTCTCTTAATTTGGCGCTGGATAGCGGAAAGGATAAGTACCGCGGGCAGGCACTCTATCGACCTGAGCCACCACAGACCACTCATCCAGGCTAAATGCCCTTGCCCAGCATCTTTCCGTCAACCATCTCGCCGTATAGGTTCACGCCATCGTTGGCGTGGTACTTGTCGCGAGTCTTCTCTACCGAGCCATCAATCATACGTGGGTCCTGAGGCCGTTCGTGGCTGTTCATGAATGCCGCCACATGCCATGCCTCTTCATCCGACAAGCTGCCGCCTTTGCCCAGGGGCATGCTCTCCTTGATGAACGCAGCGGCCGTATTGATCCGATGCATGCCTGCGCCCCAGTTGAACGAGTCCGCGCCCCAAAGTGGCGGGAACACATAATCAGCGCCTGACTTCTGCCCTTCGCCGTCCTTTCCATGGCATACCGCGCACTGTGCGGCATAGACCTGCTGCCCTTTAGCAAGGTCATAGCCACCTTCGGGGTTCGGCACTTCCGGGTAGGCGCGGCCTGGCAGCTCCTGACCGGTCGGTGCCCCAGTCGCGAGCCAGTACGAATAGGCCGAGAGGGCCGCAATGACCGGGCCGTCCGCTTCCGGTGCCTTGCCGTTCATGCTGAACTGAAAACACCCCTGTAACCGCTCGGCGTAGGTGTTCACCTTATCGTTCTTCTTCCGGTACGCCGGGTACATGGTGTACGCCCCCCACAGCGGTGCGGAGTTGGCTTTTCGCCCCTGCTCGAGGTGGCAGTTGGCGCACGACAGGCCGTTACCTACATATTCCGGCGCACGGTTTCTTGTATCGACGAAGATGGCGCGGCCTTCCTGTACCAGCTTTCCAAAGGCGTTGTCCGGGAGGTCGCTTTCCTGAGGGGGCTGAAAATACTTGCGGCTGGCGGGTTCTGCTGCGCCGAGGCGAATCTGCGACTGATCCTCCATTGCGATGTCGGCCGCATGTGCAGGAATGGCAAGTGAGAACAGTAGCAAAGCGCTTATGTGAGCTCTCATCTTTCTGCTCCTGTGTCGGTCAAGTTGGCGAAATACGCCGAGACGGCCTTGATCTCATCTTCGCTCAGGCCACGAGCGACGTGCCCCATCAGGTCGTTGAGATCGTTCTTGCGAGTCCCCTGTTGCCAGGCGATCAGCTGCGAAGACAGGTACTGGGCGGATTGGCCAACGAGTGGCGGAAAGGAATCGCCGACACCCACACCGCTAGGCCCATGACAGGAGACACATTCGGGGATGTTGCGCTCCCATGCGCCACGCAGTGCCAATGTTTCACCAAGGCCTTGAGCCGCAGCCGTGCGACCGATTCGCTCGACGTCGAGTCGCGGCTTGTTGGCGAGCATCGTGGTGACGGCGTCCGCTTCCTCGGGACTCAAGGCGGCAGCGATCGACTGCATGATCGGATTAGCGCGGTCACCAGAAGCGAAATCGGCCAGCTGTCTTTGCATGTAGACGGCGGACAAGCCGGCAAGCCGCGGAAATCCAGCTGCGGCCATACCCTCACCCTCAACACCATGGCAGCTGGCGCACGCCATCGCCGCCGGATTGGCACCGCCTTTGCCATAAACAGCAGCCGGATCTGCCGCCTGGGTAGACACGGATATCGCTATAAGAAGCCCTGCCAGGGGCCAGCGAAAGACGTTCATGCAGCCTCCACATCATTATTGTTTTAGGTATCGGCACTGGCTGCTTGGTAGCGGTTCAACGCTTCACAGACAGCGACCCCATGATCTTATTCAGCGAGTCTGGACGAGGAGCGCCTTGCTGTTGCTGCAGGCGTCCTTCGTCGTCCAGGTAATAAATGGCTGGCGTTGCCGAGGCTCCCATTTCAGCCATTAGAGTCAGGTTCGCCTCGAGCTGTTTAGTTACCTTAGGCGAAATCCTTTCGATTGGCTCCAGCTTGCTCGCCTTGCCTGCCGCTTCATGGACGTTGAGGGATGCCTGGGGATCCTTCGCTACCAGCAAAGCCGCGGCTTTACCTGCACTGTCCGGACGCAACATGCCGACCATTACATGACGAAGCTGAACTTCGCCGGCTTCGACCCAGGGCCGTGCCTGTTTCCAGAACATGTTGCAGAACGGGCAGTTCGGATCGGAAAACATGTAGACGATCCGCGGTGCGTCAGCTGCACCGTCCTGAATCCAGGTACTGCTTTCGAGCTGCTGCCACATTTCCTTGCCCAGGGGTTCGTACACCAGTTTTTCAAGTGGGGCGCGGGTCATGTCCTCACCGCTTGCATCCAGCAAACTGCCAATCAGAACGTGATCACCGTCCGGCGTCAGGTAAAGCGCCATGCCCTCGCCGTTATAGCGGGCGGCATAGCCTTTCAACCCGCCGGGGGCATCAAAGCTGCCGACAATTTTGGCACCGCGGGCTTCAACTGCCTGGATCGCAAGCGGGAGGGTTTGCGCCGATGCTAGCGGTGCCGGCAGCAAAGCAATGGCGGAAAAGAACAAGGAAATCGGTCGCACGGGAATCATGGTTGAGTATTCACCTCTAGTTGTTCGAGCGCGCGCGCCAGGCTGGCACGAGACAGCTCACCGAGGTGGCTGCCAATCTGGTGCCCCTCGGCATCGTAAAAAAGCGTTGTCGGCAATGCCGACGATCCGACCTGCTGGCCAAGCCGTCCGCCGCTGTCGAGCAGTACGTTTTCCAGGCCGAGCCCTTCGGTGTTGAGAAAGTCAGCGATAAGCCGTTCGCCCTCGCCCTGGTTGACGAAGATGAAGGTCACCTCGGACTCATTACGCTGCGCTTCGGCCAGTACCGGCATTTCCCGCCGGCAGGGCGGGCACCAGGTGGCCCACAGGTTGATGACCAGGGGTTTGCCAACGAAGTCCTGCAGGGCAACCGGCTTGCCCTGGGTATCTCGCAGGCCCATCTCTGGGAGGCGCGTACCTTGCTCGAAAGCGTGAAGTGCAAAGGTCGCGAACCCCCAACTCAGCACACCCACCGCCACGGCCCATCCCAGCGGTTTACGCAACGTCCCCTCGCGCCAAGCGAGCCATGCGCCGAGAAGCACAGCGGCCAGTACGCCCGGCCAGGCTATGAAGCCGCCGTCACGGATATCGATCACGCGCCAGGGCTCGTCACGAAAATGCTCGAAGTACAGCAGCACGAACGCCAGGCGAGCGACCAGCAATGCCATCAGCAGCAACCTGAACAGCTGTGGCTCGGGATTGCGCTCGCTGCGCCGGCCAACCCACCAGCCGGTCAGCATCGCCAAAAACAGGCTCACCAGCAGCACCACAAGCGGCAAGGCCAGTGCCAGAGGGCCTACGTTGATCGTCAACATCAGCCTCGCTCCATGGTTTCGTTCCACTTGCTGATAAATTGGGCCGCGTCGACCTCACCGGTGATGCGCTGCGAGCGGCGCTCCACCCCATCCGGGCCGATCAGCAGCAGCGTCGGCGGCCCCATGACTTGGTAGCGGTGCAGAAGCGCTCGACTGGCAGCGTTGGTTTTCGTCACGTCAGGACGCAGTACACGTACGTCCTTGAGTGAAGCTTGCACCTGCGCGTCGCCGAAAACTTCTTCTTCCATGACCTTGCAGGACACGCACCAGTCCGCGTAATAGTCGACCAGCACCCATTGCCCCGCCGCTTTGGCTGCTGCGAGTTCACGATCAAGGACTGTGGGCTCACTGAAACCGACGAAACCATGCGCAGCCTCGACCGTAGCCGCCGAAGCGACGCCGCCGGTGAAGACCTCAAGCGGCCGGATCGGATCCTGCGCACCACCCGCCGCGCCCAACACCAGGGCCACAGCCCATATGCCGGATAACGCCGCGACGGACCTGCTCAACGCCTGATGCCGCTTGAGTTGCCGCGACAGTTGCAGCAGCACGCTCGCGACCACCAGCAGAAGTGCGCCCCACAACCCGACCCATAGCGGATCCGGCAACAACGGGCGGAGCACATAGAGCGCCGCGACCAAAAAGAGAAAACCGAACACGACTTTGACGCGATCCATCCAGGCACCCGGCTTTGGCAGAAAGCGATTGCCCAGCGTCACCAGCAACAGTAATGGCGTACCTATACCCAGGCCCAGGGCGAACAGCACCAGGCCCCCGTGCACGGCGTTGCCGCTTTGTGCGATGTACAGCAAGGCTGCAGCCAGAGGCGCAGTCATGCAAGGCCCGACCAGCAATCCCGACAACACGCCCAGGGCACTGGCCCCCGCCAGGCTGCCACCCTTGCGTTTGCGACCGGCATGCTCCAGCCGGTCACGCAGGCCCACGGGCAATTGCAGCTCGAAGAAACCGAACATCGGCAAGGAGAGCAGAACGAACAGGCCGGCAAAACTCACGATCAGCCAGGGCTGCATCAACCATCCCTGCAGATTCTCCCCGAGCAGCGCGGCCACGACGCCAAGTGCGGCATAAACCAGTGCCATGCTGACCACATACGCAGCAGCGAGGGCCAAACCGCGACGCGGGCTGGCTTGGCTGCCCACCAGGATACCGGCCAGAATCGGCAACATGGGCAGTGAACAAGGCGCAAAGGCCAGCAGCAAGCCAAGGCCAAAGAAGATCAGCAGACTCCAGCCAAGCGCCTGCTGCTGCAGACCGCCCGCCAAGGCCTGATCATCGGCCTGTGCGGGCTGGGAAGGACCCGCGCCGGCTTGACCCAGATCTACCGTGCGCATCTGCGGCGGGTAGCAGAGACCCGCATCGGCGCAGCCCTGCCACCCCAGCTCGAGCGTCCTGACATTCGCATCCGGGATGACCACTTGCAGGCTGCCGCGATAGATCTGCGAGTCCCCAAAATAGTCGTCGTGATAAGGCTGGCCGGAGGGCAATAGCGGCTCGCTACCCGCCGGCAGCCCAACGAATCGCAGCCGCTCCTGATAGAGGTAATAACCCGGTGCGATATCCCAACTCAGCACTGCTGCGCCGGTGTCGAGTCGTTCGACCTGCAGGCTGAACGCCTGGTCCACCGGCAAAAACTCCGCCGGCTTCTGACCCAGGGTGAACGGCGAGGCGTTTGCCAACTGAACCAGCCAGAGGCAACAGGCCATAAAAAGAACAATCGCTCGCATGCGCTACACCCTGTAAACAGATATGGAGTGAGCATGGCGGCCCGGGATTAAGAGGCCATTAACGAATCGCCAGTCGCTGGGTAACGGCCATAAGAAGGGCATGCCCTAAACCTGGCAAAGCGATGGGGCCGCCGATACGGCCGAAGTCGGCGTACCATCCATAATGCTCCGTTAATCCTGGCGGACCACACTTGGCGGCGTATTCACGCGATCCCGACCCATGCATGTACTGCTGACAGAAGACAACGCGCTCATCGCGAGCGGCATAGTCGCTGGGCTCGAAGCCCAGGGGTTCACTGTGGCTCATGCCGCCACGGCGGCACAGGCCGACGCGCTGCTGCGCACCGCCCGCTTCGATCTGATGATTCTCGACCTAGGCTTGCCCGACGAGGATGGCCTGCACTTCCTTCACCGTCTGCGCCGTCGCGGGCTTGAGCTACCGGTGCTGATTCTAACTGCGCGAGATGCGGTGGCCGAACGTGTCTCGGGGCTCCAGGCCGGTGCCGACGACTATCTGGTCAAACCCTTTGACTTGCGTGAACTGGCGGCACGCCTGCACGCCCTGCTGCGCCGGGCAGCCGGACGGGCGACTCACCTTATTGAGCATGGGCCGCTCACCTATGACCCTGCCGCCTGTGCTGCCTTCATGGCGGGTGAACTGATCGCCCTGTCCCGCCGCGAACAGGCGCTTCTGCAGACGCTTCTGCAGCATCCAGGCCGCATACTTTCAGCCGAGCAGCTTAAAGATGCGGTGTACGGACTGGGGGACGACGTTGAAAGCAACGCACTCAACGTGCATATCCATCACCTTCGCCGAAAGCTTGGCAATGGCATCGTCGAAACGGTGAGGGGGCTCGGCTATCGCCTGGGTGCCGTCGCAACTGAGACGGGTCCGATGCGGCATGCAGACTCATGAGTCTGCGCCTTCGCCTGACGCTCACACTCGGCTCTGCCTTCGTGCTGCTCTGGGCACTGGCGTCGACCTGGATGCTGTTCGACGTGCGAAACCAACTCATGCTGACACTCGATCAGCGTCTTGCTGCGTCGGCCCGGATGGTCGGAGGCCTGCTGATTCAACTCCCGCAACCACAGCTGGGCGAAGGTGGTGTGACTCGCTTGAGCGCCGAGCAGCTGGGCATCCAGAATGGCCTCGCCTGCCAGGTCAGCTCCCTGCGCGGCGAGGTTTTGGCACGTAGCCACGCGGCACCGGACAATGTTCTCGATGCCCAGCACACTGGTTTTAACGATCAACTGATAGACGGCATGGCCTGGCGAAGCTTTACCCTGATTCAGCACGGGATGCGCATCACCACGGCCGATCGCCTCGATGAACGTGACGCGCTGAAGCGCTCGGTGCTACTGGCTGCGGCGCTGCCGGTATTGGTTGCCCTGCTGGGAAGCCTGATCGTGCTCTGGATCGGCATTGGTAACGGCCTATCGCCACTCAGGCGAATCCGCCACGCCCTCGCGCAACGTAGCGCCGACTCAGTCCAGCCGTTGCACATCGAGCGATTGCCAGCGGAACTGGTGCCGCTGCTCGAAGCGCAAAATCAGCTGTTCGCACGGATCGGGCAGATGTTCGAGCGCGAACGGCGATTGACCGATGATGCCGCGCATGAGTTACGCAGTCCGCTGACCGCAATCAAGACCCACTTGCAGGTCGCGGCCATGACTGAGGGTGACACCGCCAGGCGTGCCTTGGCCCAGGCAGAAATCGGCACCGATCGCCTGCATCGCACGCTGGAGCAGTTACTCATGCTCGCGCGTGTGGAAGGCCGCGTTTCCTTCGATGACGGACTTCGCTGCAGCGCAATCGAAGTGGCGCAACTGGCGATTACCGACGCCAGGCAGCAGGCCGGACCGCCCATCGAGTTGCACGCGGCTGACGACGTATCTCGCGGCGTTCTGGCGATGCCGCCTGTATTGGCCATTGCAGCCCTGCGCAACCTCCTGGACAACGCTCGTCGCCATACGCGGGACGGCACGGGCGTTTGCCTGACGCTCGAACAGCTGGGCCAAAGCAAGATCCGCTTTATCGTGCAGGATCAGGGGCCAGGCATTGCGCCCGAACTGATTGAGCGCCTCACCGAACGTTTCTGGCGAAACAGCCAAGGCGAAGGCAGTGGTCTGGGACTCTCGATTGTCAAGGCGATCGCAGAGCGCTGTGGCTGCGAGCTTAAATTCGTGCCCCACAATGATGGCCTGCGAGTGGAATTCGTCGTCGGCTTGCAGCCTGCAGTTGTCGGGCAGTAACAGGCCGAAAGCCTGAACGACCAGCAATCTGGGTGACCGCCAGGCAACAAAACTATGGCCTTCATATCGCATACGCTGTCACTGCAGAGTATGCCCGTGACGGTTATGTCTGGACCGTAGCAGACGGTAGCTATTTTGGACTTGGTTTCACCTTAAACAAATGAAACGGAGTCCAACTGCTCGCTTTGAACAATAGCGACGCATCTCCAGCAGTTGATGCCCCCGCAAACCACCGTTCAGTCAGGAGATACGTATTGGCGAGGTAAGATTCTGCTGCATACGCAATAGCGGTTGTGCCAACTTCGGGCGGATCCAGACGAAAAACTCCTGCCGCAAACAGGTCTTGGTTCTCCTTTCCATGAGAAAGATTACGGCGCTGTGTTTTTTGCTTGACCTTGCCACGATGGCAAGGAGGAAAGTCGAGTCATCAAACACTACCCTTAGTAGGAGCGAGCGATGACTACCTTCGAAGTAAAAGACATGACCTGTGGACACTGCATAAAAGCTATTACCCAGGCTGTACTGACCGTGGACCCAACCGCCAAGGTGCAGATAGACCTATCTTCTCACCAAGTCCAGATTGAGTCGGCAAGCGCCGAAACTGAACTCAGCCATGCAATTGTGAAAGCTGGATACTCCCCGATCGCGAAAACGGCCGAGCAAGGTTCTTCCGCACCGCTCAAGACGACAAGTCGCCGTTGCTGCTGCCATTGAGCACCACACAAGCTAAAGACTAGGTGCCACCCTTAAGTCCTAATGCGGCGAACGCAACAAAAAACCCGCGGAAGCGGTTTTTTTCAAAACTATTGCGACATCCGTCGGTAGCCACCCAAGGCATGGTCGATCATCCGTAATCCTGAGCGCGTCCTGCACTCGGTTAATGCACCTAGATTAGGATGAACAACTCTTATGCTTGGAAGTGCGCGCCATTTTTCCCCGAGGAACAGAGATTGAACTGCAATGCATGCTCAACTCTGAAATGACTCAGGCTGTAGCCCATGCTTCGCTGATAGCCCAACTGGACTCTCTATCGGCGATAGACAAACCTGGACACCCGGTCGCTCGTTGGAGTCATTTTTCAAAGCCGTCCTAAGCATCCCTCCACGTCAATATGCGGTCATGGTCGAGCAACTTTGCGAGTCAACTGTGGAGGTGGGCAAAGAAGTAATCGAAGCCTCGAAAAACGAACCTGCCTGGCGCGAGGTTGCCAAAAACATAGTGCATGCCTGGAATGTCGGCATGGAGACCTTGCGCAGCCCCAAAGCAGCCCCACAATTTCGTGGCTTATATAGTGTCATTGCAGAAGCCGGCCTCTCCGGACCACGCAACCCCGAGCGCAGCCGAGAGGTAATTGGTCGTTCTGAGTTGCTGGGAAAAAGATAATGCCGCAGTAGCTGCACCGGTGACGGCCGCTCTGGGTTAGTGGTGCCAAAACCGATGCGCTGCCGGTACACTGCCGAGCTTCTATCACTTTCGCAAAATTTCGCTCAAGCCCGGTAACCACGCTACTTTCAGCTTGCTGCACCTGCGCTAAGCTACTCGCAATTTTACTGGGCTTGCAGCGTTTCTAGGCAACTCATGGTCAAGTGAGGTGGCAGCACACTAGCCAAAAGTTTTCACAAATTGGCCTGCACAATGTTTGATTGCCGCGACCACATGCGATGCCTGCTCGCCCAGTTCAGCTGAGCGAGCCAGCACCCGCTCAAGGGCCTGCAACTGCCCACGAATCACCTCTTCTGGCCGCACCACATCGCAGACTTGGGCGAAATCCAGCAGCCCTTGCCGCGACGCAAACAACGACTTGTTGCCAACAAGATCCAGTGCCAACACGTCCTCAGGAATATAGGCCGTGGTGTTGACGATATCGTAGGCCGGTGCGAGCCGCGCATCGCGCTGGGTAGGGTCGGAATACAGCAGGCCGAAGTTCTTCAGATGAGCGTCGCCGTTACCGACGATGCAGCTCAAAGTCACTATGGCGAATAGCTGCGCTAGCGAGCTCTGCACCTGCTCTGCGGGGCAGAACAAGCGGATGGCCTTGGCAATAGCAGAATAGCTCTTGCTGTATTTCTGCTCCGCAGCCAACCCCATCAGCGCGGCCATGTCCTCGAAACCGATGGGGTTGAGCTGCCTATCCCGATCAAAGCGGCGCATAACAAAGAGCTTGGCGTTGGCGGAAAGGTAGAACTCCGGTACTGCAATTCCCGCCTCCCTGGCCACGGACATGCAAAGGAACTCGTTGATCGCCAGCCCCGGAAACTCATCCCGGCCGCTTTTGATGATCAGGTCAGAGGTTTTCGAGGTGAAGCGCTGCGGCGCGGAATCCTGATGCTCTGGCACCAGTACCTTGGGCTGCACGCCCGATATACCCGCACGCAGGATGTAGCGATCCACCAGGCCGGCAAAAATATCTTCTGCGCCATCCCAGGCGAGGATTTCTTCCAGCTTCTCTCCGGGGAACTGCTGCCGCTGCAACAGCGCATCGACTTCCGGCGAGCTGACCGCCACCCTCCCGATAGGCGAACTGCTGCCAGACAGTGCCAGCAGCAACATCGGATCAACGTTCGCCACCTTGGCCAAGCGGTTGCGCAACTGCTCTAGGACATAGCCTTCCGGCAGGTTCATCTGGAAGATAGGGTGCAGTTCCCGGTGGCGGTATTCATCCAAGCGCACCGGCATCAGCAAGCTGATCGCCGCCTGCGCCTTGGCGTCTTCACGGTAGCGGAACAGATAGTCCCCAGCGCTGGTAAGGATCTTCCCACTGTCACCCTGTGGCGTTGCAACCTGCAGCACAGCCGTCATCAGTCGAATACTCCGTGGATTTCGTCCAGCGTTGGCATGGCTGCTGGCACCACGTTGAGCTCACAGTCAAGGGCTGCCAGCACTCGCGCATAGGCCACCATCCCCACCGAGAGATCGCCCTTCTCGATGGCGATAACCTTTTGCCGAGTAATGCCGGCCAGGGAGGCAAGCGCGGCCTGAGTCAGCCCACGATTCAGGCGGCGCTGCCGAAGCTGTTCGCCAAGTCGCAGCGTGATGAGGGAGTAGTCCATGTTCTGTATACACAACAAATTATATAAAATGTAACGTATACCGAACCAACAAAAAAATCAAAGCGGATTGCCTACTCAAGTCCGAGAATCAACGTTACGTAGCGTAGCCTGCAGTGTCTAGAAAACCTGGGGCGATTCAGAATGCCCCCTGTTGTACCAAACCCTCCACGCCCCTCTCCACTGCGTTGTTAGCCCAATAGCTAGCAGTCAGCATCTGCAGCATGGTTTAGAGCCACAAGGAGGAAGCCCGCCATGCCTGTAACAGCCGAACAACGCCCTGTCCGCTTGAGCCCTTGTGCACCCCGAATCCTCAGAGCGAATGCGGCACCCGCCTACCTGGGTATGTGCCGCACCGAGTTCAACAAAACCGTTCGCCCCTACGTACGAGAGTTCCAGATTGGGATACAGGGGATCGGCTTTGATCGAGAGGAACTGGACGCCTGGGTCGACGCCTACATCGACCGGGCCATCATTGATAAGGAAGGTGCCAAGGGCGATGATCACTCCCGCAGCGAGCGCCAAGGAGAAAAACCATGGCGCGAAAAACCATTAGCGGCCTCTACCAAAGGAACGGGATCTGGCACATCGACAAGATCTTCAGAGGTCAGCGAATTCAGGAAAGCACTGGATCAAGCGATAGGAAGGAGGCGGAGCAGTACCTGATACACAAGCTGGAAAAACTGCGTGAGCAGCGGATTTATGGCGTACGCAGAATCAGGACCTGGCGAGAAGCGGCAACTCGTTTCCTGGTGGAGTACAAGGATCAGCCCTCTATTAGCCTGACTGCCATCCATCTGAGGCAGTTGGACCCATATATAGGGGATATTCCTCTGACTCATATCGATGATGAAACGCTAACTCCGTTCATCAAAGATCGCCTAAAAACCAGCAAAACGCCATGCGGCAAGGTAAAGCCTGGGGTTTCCTTCAGGACGGTGAACATGGCCCTAGAGAGGGTTATACGCATTCTCAATCTTTGCGCCAGGAAATGGCGTGATGAGCAGAAACGCCCTTGGCTCGATGTAGTGCCAATGATCACCAAGCTGGAAGAGAAGAAAACCAGTCGTTCCCCCTACCCGATGTCTTGGGAGGAACAATCCATTCTTTTCGCCGAGCTACCCGATCATTTGCGTCGCATGGCCCTGTACAAGGTCAACAGCGGCTCTCGCGAGCAGGAAGTCGTAAAACTTCGTTGGGACTGGGAAATACCAGTACCAGAACTCAAGACCAGCGTGTTTCTCATACCTGCTGACTTCGGTGGAAGGCATGAAAACTCTGGGGTCAAAAATGGTGACGAACGGTTGGTGGTGCTCAACAACGTGGCGAGATCTGTTATCGAAGGGCAACGAGGGCTGGATCCTGTCTGGGTATTCCCTTACGGAAAGCCCGACGACGACGGCACGGCGAATCCAGTTCATCGGATGAACGACTCGGCATGGAAGAAAGCCCGGGTTCGAGCGGCTAAGCGGTTTCAGGAGCAGTTCCTGCGCCCCGCTCCCGCAGGCTTTGCCTCGATACGCGTCCACGACCTGAAGCACACCTTCGGGCGCAGATTGAGGGCTGCAGGGGTCACTGAGGAAGACAGGAAGGCTCTGTTAGGCCACAAGAACGGCAGCATCACCAGCCACTACTCGGGCGCAGAACTGGGCAAGCTGATTGAAGAAGCCAACAAGATTTCGGCTACGGACTCACGCGGGCCGGCGCTGACAATACTGAGGAGGAAGGCAGGATGAAAAAAGTCCCGCAAAAGTCCCTGACACAAAAAAGCCTGGTCATCACTGACCAGGCTCTAATGCTTGAATTATATGGTCGGGACGGAGTGATTCGAACACTCGACCCCTAGCACCCCA
>CAZOEC010000137.1:0-12352 GCA_964578635.1 uncultured Pseudomonas sp.
GAGCATTCCGAGGCCGTTTTTAACGCAGTATTGCCAACGCAGGTAGTTTTTCAACAGCCTGTCAGCCCTTCTTTGTCAGCGCTTCCAGACAGCGCCCGGTCAGCTGGGTAAAGCGCTGGAAGGCAACGAACTGCTCGTGTTTCAAGGCTCGCCCGGAAACCCGGCCATCGGCATATATCACTCCGATCTCGCGCTTGCCGGCCAACAGCGGGGCAATAAAGAACATGCCCTGGCCCAATCGCTGGCGAATCGGCTGGGTCACCAATTCGGCGAGGTTATAGCTGGCCGGCACGCCCATCCACAGGGCCTCCTTGTGGCGCAGCACATAGCTGAAGATATGCTGCTGCTCGGGCTGTTCGACCGGTAGAACAAAATCGCTCAGGCCGTTTTCCGTGCCCTCGCCCACCACCCGCTTGGCCCGAAAACAACTCTGCCCGTCGGCCAGCACCACCAGCATCACCCGCTCCAGCCCGGCCCCCTGATGCAGGCCCCTGAGCAGGGTGTCGAGAATATGGCTCACCTCGCCGCGCTGCACCGCCATCTGCCCCAGGTCCTGCAGGGCCTGCTGCAACACCAGTAGATTGGGCTGCAACAGGCTGGCCTTGCGCTGCTCCTGCTGCAGACGAATCTGCTCCGGGTCGGTATTGGGAATCAGTTTGCCGAGTTCGCTGGCCCCGAAGGTTGCGGCCACCTTGACCGCCTCGTCGGCACTGGCCAGCACCTGTTGCATGGCCTCCTCGGGGCTGACCCCGGTCAGGCTCGCCATCTCGCCGAGGAGTTTTTCCATGGCCGCCGAGTCCCAGCCCTGCAAGGCAGCCTCGCTGATCCGCGCGCCCAGGCTGACCGCGCGCACGGCGGGGTCGTTATGGCTGGCACTGTTTTGCGCCAGGCCGACAATGCCGCCCAGGTTCCAGCTTTTCACCAGGCCCTGGGTCAGCTGGCGAAAGCTGGTGCCGAGCACCGCCATTACCGCCTCGTCGGCATCCACACCGGGCTGGGCCAGGGCACTGGCCAGCTCGTCGGCCTGGTCATCGGCGCAACCCCAGAACGCCAGCTCGCCGATGTTATGCAGCAGGGCGGCGACGAAGACTTCCTCCTCATGCCTGGCCAGCACATAACCGGCGATATTGCGGGCCTGCACGGCGGCATGAAAGGAGCGCGCCAGCAATTCCTGCAACTGATGACGCGAGGCGCTGCCCAGCAGGCCATCGATCAGGCTCACCGACAGGCCGATCTGGCGCACGTTATCGAAGCCGATCAGCACAATCGCGCGGGAAATGGTGCGAATGGTTTCCTGGGACGGGTTGTAATAGACGCTGTTGCCGATGCGCAGCACCTTGGAGGTCAAGGAGGCATCGCGTAACAGCACATCGGCCAGTTGCTGGACCGAAGACTTGCCGTTCTGGGTCAATCGGTGCAAGTCCTGCACCACCGCTGCGAGGGCGGGTAATTCAGCTTGGTTAAATCGTTCAATCCATGAATGCATACCATGGCTATGTGTACCCAAGATCATCGCCTCGCAGTTATTGGGGATAGTGTAGTCAAACTGTTACTCACTGGCTGACCTGCTCTTTTTCCAGCGGATACAAGCTGTTACTGTACCTGACCAGCAGCCCATAAGACGCCACGGATCGGATATTTCACTTGATACGTCCCCTCCTCTCGCTGTTCCTCTGCCTGGCCATCAGCTTTCCGGCCTGGTCGACTCTTCGCGAAAGTCACGGCTACGCCCAATTCGGGGTGCTCAAGTACCCCGCCAGCTTTACCCACTTCGACTGGGTAAACCCCGAAGCCCCCAAGGGCGGCACCCTGCGGATCATGGCGTCAGGCAGCTTCGACACCCTGAACCCCTATACCTTCAAGGGCAGCAGCCCGGTCGCCACCGCCAACTTCCTGCAGTACGGGGTCAATGAATTCAACGCCCCGCTGATGGTGGGCACCGGCGCGTACGACCCCTCGGGCGATGAACCCACCTCCAGTTATGGCCTGATTGCCCGCTCGGTCGAGTACAGCGAGGACCGCAGCTGGGTGGTATTCAACCTGCGCCCCGAAGCCCGCTTCCACGATGGCAAGCCCATCACCGCCTATGACGTGGCCTTTTCCTACAAGCTGCTGCTCAAGGACGGCCACCCGCAGTACCGCACCAACCTGCAGGAAGTCCAGCGCGTCGATATTCTCAATCGGCACAGCGTGCGCTTCGTCTTCAAGCGTGCCGGCAATCCGCTGCTGATCCTGCGCCTGGGCGAGCTGCCGGTGCTGCCGCAACATTACTGGCAGGATCGCGACTTCAAGGCCACCACCTACGAACCGCCGCTGGGCAGCGGGCCCTACCGCATCACCAAGGTCAGCCCAGGGCGCAGCCTGACCTTCGAGCGGGTCAAGGACTGGTGGGGCACGCAACTGCCGGTCAATCGTGGCAAATACAATTTCGACCGAGTTGAAGTGGAGTTCTATCGCGACAGCCATGTCGCCTTCGAAGCCTTCAAGGCCGGCGAGTTCGACATCTATATCGAGCAGCAGGCGAAGAACTGGGCCAGCGGCTACCGCTTCCCGGCCCTGGCCCGCGGCGAAGTGATCAAGGCAGAAATTCCGCACCAGATCCCCACCCAGACCCAGGCACTGTTTATGAACACCCGGCGCAACGTGTTCAGCGACGTCAGGGTGCGCGAGGCCATGGGCCTGATGTTCGACTTCGAATGGGCCAACCGCGCGCTGTTCAACAGCTCCTATACCCGCGCCAAGAGCTACTACCCCAACAGCGAATTCTCCGCCAGCGGCAAGCCGGAAGGGGCCGAATGGCTGCTGCTTTCGCCGCACCGCAAGCAATTACCGCCGCGCCTGTTTAGCGAACCCTTCACGATGCCGCAGACCGATGGCCGCGGTATCCCCCGGGAAACCTTGCGCCGCGCCCTGGGTCTATTGGCCGACGCCGGCTGGAAACCCTCAGGGCAACGCCTGCTCAATAGCCAGGGCGAGCCTCTACGCTTCGAGATACTGCTGGTCAATCCCAACCTCGAGCGCATTCTCCAGCCCTTTACCGAAAACCTTGCCAGCATCGGTATCCAGGCCAGCCTGCGCACCGTAGACCGCGCCCAGTACAAGCAGCGCCTCGATCAATTCGACTTTGACATGATCCTCCTGACCCTGCCGCAGACCCTCAGCCCAGGCCTGGAACAGTCGCTGTACTTCCACTCCAGCCAAGCCAACCTCAAAGGTGGCAGGAACTATGCAGGCGTCAGCCACCCGGTGGTGGACAGCCTGATCGACCGCCTGCTCTCGGCGCAGACCCGCGACGAGCAGGTTGCCGCGACCCGCGCCCTCGACCGCGTGTTGCTCTGGCAGCATTACAGCATCCCGAACTGGTATATCGATTATCACCGCCTGGCATATCGCAACCGATTTGCCTTTGTCGCCACACCGCCCTACACCCTGGGGCTACGGACCTGGTGGCTGAAGTCCATGGAGAACGCTGAATGACCCATGCGTTGCGCGCCCTACTCGTCCACGGCAGCGGCATTGCCCTGCTCAGCCTCGCCAGCCTGGCCCTGGCCGGCCCCAAACACGCCCAGACCCTGTACGACGAGCCCCCCAAGTACCCGGCCAATTTCCAGCACTTCGATTATGTAAACCCCGACGCGCCCAAGGGTGGCAGCTTGCGCCAGGCCGGCTTCGGCGGCTTCGACAGCCTCAACCCCTTTATCAACAAGGGGGTGGCCGCCGACGATCTCGGCCTGATCTACGACACCCTGACCCACCACAGCCTGGACGAACCCTTTACCGAGTACGGCCTGCTCGCGGAAAAGATCGAGAAGGCCCCGGACAACGCCTGGGTGCGTTTTTATCTGCGCCCCGAGGCACGCTTCCACGATGGCCAGCCGGTCACCGCCGAAGACGTCAAATTCACCTTCGAAACCCTGATGAGCAAAGGGGCCCCCACCTACCGCGGCTACTATGCCGATGTCGATCGGGTCGAAATCGAGGGGCCACTCAAGGTGCGCTTTGTGTTCAAGCACGCCGGCAACCGCGAACTGCCACTGATTGTCGGTCAGTTGCCGGTGCTGCCCAAGCACTGGTGGGCCGAGCGCGACTTCAGCAAGAGCAATCTGGAAATTCCTCTGGGCAGCGGCCCCTACCGGGTCGCCGAGGTGCAGGCCGGCCGCTCGATCCGCTACGAGCGGGTCAAGGACTGGTGGGCCAAGGACCTGCCGGTCAGCCGCGGTTTCTACAACTTCGACACCCGCCGGATCGATTACTACCGCGATAACACCGTGGCCCTGGAAGCCCTGAAGGCCGGCCAGTTCGACTATTGGCTGGAAACCAGCGCAAAGAACTGGGCCACCGCCTACAACATCGGCGCGGTCGCCAACGGCCAGCTGATCAAGGAAGAAATCGCCAACCACAACCCCACGGGCATGCAGGGCTTTATCTACAACACCCGCCGCCCGTTGTTCCAGGATCGCCACGTACGCGAGGCCCTGGGCCTGCTGTTCGATTTCGAATGGGCCAACCGCCAGCTGTTCAATGGTGCCTACACCCGCACCCGCAGCTATTTCGACAACTCCGAACTGGCCTCCGTCGGCCTGCCCAGCCCCGGCGAGCTGAAACTGCTGGAGCCGCTGCGTGAACAGATCCCGCCGCAGGTCTTTAGCGACGAATACCAGCCGCCGGTCACCGACGGCAGCGGCATCATTCGCGAACAGCAACGCCGCGCCTATCAGCTGCTGCAGGAAGCCGGCTGGCGCATCGAAGGCGACCAGATGCTCGACGCCGAAGGCAAAGCCGTCAGCTTCGAGTTCCTCCTCGCCCAGACCGAATTCGAGCGTGTGTTGCTGCCGTTCAAGCGCAACCTGGCGGACCTGGGCATCGACCTGGTGATCCGTCGGGTCGATGTCTCCCAGTACATCAACCGCCTGCGCTCGCGCGATTTCGACCTGATTGTCAGCGGCTTCGGCCAATCCAACTCCCCCGGTAACGAGCAGCGCGAATACTGGCACTCCAGCAGCGCCGACAACCCCGGCAGTCGCAACTTTATCGGCCTGAAGGACCCGGCCGTGGACCAGCTGGTCGAAGGTCTGATCAAAGCCGACTCGCGGCAAAGCCTGATCGAGCATACCCGCGCCCTGGATCGCGTCCTGCTCTGGGGCCATTACGTGATCCCCAACTGGCATATCAAGACCTGGCGCGTGGCCTACTGGAACCGCTTCGAGCACCCGAAAGTCACCCCGCAATACGATATCGGTCTGAACACCTGGTGGGTCCGCCCGCAGGCAACCGAGGCGCAGCCAGAACCGGCCGCCTCGCCGACGGCGGAGCAATAAGATGCTGGCGTATATCTTCCGTCGCCTGCTGCTGATCATCCCCACCCTGTTCGGCATTCTGCTGATCAACTTCATCATCATCCAGGCCGCTCCCGGCGGCCCGGTCGAGCAGATGATCGCCAAGCTGGAGGGCTTCGAGGGTGCCACCAGTCGCATCGCCGGCGGCGGTGCCGAGGTCTCGGTGGCTGGCTCCAACTACCGTGGTGCCCAGGGCCTGGACCCCGAACTGGTGGCGGAAATCGAGCGCATGTACGGCTTCGACAAGCCGGCCCCGGAACGCTTCTGGCTGATGCTGAAAAGCTATGCCCAGCTCGATTTCGGCTCGAGCTTCTTCCGCGATGCCGAGGTCATCGACCTGATCATCGAGAAGATGCCGGTGTCGATCTCCCTGGGGCTATGGAGCACCCTGATCATGTACCTGGTGTCGATCCCCCTGGGGATCGCCAAGGCCACCCGGCATGGCAGCGCCTTCGACGTCTGGACCAGTTCGGCAATCATCGTCGGCTATGCCATCCCGGCCTTCCTCTTCGCCATCCTGCTGATCGTGCTGTTCGCCGGCGGCAGCTATTTCGACTGGTTCCCGCTGCGCGGACTGACCTCGAACAACTTCGACGAGCTGAGTTTTAGCGGCAAGCTGCTCGACTACTTCTGGCACCTGGCGCTGCCGGTCACCGCTCTGGTGATCGGCAACTTCGCCACCCTGACCCTGCTGACCAAGAACAGCTTCCTCGACGAGATCAACAAACAATACGTGACCACCGCCAGAGCCAAGGGCCTGACCAACAACGGCGTGCTCTACGGCCATGTGTTCCGCAACGCCATGCTGATCATCATCGCCGGCTTCCCCTCGGCCTTTATCGGGATTTTCTTCACCGGCTCCCTGTTGATCGAGGTGATCTTCTCCCTCGACGGCCTCGGCCTGATGAGCTTCGAGGCGGCGATCAACCGCGATTACCCGGTGGTGTTCGGCACCCTGTTTATCTTCACCTTGCTCGGGCTGGTAGTGAAATTGATCGGCGACATTACCTACACCCTGGTCGATCCGCGTATCGACTTCGAAAGTCGGGAGAGTTGAGATGAAACTGTCCCCTATCAACCAGCGACGCTTCCAACTGTTCAAGGCCCACAAGCGCGGCTGGTGGTCGCTGTGGATCTTTCTTGCGCTGTTTTTCGTCACCCTGGGTGCCGAACTGATCGCCAACGACAAGCCGCTGGTCGTGCAGTACGACGGCGAACTGTATTTCCCGGTGCTCAAGCGCTACCCGGAAACCACCTTTGGCGGCGAGTTCCCGCTGCAGGCCAACTACAAGAGCCCCTATATCCGCGAACTGATCGAGGCCAAGGACGGCTGGATGCTCTGGCCACCGATTCCCTACAGCTACTCCAGCATCAATTACGACCTGCAGGTGCCGGCCCCCGCACCGCCCTCGGCGGAAAACTGGCTGGGCACCGACGACCAGGGCCGCGACGTATTGGCCCGGGTGATCTACGGCTTTCGCATCTCGGTGCTGTTCGCCCTGATCCTGACCCTGGCGAGCTCGGTGATCGGCGTGTTCGCTGGTGCCCTACAAGGCTTCTATGGCGGCTGGGTCGACCTGGCCGGACAACGCTTTCTGGAAATCTGGTCCGGCCTGCCGGTGCTCTACCTGCTGATCATCCTGGCCAGCTTCGTGCAGCCGAATTTCTGGTGGCTGCTGGGCATCATGCTGCTGTTCTCCTGGATGAGCCTGGTGGATGTGGTGCGCGCCGAGTTCCTGCGGGGTCGCAACCTGGAATACGTGCGCGCCGCCCGCGCCCTGGGCATGGAGAACGGCGCGATCATGTTCCGCCATATCCTGCCCAACGCCATGGTCTCAACCATGACCTTTATGCCCTTTATCCTCACCGGCGCGATCGGCACCCTGACCGCCCTGGACTTCCTCGGCTTTGGCCTGCCACCGGGCGCGCCGTCCCTGGGCGAGCTGGTGGCCCAGGGCAAATCCAATCTGCAGGCCCCTTGGCTGGGGATCAGCGCCTTTGCGGTCCTGGCCCTGATGCTGAGTTTGCTGGTGTTTATCGGCGAAGCGGCGCGCGACGCCTTCGACCCGAGGAAATAAGATGACCGAATCGAACAACCTCATCGAAGTGCGCGACCTGGCCGTCGAGTTCGTCACCGGCAACAGCAGGCAGCGCGTGGTGGAGGCGGTCAGCTTCGATATCAAGCGCGGCGAGACCCTGGCCCTGGTCGGCGAAAGCGGCTCGGGCAAGTCGGTCACCGCCCACTCGATCCTGCGTCTGCTGCCCTACCCCCTGGCCCAGCACCCGAGTGGCAGCATTCATTACGCCGGGCAAGACCTGCTCAAGCTGAACGAGAACAAACTGCGCGGCATCCGCGGCAACCGCATCGCCATGGTGTTCCAGGAACCCATGACCTCGCTCAACCCGCTGCACAGCATCGAGAAGCAGATCAACGAGGTGCTGGCCCTGCACAAGGGCCTGAGCGGTAAGGCCGCCACCGCCCGCACCCTGGAGCTGCTCGACCTGGTCGGCATCCCCGAGCCGCACAAGCGCCTGAAAGCCTACCCCCACGAGCTCTCCGGCGGTCAACGCCAGCGCGTGGTGATCGCCATGGCCCTGGCCAACGAGCCGGAACTGCTGATCGCCGACGAGCCCACCACGGCCCTGGACGTGACCGTACAGCTGAAGATCCTCGAACTGCTCAAGGACCTGCAGAGCAAACTGGGGATGGCCATCCTGCTGATCAGCCATGACCTCAACCTGGTCAGGCGCATTGCCCATCGCGTTTGCGTGATGCAGCGCGGGCATATCGTCGAACAGGCCAGCTGCCAGACCCTGTTCCACTCCCCGCAACACCCCTATACCCGCGAACTGCTGGGCGCGGAGCCCAGTGGCGGCCCCGTTGACCTGCCTCCGGGCAAGACCATGCTCGAAGTCGAGAACCTGCGCGTCTGGTTCCCGATCAAGAAAGGCCTGCTGCGCCGCACGGTCGACCACGTCAAAGCCGTGGACGGGATCAACTTCAGCCTGCCCCAGGGCCAGACCCTGGGCATAGTCGGCGAAAGCGGCTCGGGGAAATCCACCCTAGGTCTGGCGATCCTGCGCCTGCTCGGCAGCCAGGGCGGCATACGTTTTCAGGGCCAGGCCCTGGACGGCCTGTCGCAGCATGACGTGCGCCCGTTACGTCGACAGATGCAGGTGGTGTTTCAGGACCCCTTCGGCAGCCTGAGCCCGCGCATGTCGGTGGGCCAGATAGTCGGCGAGGGTCTGCAGATTCACCGTATGGGCAATGCGGCGGAGCAGGAACAGGCAATTGTCGCCGCACTGGTGGAAGTGGGCCTGGACCCGGAAACCCGCCACCGTTACCCCCATGAGTTCTCCGGCGGCCAGCGCCAACGCATCGCCATCGCCCGCGCCCTGGTGCTGAAACCGGCACTGATCCTGCTGGATGAGCCAACCTCAGCCCTCGACCGCACGGTGCAGCGCCAGGTGGTCGAACTGCTACGCTCGCTGCAGGCCAAATACAACCTGACCTACCTGTTTATCAGCCACGACCTGGCGGTAGTCAGAGCCCTGAGCCACCAGGTGATGGTGGTCAAACAGGGCAAAGTGGTGGAGCAAGGCCCGGCGGCACGTGTCTTTGCCGCGCCACAGGACATCTATACACAGCAGTTGCTGGAAGCGGCCTTTATGGCCCCGGCCGACTAATTCTTGCAGACAGGAAGAGGAACAACACAAATGGGTTTTCTAAGCGGCAAGCGCGTACTGATCGTTGGCGTCGCCAGCAAACTGTCCATCGCCTCCGGCATCGCGGCAGCCATGCACCGTGAAGGGGCCGAACTGGCCTTCACCTACCAGAACGAAAAGCTCAAGGGCCGCGTCGAAGAATTCGCCGCAGGCTGGGGCTCGAACCCCGAGCTGTGCTTCCCTTGCGATGTGGCCAACGATGAGGACATCGCCTCGGTCTTCGAAGCCCTGAGCAAGAAGTGGGACGGCCTGGACTGCATCGTCCACTCCGTCGGTTTCGCCCCGGGCGACCAGCTGGATGGTGACTTCACCGACGTTACCACCCGCGAAGGCTTCCGCATCGCCCACGACATCAGCGCCTACAGCTTCGTCGCCCTGGCCAAGGCCGGCCGCGAGATGATGAAAGGCCGTAACGGCAGCCTGCTGACCCTGTCCTACCTGGGTGCCGAGCGCACCATGCCCAACTACAACGTCATGGGCATGGCCAAGGCCAGCCTGGAAGCCGGTGTACGTTACCTCGCTGGCAGCCTCGGCCCGGAAGGTACTCGCGTCAACGCCATCTCCGCCGGCCCGATCCGCACCCTGGCAGCCTCCGGGATCAAGAGCTTCCGCAAGATGCTCGCCGCCAACGAGAAGCAGACCCCGCTGCGCCGCAACGTCACCATCGACGAAGTCGGCAACGCCGGTGCCTTCCTCTGCTCCGACCTGGCCTCGGGCGTCAGCGGCGAGATCATGTACGTCGATGGCGGCTTCAACACCACCGCCATGGGTGCCATGGACGAGTAAGCCGTTAGACCGCAGCAATAAAAAAGGCCGCTTAACTAAGCGGCCTTTTTTATGCGTTGCCATCCATGGCAACCACCCCTTGGTGCATTCCTGCGCTGGATGAAAAATGGCTCCCTGCCATTTCTCATCCAGCGCTATCGATCAGAAGCGTTCGATATCGGCCTTGGCTTCCAGCTGCTTGCGGAAGGCAGCGAAATCCTGCTGACCAACGCGCGAGGCCAGGAAGCGGCTGTACATCGCCTTGTCCTCATCGGACAGGGCTTGCTCGGGCTGACTGACGCCGTTCAGGCGCAGCACCACCAGATCGCCATTGTTCAGGCTGACAGTGGCAAAGCTCGGCGTGTCCGCGTTGGCCGGCTTGGGCATGCGGAACAACGTCTGCAACACTGCAGGCTCTACGCCCTCATGGCTCCGGGTAGCCGCTTCGACCACTTGCCAGGCCTGCGCAGCGTCCGCCTGCTCTATCGGCGTCTGGCCACTGCGCAGCGCGGCCAGCAGCGCCTCGCCCTTGGCCTTGACCGCTTCGCTGGCGCGCACCTTGGTCAGCTGCTCACGGATACTGTCCTGCACCTGCTCAAGCGGCAATTGCTCAGGCTTGCTGTGCTCCTTGACCCGCACCACCACCACGGTATCCGGATCGAGCTCGATCACGCTGCTGTTGCTACCGTCTTCCAACACCTCGTCACTGAACGCGGCCTGGATCACCTGGCGATTGGCGCTCAGGCCTTCGCTGCCGCCCTGGCGCCCGAAGGCTTCAGTCAGCTTGACCTCGAGACCAAGCTCCTGGGCTGGCTGAGCCAGATCGGAAGCCTCGAAAGCCGAATCCTCAAGCTCCTTGGCAACCTCGACAAAGCGCTGCTCGACCTGACGCGCCTTGAGGTCGCGCTGCAGTTTTTCTTCGAGGCTGGCAAAGCTCGGCACTTCAGGTGCCTGCACGTCAAGCAGCTTGATCAGGTGCCAGCCGAACTCGCTGCGCACCGGCGCGGACACAGCATCCTTGTCCAGCGCATAGAGCGCCTCTTCGAAAGCCGGGTCATACACGCCTGGGCCAGCAAAACCCAGATCACCACCGTCACCTGCCGAGCCGGAGTCATCGGAGAGTTCTTTGGCCAGCGCCGCAAAATCCTCACCCTGCTCCAGGCGTTTCTGCACTTCGATCAGTTTGGCCTGGGCTTGCTCGTCATTCAGCGCGTCATTCACTTCCAGCAAGATATGCGCGGCGCGGCGCTGCTCGGCCAGGTTGGCGATTTCATTTTCGTAAGCGGTTTGCAACGCCTCGGCGCTGACCTCTACCTGGTCGAAGAAGGCCGCCTTGTTCAGCTCGACATACTCCAGAACAACCTGCTCCGGGGTCATGAACTCGCTGGCCTTGGCCTCGTAATAGGCCTTGATGTCATCGTCGCTGAGCACCACGGCATCGAGATCCGCCTGCAGCGTCAGGGTGGCGAAATCGCGGGTCTGCTTCTCCAGGCTGGCAAACGCCTGCACCTGTTTATCGGTGACAAAACCGCTATTGGCCAGGCCCGCACGCAACTGACCGATCAGCATTTCCTGCTCAAGCATCTGGCGGAACTGCAAACGGTTGTAGCCCAGCTGACGAATCACCTGGTCGAAGCGCTCGGCACTGAACTGGCCATCCACGAGAAACTCGGGGGTTTGCAGAATCAGCTGGTCGAGGGCTTGCTGAGAAAATGCGAACTTGGCGTCCTTGGCCCCCTGCAGCAACACGGCGCGCTCAACCAGACCATTCAGGGCCGACTCGCGCAACAGCTTCTCATCCAGCAAGGACGCATCGAAATCACGGCCCAGCTGCTGCAGCAATTGACGACGCTGCATCTCGACAGCCTGATTCAGCTCTACCGTAGTGATTTTCTCGCCGTTGACCACCGCGGCATTCTGGCTGTTGCTGGTGCTGGTAAAAATGGCATCGACACCCGTCAGCGCCAGCAGCGCGACAATGATGCCGATAATGGTTTTGGCAATCCAACCCTGTGAATTGTCCCTGATGTTCTGCAGCATGCGTCCCCCAGAACGACTGTACAAAATTAGCAGTCGCGCAGTGTGGGTAAAATCCGGATAGAAGAAAGGCGCATCAGAGGATGCGCCTTCTCGTACTAACGAAGCGGAACGAAATGACAGTATCGATTCGTGATGGCCCGAATATGCTGTCCGTCCGGGCTACCGCTCCGCTGCCAGATCAGGCGTACTGACCTGGTGGGCAAGATCGAAAGCGGCTTAGTTAACAGCGTCTTTCAGAGCTTTGCCGGCTTTGAAGCCTGGAATCTTGGCAGCAGCGATGCTGATCGGGTTACCAGTTTGCGGATTGCGGCCGGTACGAGCAGCGCGCTCTTTGACAGCGAAGGTACCGAAACCAACCAGTACTACGGAGTCGCCCGCTTTCAGAGCACCAGTAACGGATTCAATTACTGCGTCCAGCGCACGGCCAGCGACAGCTTTTGGGATATCAGCAGATGCAGCGATGGCATCGATCAGTTCCGACTTGT
>CAZOEC010000138.1:0-12311 GCA_964578635.1 uncultured Pseudomonas sp.
TGATCCTGACCTGCCAGGGCGGCGACTACACCAGCGAAGTCTTCCCCAAGCTGCGCGAAGCCGGCTGGCAGGGTTACTGGATCGATGCCGCCTCGTCGCTGCGCATGGCCGATGACGCTGTGATCGTGCTCGACCCGGTCAACCGCAAGGTGATCGACCAGCAGCTGGATGCCGGCACCAAGAACTATATCGGCGGCAACTGCACCGTCAGCCTGATGCTGATGGCCCTGGGCGGCCTCTACGAAGCTGGTCTGGTCGAGTGGATGAGCGCCATGACCTATCAGGCGGCCTCCGGTGCCGGTGCGCAGAATATGCGCGAGCTGATCAAGCAGATGGGCGCGATCAACGCTTCGGTGGCTGATGAACTGGCCGATCCGGCCAGCGCCATTCTGGATATCGACCGCAAGGTGGCCGAAGCCATGCGCGGCGAGTCGTTTCCGGTGGACAACTTCGGCGTGCCCCTGGCCGGCAGCCTGATCCCTTACATCGACAAGGAACTGCCCAACGGTCAGAGCCGTGAGGAGTGGAAGGGCCAGGCGGAAACCAACAAGATCCTCGGTCGTTTCAAGAACCCGATTCCGGTCGATGGTCTGTGTGTGCGCATCGGTGCCATGCGTTGCCACAGCCAGGCGCTGACCATCAAGCTGAACAAAGATGTGCCCATGGCCGATATCGAAGGTTTGATCAGCCAGCACAACCCCTGGGTCAAGCTGGTGCCGAACCAGCGCGAAGCGAGCATCCGCGAACTGGGTCCGACCGCAGTAACCGGTACCCTGAGCGTGCCGGTCGGTCGTCTGCGCAAGCTCAATATGGGTTCGCAGTACCTCGGCGCGTTCACCGTCGGTGACCAGCTGTTGTGGGGCGCGGCCGAGCCACTGCGGCGCATGCTGCGGATTCTGCTGGAGCGTTGATGCCCTGAGCCTCTGCTGACGAGACTGCTGTGGTGTTGAAGAGGCGGGTTTGCCGGTGATCGAATGAAAGTTCGACCGTCGGCAAGTCCGCTTCTTTGCATTTGGTCGATGCGGTTATACAGTGCTGGGCTTATTTCGCTAGAAGCCTTGCCATGACCCGTAGTTTTGATATCGCAGTGATCGGTGCCACCGGTAGTGTGGGGGAAACCCTGGTGCAGTTGCTCGAGGAACGCGATTTCCCGGTGGCGAATCTGCACCTGATTGCCAGTGGTGATTCGGCGGGCGGCTCACTGTCCTTCAAGGGCAAGAACCTGCGGGTACGCTCTCTCGAATCCTTCGACTTTGCCAATGTGCGTCTGGCCTTCTTTACCGCCGGTGCGGCCGTGACCCTGGAATATGCCGCCCAGGCCAGGGCGGCGGGCTGTGCGGTGATCGATCTGACCGGGGCTTTGCCCGAGGAGCAGGCCCCGCGGGTCATCCCCGAAGTGAATGCCGAGGTCCTGGCGACGCTGTCTGCACCCTATCTGCTGGCCAGCCCGAGTGCGCCGAGTATCGCCCTGGCCAGTGTGCTGGCGGTGCTGGGGGCGCATCTGAGTCCGCAGCGGCTGACCGTTACCGCCTGTCTGGCGGTTTCCAGCCGAGGCCGGGCAGGTGTTTCCGAATTGGCGCGGCAGACCGCCGAGCTGCTCAATGGTCGCGCTTTCGAGCCGCAACTGTTTGACCGGCAGATGGCGTTCAATCTGCTGGGGCAGGTCGATGAATGCGATGGCGAAGGTCATGGTGCGCTGGAGCGACGCATGGCCCTCGAACTGAAAACCCTGCTGGCTGCGCCGCAGTTGCAGGTGTCGGCCACCTGCATACAGGCCCCGGTGTTCTTTGGCGACAGTTTCAGCGTATCGCTGCAGTGCGCCTCGGCGTTCGATCTGCAGGCTCTGCGTGATGCCCTGGAAGCCGCGCCGGCTGTGGAGTATGTAGAATCCGGCGATTATCCGACGGTGGTGGGCGACGCGGTGGGGCAGGATGAGGTCTATGTCGGTCGCGTTCGCGCCGGCCTGGATGATCCCTGTGAACTCAATTTGTGGATTGCGTCTGATAATGTAAGAAAAGGCGCTGCCCTGAATGCTGTGCAATTGGCCGAGTTGTTGATAAAACACTATCTGTAAAAGATACTTAGCTGGAAATTTGAAGAATCTTTCGAGCTTGGCAATACTGGCTGAGTTGATTGCTGGATGGGGCTACACCTTCGGGTGGTGCAGGCAGCAATTTCCAAGATCCTCTCGCCTGGCGAGAAAAAAAGATAAAACAAGGGATAACGCTATGGTTCGGGTTCGCAAACTGGTGCTGGCAATCGCAGCTGCTTCGGCACTGTCCTCCGGTATGGCGCATGCGCTGGGACTGGGTGAGGTGACCTTGCAGTCGGCGCTGAATCAGCCGTTGGTGGCTGAAATCGAGCTGCTGGAAGTGCGTGACCTGACCTCCAGCGAGCTGCGGCCCAGCCTCGCGTCTCCCGAAGAATTCAACAAGGCCGGGGTGGATCGTCAGTATTTCCTGACCGATCTCAAGTTCACTCCGGTACTCAAGCCCAACGGCAAGAGCGTTATCCGCGTTACCTCGAGCAAGCCGCTGCGTGAGCCCTACCTGAACTTCCTGGTGGAGGTGCTGTGGCCTAACGGTCGCCTGCTGCGTGAGTACACCCTGCTGCTCGATCCGCCTCTTTATAGCCCGCAGGCCGTGATCCCCGCAGCGCCGCAGCTGCCGGTCGCTGCCCCTGCGCCGCGCCCGCAAGTTGCCGCTACGCCACGTCCGGTCCAGGCCAGCGGTGCACCCGTGGCCCCGGCCGCGCCTGCCGCGCCACGAGCCCTGGACGGTAATGAATACAAGACCACCGCCAATGACACGCTCTGGGAAATTGCCCGGCGCGTACCCGGCGGTAGCGTGCATCAGACCATGCTGGCCATTCAGGCGCTGAATCCGGATGCCTTTATCGGCGGCAATATCAATCGCATGAAAAGCGGTCAGGTATTGCGTCTGCCGGACGCCGAGCAGGTCAAGAGCCGAGGCCAGGCCGAGGCCATTGCCCAGGTCGCCGAACAGAACGCCGCATGGCGCGAAGGCCGTAGCCTGGCTGGCGGTACCGCACGCCAACTGGATGCCACCAAACGTACCGTGGCCGGCGATGCGCCTGCCAAAGCGGCGGCTGGCGACAGCCTGAAACTGGTCGCGGCCGATACCGGCAAGGCCACCGCCGGTAGCGATACCGGCACTGCCGACAGCAAGGCCCTGGCCGACAAGCTGGCGGTGACTCAGGAAAGCCTCGATTCCACTCGTCGGGAAAATACCGAGCTGAAGGATCGCATGGGCGATCTGCAGAGCCAGCTCGACAAGCTGCAGCGCCTGATTCAGCTCAAAGACGATCAGATGGCCAAGCTGCAGGCCGACCTGGCTGCCCAGGGGCAAGCCCCTGCAGTGGCTCCAGCGGTCGAGGCCGCTGCGCCTGCGCCGGCACCTGAGGCCAGTGTCGAGGAGCCGGCACTCGCGCAAACCCCCGAAGCACAGGTGCCGGCTAGGCCCGTTGAGCCAGTAGCCGAGCCCGAGCAGGATTTCAATTACAGCGAAGAACCGGCTCCGGCCGCTCAGCCTGAGGCGGCTGCGCCGCAAGTCAGCGAGCCGCCTGCGCCGGCCAAACCGGCTCCGGTCAAGCCGGCAGCCCCTGTGGTGGCCGTTGCGCCACCGGTGGTAGAGCCGCCGGTCGAGACCAGTCCACTCGATGAGTTTCTCGCCAACCCGATGATGCTGGGCATCGCCGGTGGCGGTGCTTTGCTGGTTTTGTTGCTGGCGCTGATGATGCTGTCGCGCCGCAATGCTCTCAAGGAAGCCGAACTGCAGGAAAGCCTGGCCGCGGACGGGCAGGGCGTTGATCTGGGTGCCGATATGGCCCTGCCAGCCGATAGCTTCGATGCTGCGGACGATTTGGCGACCGAGCAGGATCTTGCCCCGGCTGAAGAACGTGTAGCTGCGCAAACCGGTGATGCCCTGGGCGAGGCCGATATCTACATTGCCTACGGACGCTTCAATCAGGCCGCGGAGTTGCTGCAGGGAGCCATCAATGATGAGCCGCAGCGCAGCGACCTGCGCTTGAAGCTGATGGAAGTCTATGCCGAGCTGGGCGACCGCGAGGGTTTTGCCCGTCAGGACAATGAACTGCGTGAAATCGGCGGCAGCGCTTCCGAAGTCGATCAGATCAAGGCCAAGTACCCTGCCATGCTTGCCGCTGCCGGGGCTGCCGGTTTCGTGGCGGCTGCCAATGCCGAAGATGACGACCTGAGCGACTTCAGCTTCGATGACCTGGCGCTGGATGAACCGGCTGCACCCGCTGCGGGCGGCGATCTGGACGATGCCTTCGACCTCAGCCTGGACGATCTGGAAGCTGATCTGGAGCGTGATCTGCAGGAGGCCGGCAAAGCGGCGGGCTCGAACGATATGGACAGCCTGTCGCTGGATAGCGATATGGACTTCAGTGTGCCGGCCGAGCCGAAAGCCAAAGAAGACGACGAGCTGGGCTTCGATCTGAGCCTGGACGAGGCCGCTGGCGAAAGCCTGGCAGCGGAAGATGATCTGGCCGATTTCAGCCTGGATCTGGACGCGCCGCTTGAGCTTGAAACGGCCGCCGAAGACGAGTTTCTGTTGAGCCTGGACGATGAGCCGAGCGCTGCTCCGGTCAAGAATGAACTGCCCGCAGCTGAAGAAGCCGACAATGGCTTCGATCTGTCGGCCGACTTCGACCTGGCTTTGAATGATGAGCTGCCCGCCCAGCCGAGCAGCGACAGCTTTGCTGCCCAGCTCGACGAGGTGAATGCGGAATTGGACCAGCTGGCCGGTGATCTGGAGCAGCCGGATGATCTGGTCATGCCAGCCAGCTCCGGCCTGTCCGATTCAGGCATGGATGGCGACGACGACTTCGACTTCCTCTCCGGTACCGATGAAACCGCGACCAAGCTCGATCTGGCGCGTGCCTATATCGATATGGGCGACACCGAAGGTGCTCGCGACATCCTCGATGAAGTCATCGCCGAAGGTAACGATGGTCAGCAGCAGGAAGCCCGCGAGCTGATCGCTAAACTGGTTTGATACATGTCTGATGGTCTCACTACAGCGGCAGCCGATTCGGCTGCCGTTGGCGTTTTCAAAATCGCCCTCGGGGTCGAATACAAAGGCTCGCGCTACCGTGGCTTTCAGCGCCAGCGGGCGGGTGTGCCTTCGATTCAGGAATCCCTGGAAAAAGCCCTGTCGAAAGTTGCGGGCGGCGCTGCGGTTACCCTGAGCTGTGCCGGGCGCACCGATGCCCTGGTGCATGCCAGTGCCCAGGTGGTGCACTTCGCGACCACTGTCGAGCGCTCCATGCATGCCTGGGTGATGGGGGCGAACATGAACCTGCCCGCCGATATCAGCGTGACCTGGGCCAAGTCGATGCCGGCGCATTTCGATGCGCGCTTCTGTGCCCAGGCGCGGCGCTATCGCTATGTGATCTACAACGATCAGATCCGCCCGGCGCATATGGCCGAAGAGGTGACCTGGAATCATCGGCCGCTGGATATCGAGCGCATGCGCGAGGCAGCCAGGGCTTTTGTCGGCACCCACGACTTCAGCGCCTTTCGCGCGCGTCAGTGCCAGGCCAAGTCGCCGATCAAGACGGTGCATCATCTGGAGCTGCTGCAGCACGGGCGCTTTATCGTGCTGGATATCCGCGCCAATGCCTTCCTCCACCATATGGTGCGCAATATCGCCGGGGTGCTGATGACCATCGGGGCCGGGGAGCGACCGGTAGAGTGGGCGCAGGAAGTGCTGGAAACCCGTGTGCGGCGCACCGGTGGGGTGACGGCGCACCCTTATGGCTTGTATCTGGTGCAGGTCGATTATCCGGCCGAGTTCGATTTGCCCAAGCGTTATCTGGGGCCACACTTTCTCTCCGGTTTGGCGGATGTGGCGGCTGACGCCTGAAAGGCTATTTGTTAGCATCCGGCTCTGGTCGAATATCTTGAGGTGATCCTGTTGTCAGTCGTTCGCAGCAAGATCTGTGGCATTACCCGCATAGAAGACGCATTGTCGGCCGCCGAGGCGGGCGCGGATGCCATAGGTCTGGTGTTCTATGCCAAGAGCCCGCGTGCGGTCAGTGTGCAGCAGGCGCGGACCATTATTGCCGCCTTGCCGCCCTTCGTGACCACGGTGGGGCTGTTTGTCGATGCCAGCAGGCAGGAACTCGAGGAAATTCTCGCTGCCGTACCCCTGGACCTGTTGCAGTTTCATGGGGATGAGAGCCCCGCCTTCTGCGAGGCCTTGCAGCGGCCCTATATCAAGGCGCTGCGGGTCAGGCCCGGCGATGATCTGGCGGCTCAGGTCGCCGCCTATGGCCAGGCGTCGGGGGTTTTGCTCGACACCTATGTGCCGGGCATTCCCGGTGGTACGGGCGAGGCTTTCGATTGGTCGCTGGTGCCGCAGGGCTTGAATAAGCCGATTATCCTGGCCGGTGGCCTGGTGGCGGAGAATGTGGCCGCGGCGATCAGGCAGGTGCGGCCCTATGCGGTGGATGTCAGTGGCGGCGTCGAGGCCGGCAAGGGCATCAAGGATGCAGAAAAGATCCGGGCGTTTATGCGCGCGGTCAAGACGGCCGGCGGGTGATGTGACGACGCGCTGCCCTTGGCCGTCCATACCCCTGTTGCAGGTGTTGCATGAATACTGCAGGCAGTCGAAGTGCAGGTGGCGGGTTTGTTGCGTGAATAGCCCGATGGGCGCGTACGCCGGCCCCTGACATGGCTGCCCTCGTGAATTTGCCTGGATCGGCCTGGCGACCTGGCGTCGCAGGCTTGTCCGGCTCTAACGCTTTGGAGAATCAAGAGCATGAGCAACTGGTTAGTAGACAAACTGATCCCATCGATCATGCGATCCGAGGTCAAGAAAAGTTCGGTGCCGGAAGGCCTGTGGCACAAGTGCCCGTCCTGCGATGCGGTGCTGTACAAGCCCGAGCTGGAAAAGACCCTGGATGTCTGCCCCAAATGTAATCACCACATGCGGATCGGGGCCCGTGCGCGCCTGGATATCTTTCTTGACGCCGAAGGGCGTGAAGAGCTGGGTGCCGATCTGGAACCGGTTGACCGCCTGAAATTCCGCGATGGCAAGAAGTACAAGGATCGTATCGTCGCGGCGCAGAAGCAGACTGGCGAGAAGGATGCGCTGATCGCCATCCGCGGCACCCTCGAAGGCATGCCGATCGTGACCTGTGCCTTCGAATTCTCCTTTATGGGTGGCTCCATGGGCGCGATCGTTGGCGAGCGCTTCGTGCGTGCGGCCAATGCGGCCCTGGAGCAGCGCTGCCCGCTGGTGTGCTTCTCCGCTTCTGGCGGCGCGCGTATGCAGGAAGCGCTGATTTCCCTGATGCAGATGGCCAAGACCTCCGCGGTACTGGCGCGCCTGCGCGAAGAGGGGATTCCCTTTATTTCGGTGCTGACCGATCCGGTCTATGGTGGTGTTTCCGCCAGCCTGGCCATGCTTGGCGACGTGATCGTGGCCGAGCCCAAGGCCCTGATCGGCTTTGCCGGCCCGCGGGTGATCGAGCAGACCGTGCGCGAGAAACTCCCGGAAGGCTTCCAGCGCAGCGAGTTCCTGATCGAACACGGTGCCATCGACATGATCATCCACCGTGCCGAGCTGCGCCCGCGTCTGGCGCGTCTGCTGGCCCAGTTGATGCGTCTGCCATCGCCAGTTGCGCTGCCGGTCACTGCATGACCGAGCGCTCCCTTGCCGAGTGGCTGGCGTATCTGGAGCAGTTGCACCCCAGCGCCATCGATATGGGCCTGGAGCGCTGCGCTGAAGTGGCGCAGCGGCTGGGGCTGACCCGGCTTGCGCCGCGGATGATCACGGTAACCGGTACCAACGGCAAGGGTTCGACCTGTGCGTTTATTGCCTCCTTGCTGCAAGAGCAGGGGCTCAGGGTCGGGCTGTACAGCTCACCCCATCTGTTGCGTTACAACGAGCGCGTGCAGGTCGCCGGTGTCACCGCCAGCGACGCCGCGCTCTGCCAGGCCTTTGCCGTGGTCGAGGCGGCCCGTGGCGATATTTCCCTGACCTATTTCGAAATGGGCACCCTGGCGGCGTTCTGGCTGTTCCGCGAGGCGGGCCTGGATGCGGTGGTGCTCGAGGTCGGCTTGGGTGGTCGGCTGGATGCGGTCAATCTGATGGATGCCGATATCGCCCTGGTCACCAGTATCGGTATCGATCATGCCGACTGGCTGGGCGATACCCGTGAGTCGGTGGCGTTCGAGAAGGCCGGGATCTTCCGCGCCGGCATGCCGGCGCTGTGTGGCGATCTTGAACCGCCGCAGCCTTTGCTCGATCGCGTGGCCGAGCTGGATGCGCCGTTCTTTCTGCGCGGCCGTGACTATGACCTGAGCATCGAGGCGCAGCATTGGTCCTGGTATGGCCTCAATGGCCAGGGCGAAGTGCTGCAACTCGAGCGCTTGCCGCTGCTCGACCTGCCCATGGAAAACGCCGCCCTGGCCCTGCAGGCCTATGCCCTGACCGGGCTGCCCTGGCAGGCCGAACAGATCGGCAGTGCACTGCTGCGCACCCGGGTAACCGGTCGATTGGATCGCCGGGTTGTGAATTGGCAGGGTAAGTCACTCACACTGCTGCTCGATGTTGGGCATAATCCCCAGGCGGCCGAGTACCTGGCCCGCCATCTGGCCGATCGGCCGGTGCAGGGGCGTCGGGCGGTATTCGGTCTGCTCGCGGACAAGGACCTGGCCGGGGTGGTGAGGCCGTTGCTGAGTGAGGTGCAGGCATGGGCCGTGGCCCCGCTGCCGACCGCGCGCAGCCGGGATGCCGCCGAGCTGCAGGCTCAGTTGCACAATAGCGGTGCTCGGGTAGCGGCCTATGCCGATGTGCAGGCGGCGCTGCAGGCTCAGTGCGAGCAGGCGGCAAGCGGTGATGAAATACTGGTGTTCGGATCTTTCTACTGCGTGGCCGAGGCCCTGGATTGGCTGGCCCGCCAGGCCAATGGGGGCGTGCAGGATGGCTTTGCTGGATAAAGGATTGAAGCAGCGGATGGTGGGGGCGCTGGTGTTGCTGGCGCTGGCAGTTATCTTCCTGCCGATGCTGTTGTCGCGTGAGGATGAGCTGCGTCGTGTGGTGGTCGATGCGCCGTCCATGCCCGCTGCGCCCACCATGCCGCAAATCGAGATGCAGCCGGTGGTGGTCCCCGAGCCGCAGCCGCTGGCAGATGAGCCGCTCGTCGCCGGCGACGATATTCAGGCTGCTGAGCCGGCTACTGCCCCCGAAGCTGTTCCAGCTCCAGCTCCAGCTCCAGCTCCAGCTCCAGCTGCCGAGCCAGTCACACCCGCAGTGGCACCGGCCCAGCCGAGTGCGCCGCCAGCGCCTGCTGGCCGCCTGGATGCCAATAGCCTGCCGATCAGTTGGTCGGTGCAGCTGGCCAGCCTGTCCAGTCGCGATGGTGCGCAGAGCCTGCAGAAAACCCTGCGCAGCCAGGGCTATAACGCCTATATCCGTACCGTGGATGGGATGAATCGGGTCTTTGTCGGGCCGCTGATCGAGCGCGGCGAAGCCGATCGCCTGCGTGATCAGCTCAACCGGCAGCACAAGCTCAACGGCTTTATTGTGCGTTTCCAGCCTGAATCCAGCTGAGCCGGCCATACCGGGCGCAGTGCTGCGCCCGGCGTTGAGGCATTTCGGCGGGCGCTCAATCCTTTGCTTACCCCAGCTCGGGGGCTCTGCTAAAATGCAGCGCCTTTTCCGTCGGTAACCCACATCGTGATATTTACCTGGGTCGATTGGGCGATTATCGCCGTTGTCGCCATTTCCAGTCTGATCAGCCTAAGCCGGGGTTTCGTAAAAGAAGCGTTGTCGCTGCTGACCTGGATTATTGCCGGCGTGGTGGCCTGGATGTTTGGCGGCGCACTGGCGCAGCATCTTGGCGAATTTATCGAAACACCCTCGGCGCGGGTCATCGTCGCTTGCGCCATTCTGTTCGTGGTGACCTTGTTGGTGGGTGCCTTGATCAATTACCTGATCGGCGAGCTGATTCGGGTGACCGGGTTGTCCGGTACCGATCGCCTTCTCGGCATGGTGTTTGGCGCTGCCCGTGGCGGCTTGCTGGTGGTGGTACTGGTCGGTCTGGTCAGTCTGGCCCCGGTGCAGCAGGACAGCTGGTGGCAGGAGTCGAGTCTGCTGCCGCATTTTTTGCTGGTGGCCGACTGGTCGAAGAACCTTATCCTGAGCCTGTCCAGTCAGTGGCTCGCCAGCGGCGTAACTGCGCCGGTTGAATTACCGTTCAAAGAGGCGCTGCAGCAGCCCAGGCTGCCGTAGCGCATTGAGAATCATCCTGTTTCATTGAGTAGGGGTTGCGTCACATGTGCGGCATTGTCGGTATCGTCGGTAAATCGAACGTCAATCAGGCGCTGTACGACGGGCTCACCGTCCTCCAGCACCGCGGCCAGGATGCTGCCGGTATTGTCACCAGCCATGATGGCCGCCTGTTCCTGCGCAAGGACAACGGCCTGGTGCGTGATGTCTTTCAGCAGCGCCATATGCAGCGCCTGGTCGGCCATATGGGCATCGGCCACGTGCGCTACCCGACTGCGGGCAGCTCCAGTTCGGCGGAGGCGCAGCCGTTCTACGTCAACTCGCCCTATGGCATCACCCTGGCGCACAACGGCAACCTGACCAACGTCGAGCAGCTGGCCAAGGAGATCTACGAGTCCGACCTGCGCCACGTCAACACCAATTCCGATTCGGAAGTGCTGCTCAACGTGTTCGCCCACGAACTGGCCCAGCGCGGCAAGCTGCAGCCGACCGAGGAGGACATCTTCGCCGCGGTCAGCCAGGTGCATGAGCGTTGCATCGGCGGTTATGCGGTGGTGGCGATGATTACCGGCTACGGCATCGTCGGTTTTCGCGACCCCAACGGCATTCGCCCGATCGTCTTCGGTCAGCGCCATACCGACGAAGGCGTCGAGTACATGATCGCCTCGGAAAGCGTATCGCTGGACGTGCTCGGCTTTACCCTGATCCGCGACCTGGAGCCGGGTGAAGCGGTGTATATCACCGAAGACGGCAAGCTGACCACTCGTCAGTGCGCGAGCAATCCGCAGCTCTCGCCGTGCATCTTCGAACACGTCTACCTGGCTCGCCCCGACTCGATCATGGACGGCGTATCGGTGTACAAGGCGCGCCTGCGCATGGGCGAGAAGCTGGCCGACAAGATCCTCCGCGAGCGTCCCGAACACGATATCGATGTGGTTATCCCGATTCCCGACACCAGCCGCACTTCGGCGCTGGAGCTGGCCAATCGCCTGGGCGTGAAGTTCCGCGAAGGCTTCGTCAAGAATCGCTATATCGGCCGCACCTTTATCATGCCGGGCCAGGCGGCGCGCAAGAAATCGGTACGGCAGAAGCTCAACGCCATCGAGCTGGAGTTCCGCGGCAAGAACGTGATGCTGGTGGATGATTCCATCGTGCGCGGCACCACCTGCAAGCAGATTATCCAGATGGCCCGCGAAGCCGGGGCGAAGAATGTCTATTTCTGCTCGGCCGCGCCGGCGGTGCGTTATCCCAACGTGTATGGCATCGACATGCCCAGCGCCCATGAGCTGATCGCGCATAACCGCAGCACCGAGGAAGTGGCCGAGTTGATCGGTGCCGACTGGCTGATCTACCAGGATCTGCCTGATCTGATCGAAGCGGTCAGTGGTAGCAAGAAGATCAAGATTGAGCATTTCGATTGCGCGGTGTTCGACGGCAAGTACGTCACCGGCGATGTCGACGCGGCTTACCTAGAGAAGATCGAGCAGGCGCGCAACGATGCCTCGAAGGTCAAGTCCCAGGCCGTCAGCGCGATTATCGACCTGTACAACAACTAAGCGGCAGGCTCCGAGTCGCAAGCTGCAAGCGTGTAGCCCGGATGCAATCCGGGAGCCTTTGGGATGAGCAACCCGGATTGCATCCGGGCTACGGCTAGTGTGAGGTAGGTATGAGCGAAGAATGGCAAGCAGGGCGTCTGGACAGCGATCTGGACGGCGTAGGTTTCGACACTCTGGCGGTGCGTGCCGGGCAGCACCGCTCGCCTGAGGGCGAACACAGCGAGGCGATTTACCCGACCTCCAGCTATGTGTTCCGCACCGCTGCCGATGCCGCCGCGCGCTTTGCCGGCGAGGTGCCGGGCAATGTCTATTCGCGTTACACCAACCCCACGGTGCGCGTCTTCGAGGAGCGCATCGCCGCCCTGGAAGGGGCCGAGCAGGCGGTAGCCACCTCGTCCGGCATGTCGGCGATTCTGGCCATGGTCATGAGCCTGTGCAGCGGCGGCGACCATGTGCTGGTGTCGCGCAGCGT
>CAZOEC010000139.1:0-12259 GCA_964578635.1 uncultured Pseudomonas sp.
GCAGCCTGTCGCTCGCCGAGCTGAACAAAGCCACTCGCCCCGCAGACCATTGAGAAACTACCTACGTTGCCGATACGGCGTTAAAAACAGACTCGAAATGCTCATTTACACCAGTAAACTCCGCTTTCTCGCCTGTTTTTGCCTTGTCTCGGCGGCCTCGCCTACGTTCCTCAACGGCCTGCTCACGGAGATTTAAGGATGTATCTACTGCGTCTCGCCCTAGCCAGCCTGGGCAACCGCCGCTTTACCGCCTGGCTGACGGTGTTCGCCATCGCGCTCTCTGTGTGTTTGTTGCTCGCGGTCGAACGGGTGCGCACCGAAGCCCGCGCCAGCTTTGCCAATACCATCAGCGGCACCGACCTGATTGTCGGCGCGCGCTCGGGCAGCGTGAATCTGCTGCTGTATTCGGTATTCCGCATCGGCAACGCCACCAACAATATCCGCTGGGAAAGCTTCGAGCAGTTTGCCCAGCACCGCCAGGTCAAATGGGCGATCCCGATCTCGCTGGGCGACTCACACCGTGGCTACCGGGTGATGGGCACCAGCCCGACGTACTTCGAACACTATCGCTATGCCCGCACCCAACAGCTGCAGCTGAGCAGCGGCCGCGCCTTTGCCGATGATCCGTTCGAGGTAGTGCTCGGTGCAGAAGTGGCCCAGGCCCTCAACTACCAGCTCGGTGAGGAGCTGGTACTGGCCCATGGCGTGGCCACCATCAGCCTGGTCAAGCACGACGACAAACCGTTCAAGGTGGTCGGCATACTCAAACGCACCGGCACACCGGTGGATCGCACCCTGCATATCTCCCTGGCCGGTATGGAGGCCCTGCACGTAGACTGGCAGAACGGCATGCCGGCGCGTGGCGCGGCAGCGGTCAGCGCCGACCAGGCCAGAAATATGGACTTGCAGCCCAAGCAGATCACCGCCTTTCTGCTGGGCCTGAACAGCAAGATCGCCACATTCAGCCTGCAACGGGAAATCAACGAGTTTCGCGGCGAACCGCTGCTGGCGATTCTCCCCGGCGTGGCGCTGCAGGAGCTGTGGAGCCTGATGGGCACCGCCGAAAAAGCCCTGTTTGTGGTTTCACTATTCGTGGTGCTGACCGGGCTGATCGGCATGCTTACGGCGATTCTCACCAGCCTTAACGAACGCCGCCGGGAAATGGCGATTCTGCGCTCGGTGGGCGCGCGGCCCTGGCATATCGCCAGCCTGCTGATCGTCGAGGCCTTTGCCCTGGCCCTCGCCGGCGTGCTGCTCGGCTTACTGTTGCTGTACCTGGGCATTGCCGGGTCGCAGGGCTATGTGCAGGCGAATTACGGCCTGTACCTGCCTCTGAATCTGCCGAGCCGCTATGAGTGGACGCTGCTCGGCGCTATCCTGAGTGCCGCCCTGTTGATGGGCTGTGTTCCGGCCTGGCGCGCGTATCGCCAATCCCTGGCCGATGGCTTATCGATCCGCTTATGAGGCTTTTTGCATGCACCGCTCTCTGCTCGCCACCCTGCTGCTCACCCTGGCCCTGCCCCTGGCGGCTGCCGAGGTGCGCGAGCTGACCTGGTCGGAAATGGTCCCGGCCGATGCGCCGCCGCAAGTTGTGGAGCCGGCACCGATCCACGACCTCTCGCAGCTGGCCGACGCCCTCGCCGGCTCACAGGATGAAGCAGGCCCGGCTGCCATGCAGCAATCGCCCGCAGCGCCGGTGGTGGAAGAGCTGGATGGCCAATCGGTAAAACTGCCGGGCTATATCGTGCCGCTGGATGTCACCGATGAAGGCCGGGTGACCGAGTTTCTCCTGGTGCCCTACTTCGGTGCCTGCATCCATGTGCCGCCACCGCCGTCGAATCAGATCGTTCACGTCACCAGCGAGCTGGGCGTGCTGCTCGATGCGCTGTACCAGCCGTTCTGGATCGAAGGGTCGATAAAGGTCGAGCAGACCAGCAGCGAGCTGGCCGAAGCGGGCTATCAGATGGAGGCGGAGAAGATTTACGCCTATGAGCTGCCGGATAGCTAAGACACAGCGCAGCAACCAGACAGAAAAAAGCCAGACCTAGGTCTGGCTTTTTATTGGGTGCTACTAACCGGCAGTCAACTAGCCGGCGCTGGCCACATGCTTTTCCCGCTGGTAGCTCAACTCACTTTCCGCCCAGTTACGCCAGGCGCGCACTTTACTGCGTTCGGCACCGGCACGCTCGGCCTTGACCAGGGCGTCGAGCCCGGCCTGCCAGCGCGCCTGCTCCAGCTCCAGCTGGGCCAGGTTCAGCCAGTGCTTGGCACTGCCAGAACGCTGCGCCAGCCCACGGAAGATCGGTGCGGCCTTGCTGCGCTCACGGGCCTGCCACCAGAGCAGGCCCAGGCGTTCCTCACGGGCACTGGTACGTGGCAGCAGGCCCTGATCGAGCATGCCAGCGAGCAGCTTGGCCCCCTGCCAGGGTTGGTCGGCGGCCCCGGCCAGCAGCACCAGATTATCCAGCTCGCTTTCGCTGAAGCGCAGGCCCTTCTGGTACGCCGCGCGCAAGGTCGCCAGCGACTTGTCGTGACTGCCGCTCAGCTGCTGCAAGGCTGCCAGCTGACGCCAGCCCTGGGCGTTGTTCGGCTGACGCGCCAGCAGTTGCCGTTGCCAGCGCTCGGCGGCTGGGTAGCGTTTAACGTCCGCATTTATTGCGACTAAAAACTGCAACCAGCTATCGGCGGCCTGGGGATTGGCCTGCATATAACGCTCGGCCAACGGCAGCGCCTTGGCCGGCTGACCGAGGCCCTGATAGGCCTGCACCAGCATCTGCAACACCTCTTCATTGGCGTTGGCCTGGCCCGGCGCGAGCAGGGTCACCACCCGAGCGTAGCGGCGTTCGACCAGATTCAGCCGGGCCAGATTCAGCTCTTCAGCAGCCTGCAGCTCGGCGTCCAGCTTGCCGCTTTTCAGTACCTTCTCCAGCAGTTCGATGGCCTGGGCGTTCTGCCCTTCGGCCCAGGCCAGATAACCGCGGCTACGCCATAGTAGCGCCTCTTCCAGGCTACCCGGCTTGCCCTTGGCGGCATCCAGAGCGCGGCGCGCGGCCGCGTAGTCGCCCTTCTTCTGTGCGCTCTGCGCCGTATCCAGGGCGCGAAACACGCCCGGATCAACGCTTTGTCCAGCCGCCTGCGCGGCACCTGCGCCACACAGCGCGATCAGCAACAGTAGACGATACATATCAGCGAGCTCCTTCCAGGCGGAAGTACAGGGTTTTCACCGCTTCGCGGGCCACCGCCAGGCCGCCCTCGGTACGCGGCGCAAAGCGCCAGCGCACGGCGGCACGGCGGGCATCACGCTCGAACACGTTCTGCGGGCTGGCTTCGATAACCCGCAGGTTCTCCACCGCGCCCGCACGATTGATGGTGAACGCCAGCTTCACGTGGCCTTCGATGCCGCGCTGCAAGGCGTAGCGCGGGTAATCCGGGCTGACATCGTTGAGCGGCATCACTTCACTTTCCGGGCCACCCGGCTGACCACCGGCATCAGTGGGGGCTGGAGCACCGGGCGCCGCCACGCTGGGTGCCGAGGCACCCGCTGCCAGCCCCGTCAGGCTCGGGGTCGGCGCGCTGTTGACGGCAATCCCCGTGCTCAGGCTCGGCACCGGCAGATCCAGGGCCGGCAGGTTGGCGCTCGGGGTGGCCGCCATCGGCGTCGGCGGGGTCGGGGTCTGCGGGGTTTGTGCTTGCGGCGGCTGCGGTGCCTGCTGGCGGGTGCGCGTCGCGGTATCGCTAGAAGCACTGTCCAGACGGACGAAATTGGCCACCGTCAACGGTTCCTCACTCGGCTTGCTGCTGGGCGGCGCGACCATGTAAAGCATCAGGCCGAACAGCGCCAGCGCCATCACACAGGCCGCGACAAAGGACAGTGGCAAACGCATCAAAGCGCTCCCGCCGTAGCGGCCAGAGCCACGTCCTGCACACCGGCCAGGCGCGCCTGATCCATCACCTGCACCACCAGGCCGGTGCGGGCGTCCTGATCCGCCTGAACCACCACCGCGCCGTCTGGCTGGTCGACGCGCATGCGCTCGACGTGGGCGCGCACGCTGCGTACGTCAACGACTTTCTTGTCCATCCACACCTGCCCATCGGCGGTGATGGCAATGAGGATATTGCCTTTGTCCTGCGGGCTGGCGGTTTCCGCCTGGGGCCGCTGCACTTCGACGCCGGCTTCCTTGATAAAGGAGCTGGTGACGATAAAGAAGATCAGCATGATAAAGACCACGTCGAGCATCGGCGTGAGGTCGATGCCGGTGTCTTCGTCTTGCTGGTGGTGACGGCGCATTCTCATGTTTGAGTCTCGGAGCTTGTGAAAATATTGAGCGTCGTCGCGAGGGCGACTCCAGGCGTTCGCGGCCAGGCGCGTTAGTTGAAAAACGGGGGAGTTTAGTGAGCTAAATGACCCCGTTTTTCAATTAACGCAACGCCGCTGCGGGCGTTTGGAGGCGGCCGCAGCAGACGGGCAGTGTTTTCCCAAACTCTCATTCGTGTCGCAGCTGGTCAGCCAGCCGCTCTAGGGCCCGGCGCGCATCGCGTTCGAGGCGCGCCAGGCTGAACAATCCACTAATCGCCAATACCATGCCGGCCATGGTCGGCAGAGTCGCCTGCCAGACCCCAGCCGCCATGCCGCGCGGGTTACCGGTGCCATTGATGGCCAGCACGTCGAACACCGCGACCATGCCGCTGACCGTGCCGAGCAAGCCCAGCAGCGGGTACATCGCCACCAGGGTCTTGCTCAGGCGCAATGGTCCGAGCAGGTGCTGCTGCGCCTGGGCCAACCAGGCACTGCGCACCGCGCGCTGCCAGTTGCCGGTGTCATCGCTCAGCACCTGCTGCCAGGCCTGACGGCGCTCGCTGACCCACTCCGGAAACACCCGGCGCATATACCAGAAGCGCTCGAAGACCAGGGTCCAGAACACCACGCACAGGCCAGCCAGCGCCCACATCACCACGCCACCGGCGCTCATGAAGTCGAGCAGGGCATGGCTGCTGTCAACCAGGCGCAACCACAGCGCCAGCCAATCAGTCACGACGCGGAGCCCCGGACAGGTGCAGGGCAATCAGCCCGGCGCTTTGCTGCTCGAGCAGCTGGATCAGGCCCTTGCTGCGGCTGGCCAGCAGGGTGTGCAGGAACAGCAGCGGAATCGCCACCACCAGGCCCAGCACCGTAGTCACCAGCGCTTGCGAGATACCGTCGGCCATCAGCCGCGAATCGCCGCCACCGCCCTGGGTAATCGCCTGGAAGGTGACGATCATGCCGGTCACGGTACCCAGCAGGCCAAGCAGCGGTGCCACGGCGCAGAGCAGCTTGAGCAGGCCCTGGCCTTTTTCCAGCGGCGGGGTTTCCTGCAGGATCGCCTCGTCGAGCTTCAGCTCCAGGGTTTCCAGATCCGCCAGCTGTGGTTTCGGCCCCAGCACACCGATGATCCGCCCCAGCGGGTTGTCGCCACGCGGCGCACTCAGGTTATGCATCTGCGCGCTGACACCACGGCCCACACGGGTCAGGTAGACCATGCGCCAGATCGCCAGCAGCAGACCGAAAGCGCCCAGGGTCAGAATCACCCAACCGACCAGACCACCCTGCTGCACGCGATCCCACAGCTTTGGCTGACGCTGCAACTGCGCCAGCCAGGTGCCGCGGCTCGGGTCAACCGGCAGACTGGCGACTGCGGCGCTGCTGTCCAGATAATCCGCAACCTGGCCCAAACCGGACGGCTGACGCGGCGGCGCCAGCAGCTCGCCAGCATCGGCGTCATAACGCAGAAAAGCATCCGCGCCATAGGCGGAGAACGTGCCGACTCGCAGCACATCCTGCGGCTTGCGCGTGCCGTCGGCAGCCACTACCGGCAGCTGCAGTTGCTCGACCCGGCCGCTGGCGGTCAGGTCTTCGAGCAGTAGCATCCAGTAGCCATCGAGATCGGCGGCCGAGGGCAGCGTGCGGCTTTCGGCCAGCGCCTTGAGCCGCGCCAGGCGCTCGGGGTACTGGGCATTGAGCAGGCTGTCTTGCCATTGGCCGGCGACATCACCGGCGCTCTGCCGGACCACACCAAACAACTCGCCGAGGTGACCGGCACGCTGGCTGAGGAGTTTTTCCTGTTCGGCGAGCAGAGTTTCCTGACGGTCGAATTCGGCCTTCAGTCGTTCGGCTTCGGCCTTCTGCGTGGCCAGGGCACTGCGCGCACTGGCCAGCAGCTGGGCACGTTCGCCGCGTTCGGCAATAAAGGCCTGCTCGCGGCTTTGCATGGCGCTGACTTCCGCCGCGCGCTCGCTGCGAATACGTTGCAGCAGTTGCTCCGGGCTCAGCGGTTCGGCGGCGCCAGCCAGGGCGGGCAGCAGGGCCAGGGTAAAAGCGAAAACGCGACGATTCATGGCTTGGCCTCCAGCGCCAGGGTCTTCACGGGCAGGTCAAGCACGGCCGGGGCCTGCTCCTGGCGGGCAATCGCAATGGCTTGGCGCAGCGGGCGCCGGGCGCTGCCGTCGAGAAGCTGCCAGCTACGGGTTTGCGGGTTCCACCAGCCACTTTCATGGCCATCGAGGGTCTGGAAATACAGCATCACCCGGCCCAGACGAAGGAATTCGACACTGCGCGAAGCGCCTTCACTCGGCAGCTCACCGCGCCAGGCTTCCAGGGTGCGGCCGTAGTCGCTCTCCACCTGGTAGGCCTCGAGGATGCGCCGGTATTTCTCGGCCAGGCTGACATCGGCCCGCGGCAGCAAGTCCTGCAGCTGGGCCAGACGGTCGCTGCGCTCATCCGGCAGGAAGGGCAGATCGGCGGCGATAAATTCGCCCAGCACCTCGACCATCCGACGCATCTGTGGCGTTACCGCCTCCTGGGTGCGCTCGATGCCGTCCAGCTGCTCCTGATAGCCGCTCAGCTCCTTGCGCTGCGCCGCCACCAGTTCACGCAACTGGGCGTTATAACCTTGCAATGCTTCGGCCTGCTGCAAGGCGTTGCGGTACTCGGTAAGCATTTCCCGGCTGGCGTCATCGAGTTGCTCGATACGCGCCTGGGAAGCCTTGGCTTCGGCGGCCAGGCGCTGGCTTTCGTCCAGCGCCGCGTCCAGGGATGTCGCCGCAAGCGGCGCACTGGCCAGAACCAGGGCAACCGCCAGCAAGCGCGTCGACACGAGAGGCATTAGAGATTCCTTGAGAGGGTGCTTTAAAGAGAAGCATTATCAACTGCATTAACCTCTCCCGGCAACCGTTGGCCTGAAGAGAAATGCATGGCCCTGCCCTAAAAGGCCCTGGCAGCAGCGAAGCGCTAAAGATTTAGATAGCAGGCTAATCTATTGAGCTGGATCAAAAGATGATTTTTCCGCAGGCCTAAGATCGCACTCAGCCACTACGAACTGATGCTTTCTGGGAGCACATCATGCGCAAAACTCTTCTCACCGCTTCTTTGCTGGCCCTGTCCATCGCCGCCCCCATGGCTCACGCCTACCAGGCGGGCGACATTATCGTACGCGCCGGCGCGATCACCGTTGACCCGCGCGAAAGCAGCAGCGACATCTGGGTTGGCGCACTGAACACCGACGTAGCCGGCACCAAGGCGACCCTGGACAGCGACACTCAGCTGGGCCTGAACTTCGCCTATATGCTGACCAGCAACATCGGCATCGAGCTGCTGGCGGCCACCCCGTTCAGCCATAACGTCGGCGTTAAAGGCATGCCGGGCCCCTTTGCCGGCCTCAACGGCAACCTGGGTGAACTCAAGCACCTGCCGCCGACCCTGAGCGTCGTCTACTACCCGCTCGATGCAGCGTCGGCCTTCCAGCCCTATGTCGGTGCCGGCATCAACTACACTTGGTTCTTCGACACCGAACTGAGCAGCGAAGCGGAAAACAAAGGCTTCAGCGGCCTGGACATGAAGGACTCCTGGGGTCTCTCGGCCCAGGTAGGCATGGACTATATGCTGACCGACAACATCATGCTTAACGCCCAGGTGCGTTACATCGACATCGACACCACTGGTACCACCTCGTTTGGCGGGGCCAAGGTCAAGGTCGATGTGGACGTCGACCCGATGGTGTATATGGTTGGCCTGGGCTACAAGTTCTAAGCCCAACGACTGTAAAAAAGCCGGCTCTCGCAGCCGGCTTTTTTGTGCTCGCTGTCCGGCCCAGCTCAAGGCATCCAGCGCGGAAACGACTTACGCCTGCAGCAAACGCCGCAGGCCTTCCAGCAAAGGCGTGGGCTCGGGTAACTGATAAGCCGACTTCAAACGCTCAATGGCCGCGCGCGAGTGACGGATATCGCCAGGACGAGCGGCCAGGTAGCAAACCTCGGGCAAGCCACCACAGAGTTGACCGACCTCAGCCAGCAACTGGTTGAGGCTTACCGCCTGATTCCAGCCCACATTGACTGCGCCCACCACAACCTGTGGCACCTGCAGTGCCTGCACCAGCAATTGCACCAGATCAGCCACGTAGAAGAAGTCGCGGGTCTGCTCGCCATCGCCGAACACGTTGATCGGCAGGCCCTGCTGGGTACGCTGGGTGAAGATGCTGATCACCCCGGAATAGGGCGAGGACGGATCCTGGCGCGGGCCGAAGACATTGAAGAAGCGGAAAATCGCGGGCTCCAGAGCATGCTGACGACGATAGAAGTCCAGGTATTGCTCGCTGGCCAGCTTGTCCACCGCATAGGGCGTCAGCGGAGCCTTGGGCGTCTCTTCATCAATCGACAGGCCTTCACCGTTATTGCCGTACACCGCGGCACTGGAGGCAAACAGCACGCGCTTGACGCCATGCAAACGCATGGCCTCGCAGACATTCAAAGTGCCGACGAAATTGCTCTGGTGGGTGGACACCGGATCATCCACCGAGGCCTGCACCGAGGCCACCGCCGCCAGATGGGCCACGGCCGCGCAACCGGCAACCGCCTGCGCCACCACAGCCGCATCGGCGACATCGCCCTGGATAAACTGCAGTTGCGGATTATCCAGCGGCAGATTGGCCAGCTTGCCCATCGACAGGTTGTCCAGCACCCGCACCCGGCAACCCTGCGCCAGCAGCGCATCGACCAGATGCGAGCCGATAAAGCCGGCACCGCCAGTAACCAGAATGCAACGTGCGTCAGACATGGCGATAGTAACGATCCAGTAGGCTCGGCAGCCCCGAGCGCCAGGCGCGCGGTTTGATGCCGAAGGTGTGCAGGATTTTCTTGCAGGCCAGCACCGCGTGCTGCGGCTCTTCGACGGCATCCGGGCGGGCCGCATGGGCCTGGGCGATGACCTCGCCGACCAGGTTGCTGCGGAAGTTGCGCGCTTCGCTCAGTACCGCCTGGCCCAGGGCCAGCGAGGTGGTCGTTTCATGGCCGCCGTAGTGATAGGTGCCCCACAGCGGGCTCTGGCAATCGAGCTGCTTGAGTACCGCAAGGATCACCCGTGCCGCATCATCGACCGGGGTCGGGTTGCCGCGGCGGTCGTCGGCCAGGTACAGCGCCTCGTCGCCCTCGGCCCGCTGGAGAAACCGCGCCAGCAAGCCATTGCTGCTGTCGTCCAGTAACCAGCCGAAACGCAACAACACATGCCGCGGGCAGATCGCCCGCACGCGCTGCTCGAAGCGCCACAGCGCCTGGCCACGCACACCGAGCGGCACCGGCTCTTCCTTCTCGCTGTAGGCGGTGGCCCGCGAACCGTCGAACACCCGGTAGCTGGACGGCTGCAGCAGGCGAATCTCGTGGTGCTGGCAGAGTTCGGCCAGACGCTCGACGGAACGCTCCTGGGCAGCAAACTGCGCCTCGCTGACCGCTTCGGCCTGGAACCAGTCGAAGTAGTAGGCAAGGTTGATCAGGGCATCGGGGCGGGTGTCATCGAGCAACTGGGTCAGGCTGGCCGGATCCCAGCCGGACTCCGGCGGACGCGGCGCGAGAAAGCCAATGTCTTCCTCGGCACCGAGACGGATCAGGGCCTGCCCCAGGGCATTACCGCCCCCCAGCAGCATCAGCCGCATACGCATGATAAAGCGCTAGCTCGGGTGGATCAGAACGGGATGTCGTCGTCGAAGCTGTCGAAATCCGCGGCAGGCTGAGCCGCTGGCTGCGGAGCAGGACGGGGTGCCGACTGCTGCTGGGGCTCGCGCTGCGGCGCAGGGCGCTGCTGACGCGGTGCGGAGTCGCCGCCACCGGCGTGGTCCGGACGGCCGCCAAGCAGCTGCATGGTGCCCTGCATATCGACGATGATCTCGGTGGTGTAACGCTTGATGCCGTCTTTTTCCCACTCGCGGGTCTGCAGCTTGCCTTCGATATACACCTGCGAACCTTTACGCAGGTACTCGCCGGCGATCTCGGCGACCTTGCCGAACAGCGACACACGGTGCCACTCGGTCTTCTCGACCTTCTGACCGGTCTGCTTGTCGGTCCACTGCTCGCTGGTGGCCAGGCTCAGGTTGGTGACCGCGTTGCCGCTCGGCAGGTAGCGGGTTTCCGGGTCCTGTCCGCAGGTACCGACCAGAATGACTTTGTTAACCCCACGGGCCATAACGTTTCTCCTAAGCTATCAGCAGGTCACCGGCGCCGATTCGATCAGGCGCTCGAGGGACATGCGGTCCAATTGTTGGGTATCCACTTTGATATAGATGGCCGCTTCATCGCGCACCACTACGGCATCCGCCACTCCGGGCACTGCCTGTAAACGCTCGGCCAGCCCGACTTCTTGCAAGGCCGCAACGGAAAGCGGCAGGCGCAGGCTGGTGACATAAGGCGGTTCGCGCATAGTAACAGCAAAGGCCAGCCAAAAAAGAGCCAGCAGGGCACAGCCCGCAAAGACTCCCGACAGGCTGTAGTGCTGGTAGAGCCAGCCACCGAGAATGCCGCCGATGGCCGCGCCGAGGAACTGGCTGGTGGAATACACCCCCATCGCCGTGCCCTTGCCGCCAGCCGGGGCGACCTTGCTGATCAGCGACGGCAACGACGCCTCCAGCAGGTTGAACGCGGTAAAGAACACCACAGTGCCCAGCACCAGCGCGCGCAGGCTGGTGCCGAACCACCAGAAGAACAGCTCACACAGCAGCAGCACGCTGACTGCGCCGAGCAGCACATGCTTCATCCGGCGCTTCTTCTCGCCATAGATGATAAACGGCACCATGCCGAAGAAGCCCACCAGCAGCGCGGTCAGGTAGACCCACCAGTGTTCTTCCTTGGCCAGACCGCCCTGTTCCACCAGCGCCAACGGCAAGGCGATAAAGCTGGCCATCAGAATCGCGTGCAGCACCAGAATGCCGAAATCCAGACGCAGCAGATCGGCGTGCTTGAGGGTGGGCAGCAACGCCTGCTTGTTCACCCCGGACTCGCGATGCTGCAACGGCCCGGCAGAGCCCGGCACCAGCCCGGCGACGATAACGATGCCGAGCAGCGCCATGGCTGCGGTGGCGAGAAACAGCCCGGACAGGCCAAAGGCACGGGTCAACAACGGACCAACCACCATCGCCACGGCAAAGGACAGGCCGATGCTCATGCCGATCATGGCCATGGCCTTGGTGCGGTGCTGCTCGCGGGTCAGATCGGATAGCAGCGCCATTACCGCCGCGGAAATCGCTCCGGCCCCCTGCAGAATGCGCCCGGCAATCACTCCGTAGATGGAGTCGGCATTGGCCGCCAGCAGGCTGCCTGCCGCGAAAATCAGCAGGCCAACATAGATAACCGGCCGCCGACCGATGCGGTCACTGAGCATGCCAAAGGGGATTTGCAGAAATGCCTGGGTCAGGCCATAGGCCCCGATGGCCAGGCCGATCAGCGCCGGCGTACTGCCCTGCAGCTCCATGCCATAAGTCGCAAGCACCGGCAGGACCATAAACATGCCGAGCATGCGGAACGCGAACACCAGCGCCAGGCCACCGGCCGCGCGGGTTTCGCTGCCGCTCATGCGCTCGCTGTGCGGATCATGCATGGGAAACGCCCTGTCGAAATAGGCGGCGATTCTAGCAGTACCTATGATCGCGGCACAGCAGTGACGCTTTGCCGCGCTTGCTCCCTAGGCCCTATACTCGGTGGTTTTCCGCCCGCCATGCGAGGCCGTTGTTTGTGGACAAGATTCTGATCCGGGGTGCGCGCACCCATAACCTGAAAAACATCGACCTGACCCTGCCACGCGACAAGCTGATCGTGATCACCGGCCTGTCCGGTTCCGGCAAATCCTCTCTAGCCTTCGACACCCTCTACGCCGAGGGCCAGCGCCGCTATGTCGAGTCGCTGTCGGCCTATGCCCGGCAGTTCCTGTCGATGATGGAAAAGCCCGACGTCGACACCATCGAAGGCC
>CAZOEC010000140.1:0-12186 GCA_964578635.1 uncultured Pseudomonas sp.
ACCCCGGAAATCGGCGGCCTGACCACCATCCAGGCCATGGAAATCATCCGTGGCTGCAAGGGCCTGCAACTGGTTGGCGGCGATCTGGTCGAGGTCTCACCGCCCTACGACACCACCGGCAATACCTCGTTGCTGGGTGCCAACCTGCTCTACGAAATGCTCTGTGTGCTTCCAGGGGTCAAGCAACGCTAGCCCCTTGTTTTTTATGGACTGCCATCCATGGCGGCCCCCCTTCGGGCCGTCGCAAGCGACGTTAAAAATCGCTCCCGGCAATTTTTTATACTGATCGGGCACCTCGTGCGGTGCCCGTGCACTACAACAATAAATAGGGTGCCACGATGAACCACGACCAAAGCATGCCGCTGCTGGACGACCAGCCGCCCGCTCAAAGCTCCTACAACCTGCGCCAGCTGCTGATCTTTCTGATCCCCTCGCTGCTCGGCGTCCTGCTGTTTCTTACCCCCATCGTCTATGACGGCAAGGTCACCATCGGCCTGGGCGTGATGGCCGATGCACTGAAGGCCGGGCTTAGCGCCTGGCTGCCAGCCATCGCCACCGGTCTGCTGCTGTTTTCCGCCGCGCTCGGCCTGTTCGCCAGCCTGCTCAAGCCCAAGTGGATCACCGAGCGCCATGCGCTTAACGAGATGTTCAACCTCAGCCCGCTATGGCTCGGCCTGCGCGTACTCGGCGCAGTGTTTGCCGCCATGACCTTCTGGCAGTTCGGTCCGGAATGGATCTGGAACGCCAACACCGGCGGCGTGGTACTGAAAGACCTGGCCCCGGTGCTGATCACCTTCTTTCTGGTGGCCGGGTTGATCCTGCCGCTGCTCACCGATTTCGGCCTGATGGAATTTATCGGCACCCTGGTGCGTAACGTGTTCCGCAAGGTCTTCGGCCTGCCGGGCCGCTCGGCCATCGACGCCATCGCCAGCTGGCTCGGCTCCGGCACCGTCGGCGTGCTGATCACCGCGCAGCAGTACCAGAAGGGTTTCTACAGCGCCCGGGAAGCAGCGGTAATCGCCACCAACTTCTCGGTCGCCTCGATTGCCTTCAGCCTGCTGATCACCAGCTTTATGAAGCTCGACCACCTGTTTGTGCCCTTCTACCTCACCGTGGTGGTCGCCGGCCTGGCGGCGGCGATCATCACCCCGCGCATTCCGCCGCTGTCGTGGAAGAAGGACGACTACGTTGCCGGCGTCGGCAAGCAGATCAAGGAAGACGTACCGGCCGGCACCTCGCTGCTGCGCTGGGGCGTGCTGCAGGCGGTAAAACGCGCCAACAGCAACCCCTCGCCCGCGAAGATGGTTAAGGTCGGCGTGCATAACGTGGTGGATATCTGGCTCGGCCTGCTGCCGCTGGTAATGGCCATCGGCACCGTTTCCCTGGCGATTGCCGAGTACACGCCGATCTTCAACTGGCTGTCCGCGCCGATCGTGCCGCTGCTGGAACTGCTGCAACTGCCGGAAGCCGCCAAGGCCGCACCGGCGATGCTGGTGGGCTTTGCTGATATGTTCCTGCCGGCGGTGCTGGGCAAGGGCATCGAGAGTGAACTGACCCGTTTCGTGGTGGCCTGCGTATCGCTGACTCAGCTGATCTATATGTCGGAAGTCGGCGTGCTGATCATCAAGGCCAAGCTGCCGCTGAACATCCTCGAACTGTTCGCCATCTTTATCATCCGCACCCTGATCACCCTGCCGATCATCGCGCTGATGGCGCATTGGATAGTCGGCTAATACAGCGTCCTACCTCCCCCTCTCCCTCTGGGAGAGGGCCGGGGTGAGGGTCATCCGTCCCACACAGGATTCAAGATATGACCACCTGCGGCGAATTTCTCGTCAAACAACTCGAAGCCTGGGGCGTCGACACCGTATTCGGCATTCCCGGCGTGCACACCGTCGAGCTGTACCGCGGCCTGCCGCACAGCAACATCCGCCATATCACCCCGCGCCACGAGCAGGGTGCCGGCTTTATGGCCGACGGCTATGCTCGCGTCAGTGGAAAATCTGGGGTGTGCTTTATCATCACCGGCCCAGGGATGACCAATATCCTCACGGCCATGGGCCAGGCTTACGCCGACTCGATTCCCATGCTGGTGATCTCCAGCGTCAACGAGCGCGAGCGCCTTGGCCTGGGCAAAGGCTATCTGCATGAGCTGCCCAACCAGCGGGCGATGACCGCCGGGGTGACGGCATTCAGCCACACATTGATGAGTGTCGATGAGCTGCCCGCCGTGCTGGCCCGCGCCTTTGCCGTGTTCGAAGGGGAGCGGCCGCGGCCGGTGCATATCGAGCTGCCGCTGGACATCATCACCGCCGACGCCAGCCATATGCGCCTGGCCGCCAAACCGAGCATCCAACGCCCCTCGCCCAACCGCATGCTGATCCGCGAAGCGGCGGCCATGCTGAAAAACGCCAAGCGCCCACTGCTGCTGCTCGGCGGTGGCTGCGTCACCGCTCAGGCCGAAGCCCGCGCGCTCGCAACAGCCCTGGATGCGCCGACCGCACAAACCATCAATGCCAAGGGCCTGCTGCCGCCGGGCCATCCGCTGCTGCTGGGCAGCAACCAGTCGCTGGTCCCCGTGCGTGAGCTGGCGCTGGCCGCCGATGTGGTGCTGGCAATCGGCACCGAGCTGGGCGAGACCGATTACGACGTGGTGTTCGATGGCAACTTCAAGCTCGGTGGCGCACTGATCCGCATCGATATCGACGCCCAGCAACTGCAGCGCAACTTCGCTCCCACCCTGGCCATCCAGGGCGACGCGCGCCTGGCCATGCGCATGCTGCTGGCCGAGTTCGACCCCGGCGAGCTGCGCGCCAGCAGCCCCGGGGCCATGCGCACCGCCGCCGTGCAGGCGCAACTGGCCGAGGATTTCAGCGGCTGGGCGCATTACCGCCAGCTGTTCGACACGGTGCTGCAGGTGCTACCGGATGCGCGCTTTGTCGGCGACTCGACGCAGACCGTGTACAGCGGCAACCACCTGGTGGAGCTGGACGGCGCGCGGCGCTGGTTTAACGCCTCCACCGGCTACGGCACCCTGGGCTACGGCCTGCCGGCGGCCATCGGTGCCAAGCTGGCCGAGCCAAACCGCCCAGTGATCAGCCTGATGGGCGATGGCGGTATTCAGTTCACCCTGCCCGAGCTGGCCAGCGCGGTGGAAGCCGGCGTCGGCATTATCGTGCTGCTGTGGAACAACGCCGGCTACGGCGAGATCAAGCGCTATATGGAAAGACGCGAGATCACCCCGATTGGCGTGGATATCTACACCCCGGACCTGCTGGCCATCGCCCGTGGCTTTGGCTGCGCGGCCGAACGCGCCCGCGATCACGACCACCTGAGTGAGCTGCTGCGCGGCGCGCCGAGCGACCGCCCGCTGATTATCGAAGTGCTGGAGCAAGCACCTTTCCATCCGTAGAACCTGCTGACGATCTTTTCCAGCCTCTGCAAACCCAGCGATATCAGGGCTGGCCGGCTCTTGCGTAGGGTGCGCTGTGCGCACCAGAAGCCTGGGCGGGGTTGGTGGTGCGCGCAGCGCACCCTACGAGAGATCGTAAACAGGCTGTTAAACATTAAACCTCAGGCCCTGGTGCGCCAGGGTTGCCCCCTCTGTTCAAGGTGACGCATGACCGCCCAACTCTTTATCGACGGCGTCTGGCAAGCCGCCAGCAGCGCCAGCCAACTGCCGGTATTCAACCCCAGCACCGGCGAGCAGATTGCCAGCGTGGCCTGCGCCTCGGCGGCGGATGTCGAGCTTGCAGTACAGGCGGCGCGGCGCGCCTTTCCGGCCTGGAGCCAACGCACGGCCCGTGAACGCGCCGACTATCTGCGCGCCTTCGCCGCAGAGATCGAGGCGCGCAGCCCAGCGCTGATCGAGTTGCAGATGCGCAATAGCGGCAAGCCACGGCATGAGGCCGAGCTGGATATCAGCGACGCCATCGCCACCTTCGCCTATTACGCCGAACTGGCCGACGGCCTGGACGCTCGGCAGAACGCCGCCGTGGCCTTGCCGGACAACAGCTACCAATCCTTTACCCGCCAGGAACCACTGGGCGTGGTCGGCCTGATCGTGCCGTGGAACTTTCCCCTGGTCACCAGCGCCTGGAAGCTCGCACCCGCGCTCGCTGCCGGCTGCTGTGTGCTGCTCAAACCGTCCGAACTGACCCCGCTGATCGAGCTGCAACTGGGCGAGATTGCCAGCGCCATCGGCCTGCCGGCGGGGGTGTTCAACCTGCTGCCGGGCGATGCCACCACCGGCGCGGCCCTGGTCGCTCACCCGCAGATCGCCAAGCTGTCCTTTACCGGCAGCAATGCGGTGGGGCGCAAGGTGATGCAGGCCGCCAGCGCCCGCACAATGCCAGTGGCCCTGGAGCTGGGCGGCAAGTCGCCGATCCTGGTATTCGCCGACAGCGATCTGGACCAGGCGGTGCAGTGGATCATCGCCGGCATCTGCTGGAACGCCGGGCAGATGTGCTCGGCCACCTCGCGCCTGCTGGTCGAGGACAGCATCGCCGACGCCCTGCTGGACAAGCTGGCCAGCGCCATGGCCGCGCTCAAGGTCAGCGATCCGCACAGCGAAGGCTGCGAGATGGGTCCGATGACCAGCCAGGCGCAGCTGTACAAGGTGCTGGAGTATTTCGCCATCGCCGAACAGGAAGGCCTGCATTGTCTCGGCGGCGCGCAGCAACTGCCGGGGCCGGGCTGGTTTGTCGCCCCCACGCTGTACGCCGATGTGCCGGAAAACAGCCGCCTGTGGCGCGAGGAAATCTTCGGCCCGGTACTCTGCAGCCGACGCTTCAAAGATGAAGCAGATGCTATTGAGCAAGCCAATGACTGCGATTTTGCCCTGGCCGCCACCGTAGTCAGCTCCGAGCGCAACCGCGCCCTGCGCGTGGCCGCAGCGCTGGAAGCCGGACATGTGTGGATCAACTCGGCGCAGGTGATCTACCCGCACACCTCCTGGGGCGGCGGCAAGGCCAGTGGCATCGGCCGCGAGCTAGGGCCCTGGGGCTTGTCAGCCTTTCAGCAGGTCAAACATATCACTGTGCCCAGCGCGGACAGCTAACGAGGTCGTAGCGTGCGCCATGTGCACCCAGAAACCGTGCCGGTGCGCACGGCGCACCCTACATTCCAGCAACACATCACGACGACATGGCTTTACCATGGTTGCACTCCTGCACGTGCAACCATGGAAGCTCGGCGTGACGCATCACTATGACCTGCTGTTGATCGGTGCCGGCCACGCGCACCTTGGCGTACTCCGGCGCTGGGCCCTGCTGGAGCGCCCGCCGGGGCGCATTGCCCTGCTCAGTGCCGGGCCCGCAGCCTGGTATTCGGGCATGCTGCCGGGGCTGCTGGCCGGGCGGCATCGGCCGGAGGATTGCCAGGTCGAGCTGCAGGCGCTGTGTCGGGCGGCCAAGGTCGAGCTGATCGTCAGTCCGGTGGCAAGCCTGTCCGCCGCCCAGCAGCAGGTGCAGCTGGCCGATGGCCAAACCCTGGATGCCAGCTGGCTGTCGCTTAATGTCGGCGCGCAAGTTTCTGCACCAGCGCAACAGGGCGACGCCATGCAGCTGCTGGCGGTCAAACCCTTCGCGGAGTTTCTCGAGGGCTGGCAGCAGTGGCAGGCCGCGCCGCAGCCCATGGCAATTCTCGGTGGCGGCGCGGCGGGGGTCGAACTGGCCCTGGCGCTCGCCGGCCAGGTGCCAAGGCTGGCGCTGTTCTGCGCCGGCCATCTGCTCGATGGTCTGTCTGCCGGGGTGCGCCTGCGCGCCCTCGGCCATCTGCGCCAGCGCCGCGTCTGGGTGCGCGAGGATTGCCCGATCAGCCAGATCAAGAACGACTGCCTGTTCAGCGGCGACGAGCCGGTCTGGCGCGGCCAGCGCCTGTTGCTGGCCAGCGGTGCCAAGGCCTTTGCCTGGCCGGCGCACAGTGGCCTGGGCTGCGATGAGCAGGGCTTTGTGTTGATTGCACCAACGCTGCAGAGCTACACCCACCCAACGATTTTCGCCGTGGGCGACTGCGCCAGCCTGCCTGGCGCACGCAAGAGCGGGGTCTACTCGGTGCGCCAGGCCCCGGTGCTGGCCGCCAATCTCAACGCTGCGCTGCGCGGCCTGCCGTTGCAACGCTACCGCCCGCAACGGCAGAGCCTGGCACTGCTGGCCACCGGCGACGGTGGGGCGCTGCTGGACTGGCATGGCTACAGTGCCGGCGGTCGGTTTTACGGACGCTGGAAAGACTATCTGGACCGCGGCTTTATCCAGCGTCACCGCCTTTACGGCTAGACCGTGTGCTACCAAAGTGCCATGGCCTTGCGCCGCCAGGGGTGATCGAATCAAGAACCTCGTGAATGCTGGCCGTAAGGAGTCGCCCCACTATGGTCTACAGATTCGCTGACAACGGCCGATCAACTGTGCAAGCACAACGCGCCTCCAGCGCGCTGCATACGACTCCCGGCCGGCTGCACGGCTACGCGCCAGCGTCTGTGCCTGGCGATGCCGGAATAAGTACAAAAATAACGAGGTTGGTTATGCGCTCTGCGTTTATTAGCTACCCAAAAACCTGCGCACTCCATGCTCTGGGCCTGGCCGGGCTGATGGTGCTCTACCAGCAGGTCCAGATGCCGCTGTACCTGAGCATGGCCTCCTTTATGCTGCTGGCGCTGTGGCCCTGGCTCGGGCCCTGGCAGCGCAAGGACGACGGCCAGGCGCACGCCGCCGAAGAGGGCGCGCAGTTCAACGAACTGAGCCGCACGCTATCGCGCCACACCTGTCATAACGCCCTGTCCGCCGCCCAGGTGTCCCACGCGGTGCAACAACTGGCCGGCAAGCTGCAATCGCAGCTGGGCGCGGTCGAGCAGATCAACCAGGCTGCCGAGGCCATCACCCAGACCGAGCAGGACAACGCCCGCCGCGCCGAGCAGACCCTGACTGCGGCGCAATCGGTGCGCCAAAACAGCGCCAGCGGCCAGCATGAGCTGCACCAGGCCATTGCCGCCATGCAGCAACTCAGCACCCAGACCGCCGCCAGCCGCCAGCTGATCGACGGCCTCAGCAGCCGCACCGAACAGATCGAAAAGGTCACCCAGGTAATCCAGTCGATTGCCAGCCAGACCAACCTGCTGGCGCTCAATGCCGCCATCGAAGCGGCCCGCGCCGGCGAGATGGGCCGCGGTTTCGCCGTGGTCGCCGACGAGGTGCGCAACCTCGCTGGGCGCACCAGCAGCGCCACCGAAGAGGTCGGCCAGATGGTCGCCGATATCCGTCAGCAGAGCCTGGCGGTGGTCACCCATATTCAGCAGCAGGCCGATCAGCTGGATCAGGCCGCGCAGCAGATCGCCCACACCGGCGAGCAGCTGGAAGGCATCGCCGGCCTGGCCGTGGACGTCGAACAGCAGGTCGAGCAGATCAACCACGGCACCGCGGAAAACCATCAGCGCCTGGCCGAACTATCGGTGGCGGTCAGCCAGCTGCGCGGCGACGTGTGCGACAGCGAAGGTCAGACCCGTCAGCTCAGCCGCGCCTCCGAGCAACTGGTGGGGCAGGCGGAAACCGTCAGCGAGCAGCTCGCCGCCGTCGGCCTGGACGACTATCACCAGCGCATCTACGACCTGGCCCGCAGCGGCGCGGCGCAGATCGCTGCGCAGTTCGAGGCGGATATCCAGGCCGGTCGCATCAGCGCCAACGACCTGTTCGATCGGCATTACCAGCCAATCGCCAACAGCTTCCCGGCCAAGTTCAAGACCCGCTTCGACAGCTACGCCGACCAGGTGCTGCCGACCATTCAGGAGCCTCTGCTGAGTCAGCACGAAGGCCTGGTGTTCGCCATCGCCTGCACCGCCGAAGGCTATGTGCCAACCCACAACAAGGCCTTCAACCACGCCCCCACCGGCGACCGCGCCGTGGACACCCTGAAAAGCCGCAGCAAGCGCCTGTTCAACGACCGCACCGGCATCCGCTGCGGCAGCCACCAGCAACCGCTGTTGCTGCAGACCTATATGCGCGACACCGGCGAGCTGATGCACGACCTGTCGGTGCCGATCATGGTCCAGGGCCGCCATTGGGGCGGTTTGCGCCTGGGTTACAAGCCGGAGCCCTGAGCGCACGCAACGCCTCGGCCAGCAGCCGAAGCGTTGCCGCCCACTGTTCAGTGGCCTCGACCCTGGCGCAACAATCTTTTGAATTATCGAGTCTGGCTGGGGTTCTTAAGCTGTAGGCCATTTATCGGCCATCCGCTTCCAAGGACACCCTATGAAGATCCTGCTGGTACTGACCTCCCACGACCAACTGGGCGACACCGGGCACAAGACCGGTTTCTGGCTGGAAGAGTTCGCCTCGCCCTATTACCTGTTCAAGGATGCCGGGGCGCAGCTGACCCTGGCCTCGCCCAAGGGCGGCCAGCCGCCGCTCGACCCGAAAAGTGACGCCGCTGATGCGCAAACGCCGGCCACCGAACGCTTCAAAGCGGATGCTGCGGCGCAACAGGCGCTGGCCAATACCCTGCGGTTGAGCCAGGTGCAGGCCGATGATTTCGACGCCGTGTTCTACCCCGGTGGCCATGGCCCGCTGTGGGATCTGGCCGAGGACCGCACCTCCATCGCCCTGATCGAACGCTTCCAGGCGCAGAACAAACCCGTGGCGGCGGTTTGCCACGCCCCGGGTGTGCTGCGCCATGTGAAGGTGGCCAACGGCCTGCCCCTGGTTAGCGGCAAAAAGGTCACCGGCTTCAGCAATAGCGAAGAGGCCGCGGTGCAACTGACCGAGGTGGTGCCATTTCTGGTGCAGGACATGCTGATCGCCAACGGCGGCCATTACTCAAGCGCGAACGACTGGCAGAGCCATGTGCTGGTCGATGGGCTGCTGATCACCGGACAGAATCCATCCTCATCGGATGCCACCGCCGAGGCGCTGATCAAGCTGCTGAAAAGCCGCTAGGCAGACCGCATCTGTCGCAGCACCAACCGTTGGCTGCCTTGAAGACCGGGCATCTTCCCGACTAGCTGCCAGTCGCCATCAGCCGCTTGTACTGACGGGTGCGGCGCGCACTTTTCAGCTGCTCCAGCAGCAGCGCGCGCAAGGGTGAAACCTGCGCATGGGTGCGCTTGCCTCGGCTGAGCTGACGCAGTTGGAACTTCACCGTGGCCATATAGGCCAGCGAGGCAAACGCCTTGTTCTTCCAGCGAATCGGCGGCAATTCGGCACTGCTGTGCTGCCCGGCCTGCCACTGCCGGGGCAGCGCCGGGTCGATCGCCAGGGCCGTGGCAATCCCGGCCATGGCCACACCACTGGCCAATACCTGCTCGACCACCGGCAAGCGGCGGATGCCACCGGTAACCATTACCGGCATGGTCGCCGCAGCGGCGATCTCGCCGGCAAATTCGAGGAAGTACGCCTCACGCGCCAGGGTACGGCCGTCGCGGGCATCGCCCTGCATGGCCGGGGCTTCGTAGCTGCCGCCGGACAGCTCGACCAGATCGACAGCCAGCTCATTAAGCAACTGCACCACTTGCTTGGCGTCGGCCGCATCGAAGCCGCCGCGCTGGAAGTCCGCCGAGTTGAGCTTTACCGCCACGCAGAAGCTCGGTGCCACCAGGGCGCGCACCGCCTTGACCACTTCCAATAGCAGGCGTGCACGGTTTTCCAGCGAGCCGCCCCAGCTATCGCTGCGCTTGTTGCTGATGGGCGAAAGGAACTGGCTCAGCAGGTAACCGTGCGCCGCGTGGATCTGCACACCGGTAAAGCCGGCCTGTTCGGCCAGTTGTGCAGTGCGCGCAAAGCGCTGGATCAGTTCGTGGATTTCCGCCTCATCCAGCGCCTTGGGCACGGGGAACATCTTCGACAGGCCGCCCAGCTCCAGGGCTACGGCCGAGGGCGCGACGGTCTGCTGGCCGAGGTTGGCCTGCATCTGCCGGCCGGGGTGGTTGATCTGCATCCAGAACTGCGCGCCCCGGGCTCGGCCGATGCGCGCCCACTGGCGGAACTTGTCCAGCTGGCGCTCATCCTCCAGCACCACGCCGCCGGGGCCGGTCATGGCGCGGCGGTCGACCATCACGTTGCCGGTCAGCAGCAGCCCGGCACCGCCCTCGGCCCAGGCCTGGTACAGCCGCAGCAGTTCGGCGGACGGGCCCTGGCTGGCGTCGGCGAGGTTCTCTTCCATCGCCGCCTTGGCGATGCGATTGGGGATGGTGCTGCCGTTGGGCAGTTGCAGCGCTTGGAAGGCAATCATGGCGTACTCCGGGGTAGCAGGTGGAGCAAGCCTAAGGTTAAAGTCAACTTCAAGGTCAATAGCCCGGAGCACAGATGATGAAAATTGGTGAACTGGCCACGCGCAGCGGTCTGGCCGCCTCGCGTATTCGCTTCTACGAGGCCAGCGGGCTGATCAACGCCCAGCGTCAGGCCAACGGCTATCGCAGCTATACGGAGCAGACACTACAAACCCTCGGCATTATCAGCTGCGCGCAGCAGGCCGGTTTCAGCCTGGAGGAGATTCGCCGCCTGCTGCCCGACGCCAATCCCCAGGGCTGGGCCCACGAGGAGATGCTCGGCAGCCTGCAGCGCAAGGTCGGCGAAATCGAGGCCATGCAGCAGCGCCTGGCGCAGAACAAGGCGCAACTGCTGAACATCATCGCCACCATCGAGAGCAAACCGGAAGGCATGCCCTGCACGGAAAACGCCGAGCGGGTGCTGGCCAATCTGCGCGGCAGTTGACTAAGGCCGACAGCGGCCAGGCTCAATGTTTAGTCAGGCAATAACCAAGCATGTGAAAAACAGGATTTAACGCACTCTTGGCCCTGTGTGAACCTGCTGGCCATGTGTTCTTCCGTACAGCTGTTCCTCACCCCCCTATTGGCTGCGCATCGGTGCGAGCGGCGCAGCTTTGTGCCCCCCGCCCTGCTGCCACAGATCCTCGCCTTCTGGGCCCTGTGGCACTGCCGCCACGCGCGCCCGCCGGATGCCCTGAGCACAAGCCACTGATCGCCTCGCAGCCAGCAATCCTGGCTGCCGACCCTGTGCCCGGTTCGGGCCCAGCACCCGCCAGTCGTACCCAGGAACCGCCCTATGAACGCCGCCATCAAACCCGTAATGCCCGCCGCCGAGCGCTGCCCGTCCTACTACAGCGCCAGCCTCAATGAGGAAACCGACTACCCGACCCTGCAGGGCGAGGTCAGCGTCGATGTGGTGATCATCGGTGGCGGCTTTACCGGCGTGGCGTCCGCCGTGGAGCTGGCCGAGCGCGGCCTCAAGGTGGCCATAGTCGAAGCCAACAAGATCGGCTGGGGTGCCACCGGGCGCAATGGCGGCCAGGTCACCGGCAGCCTGTCGGGCGATGCGGCGATGAACAAACAGATGCGCAAGACCCTCGGCGAGGAGGTGGAAGACTTTATCTGGCACCTGCGCTGGCGCGGCCACGAGATCATCAAGCAGCGGGTTGAGAAGTACGGTATCCAGTGCGACCTCAAGCACGGCCACCTGCACGCGGCGATGAAGCCGGTGCATATGCAGGAACTGCAGGCCACCTACGCCGAAGCGCAGCGCCGTGGCATGGGCGCTGACGTGACCCTGCTCGACCGCGACGGCGTGCGCAGCCACCTGGCCAGCGACCTCTACTGTGGCGCGCTGAAGAACAGCCGCAATATGCACCTGCATCCGCTGAACCTGTGCATCGGCGAAGCCAAGGCCGCCGCCAGCCTGGGCGCGCTGATTTTCGAGCACTCCGAAGTGCTGGAGATTGTGCATGGCAACAACCCGGCGGTGGTCACCGCCCAAGGCAGGATCAACGCCAAGCAGGTGCTGCTGGCCGGCGACGTGTACCACAAGCTGGAGCCGAAAAAGCTCAAGGGCATGATCTTCCCGGCCATGGGCGGCATCGTCACCACCGCGCCGCTGGGTGAGCTGGCGAAGGAAATAAACCCGCAGGACCTGGCCGTGTACGACTGCCGCTTCGTCCTCGACTACTACCGCATGACTGCCGACGGCCGCCTGCTGTTCGGCGGCGGCTGCAACTACTCCGGGCGTGATTCGCGGGATATCGCCGCCGAGCTGCGCCCCGGCATCGAACAGACCTTCCCGCAGCTCAAGGGGGTCGATATCGATTTCCAGTGGAGCTGCGCCATGGGCATCGTGATCAACCGCATTCCACAGCTGGGCAAGCTGTCGGACAACGTCTGGTACTGCCAGGGCTACTCCGGCCACGGCA
>CAZOEC010000141.1:0-12183 GCA_964578635.1 uncultured Pseudomonas sp.
ACAGCGAAGGCGAAGCGCATTACCTGACCGGGCGTGGTTTACCGGTTGGCTTGTTCGATGAGGCCGAATACAGCGATCATGTGCTGAAATTGCCGGAATCGTTCAGCTTGACGCTGCTATCTGACGGTATTCTCGATCTGCTGCCAGGCGCTACCCTGCAAGAAAAAGAACTCGCGCTGCCCCGTTTGGTCAGTTCGGCAGGCGGAACCCTGGATGGTTTACGTCAAGTGTTTGGGCTGGCCAATCTGGCGGATATGCCGGATGATATTGCCTTGCTGGTGTTAAGCAGGAACCTTGCATGAACCCTGGGATAAGCCCCGGTAGAATCCAGTTCGCCGAACAAGACGGAACCTTTATCCTCAAGTTCGTCGGTGAAGTACGCCTGACCCTGTGTTCGGCCCTGGACGCTACCATCGAAAAGATCTTCACCGCGCTGAATTTCTCGGCCATCGTGATCGATCTGACCGAAACCCGCAGCATCGACAGCACCACCCTCGGCCTGCTGGCCAAGCTGTCGATTCTTTCGCGGCAAAAAATCGGCCTGCTGCCCACCGTGGTCACCACCCACGAGGACATCACCCGCCTGCTGCAGTCCATGGGCTTCGATCAGGTATTCAATATCGTCGATACCCCGGTGCCGTGCCCTGAGTGTCTGGATGATCTGCCGTCGCAGGATCAGTCGGAAGAGGTGGTGCGGGCCAAGGTGCTGGAAGCGCACCGAATTCTGATGGGGCTGAACGACTCCAACCGCGAAGCTTTCCACGATCTGGTCAATGCCCTGGAACACCATTGAGTGGTGCAGGGGTAACGAAACGGGGCGCTCATTGAGCGCCCCGTTTGTTTTTGGCTTGTGCTGCAGGCGGCTTGTGTAGGGTGCGCGGGGCCGCCCCAGGCTGCGCACACCGGGCCTGTTGCAGATTCTTACGCCAGAGCAGTCAGCAGTTTTTCCAGCTTCTCCTGATCGCGGGCGAACTGGCGGATGCCTTCGGCCAGTTTCTCGGTGGCCATGGCGTCTTCGTTCATGGCCCAGCGGTACTGGCTTTCGTTCAGGCTCTGCTTGGCCTCGGCACCCTGGCCTGGGCTTAGCAGGCGTGCCAGTGGCTGCAGGTCATCGGCCAGTTGCTGCAGCAGCTCGGGGCTGATGGTCAGGCGGTCGCAGCCGGCCAGTTGTTCGATCTGGCCGATATTGCGAAAGCTCGCGCCCATCACCACGGTCGAGTAGGCATGGGCCTTGTAGTAGTTGTAGATGCGCGTGACCGACTGTACGCCAGGGTCTTCGGCACCGACAAAATCACGGCCTTCGGCCTTCTTGTACCAGTCGTAGATGCGCCCGACGAAGGGCGAAATCAGAAACACCCCGGCATCGGCGCAGGCCTGGGCCTGGGCGAAGGAGAAGAGCAGGGTCAGGTTGCACTGGACACCAGTTTTTTCAAGCTGCTCGGCGGCGCGGATGCCTTCCCAGGTCGAGGCGATCTTGATCAGCACCCGTTCACGGCCGATGCCGGCCTGATCATAGAGGTTGATCAGGCGTTCGGCGCGGCGCAGGGTGGCCTGGGTGTCGAAGGACAGCCGTGCATCCACCTCGGTGGAGATGCGTCCGGGTACGATCTTGAGGATTTCGCTGCCCACCGCGACGCCAAAATGGTCGCAGGCCAGGCCCAGGTCGCCCTGGCTGGCTGTGACTGCGCTTTTCAGCAGCTCGCCGTAGCCCGGCATGGCCGCGGCCTTGAGCAGCAGGGAAGGGTTGGTGGTGGCATCGACCGGCTTCAGGCGGGCGATGGCGTCGAGGTCGCCGGTGTCGGCGACTACGGTGGTGAACTGCTTGAGTTGATCCAGCTTGGAGGTCATGACACAGCCTTGTCGTTGCAGATGCAGCGACCTTACCCGAGTCAGCGTCCTTGCAGCAATTGTGCAGCCTGATCGAACAGCGCCAGCGGATCATCGGTCTTGTGAATGTCCACCGAGAGCAGCTGGCGGAAGCGCCGCGCGCCGTTGAAACCCTGGCCCAGGCCGAGCATATGGCGGGTGATATGGTGCATGCTGCCGCCTTCGGCCAGGTGCGCGGCGATATAGCCGCGCATGCTCTGCATGGCCTCCAAACGGCTCAGCACTGGGCGCGTGGCACCGAACAGCTGCTGGTCGACCTGGGCCAGCAGATAGGGGTTGTGGTAGGCCTCGCGGCCGAGCATCACCCCATCGAAGGTCTGCAGATGCTGCTGGCAATCTTCCAGGGTCTTGATGCCGCCGTTGAGGATGATCTCCAGATCGGGGAAGTCCTGCTTGAGCTGTGCGGCGATGTCGTAGCGCAGCGGCGGTACTTCGCGGTTCTCCTTGGGCGACAGGCCTTCGAGAATGGCGATGCGCGCGTGCACGGTAAAGCTGCGGCAACCGGCGTCGCGCACGGTGCCGACGAAATCGCACAGCTCGGCGTAGCTGTCGCGGCCGTTGATGCCGATGCGGTGCTTGACCGTTACCGGGATGCTTACCGCGTCCTGCATGGCCTTGACGCAATCGGCGACCAGCTGCGGGTGGCCCATCAGGCAGGCCCCGATCATATTGTTCTGCACCCGGTCGCTGGGGCAGCCGACGTTGAGGTTGACCTCGTTATAGCCCGCCTCTTGCGCCAGCTTGGCGCAGGCCGCCAGCTCCGCCGGCACACTCCCGCCCAGCTGCAGGGCCAGCGGGTATTCCGCCGCGCTGTGACGCAGAAACCGCGCGCTGTCGTTATGCAGGATCGCACCGGTAGTGACCATCTCGGTATAGAGCAGGGCGTGCTGCGACAGCTGGCGCAGAAAGAAGCGGCAGTGCCTGTCCGTCCAATCCATCATCGGCGCAACGGAAAAGCGGCGCGACACTGTGGATGGCGTGATGGCTGGGTTAAAGGCGGATTCTAGAGGCATTTTTGAATCATGTTCTCGACGTGTTTTCGGAGGTTTCCAGGCGTTTTTCTCAGGTAGGTGGAAAAACGTACCACCTGAAAAACTTCGTGTACCACCGGCCAGGAGATCCAGTGGCCGTGGCAATCATTCGAGCCCGAAAGAGCGCGGACGGATCGCTCCGCTACACCGCACAACTCCGGATTAGGAATAACGGAGCGCAAGTCTACCAAGACAGCCCGACATTCTCCCGTAAACAGGCCACGCAAGTCTGGGCCAAGCGGCTCGAGCTTTATCCGTTCGGCCTTATTGCCGCCAAGGGTGGTTACCGGTCATCGCGCCTTACGGCAGTGCACCGTTGTGCAACTCGAAGACAGCTTGACCAGGCCCGACCGCGCCTTCAATTCCTGGCGCTATTTCTCCAGCTTTGCGGTGAGCTGCCCATCCAGGTCCTGAATGCACGAGAGAATGCGTTGGGATCCCGATACTGCAAGGTCTGGGCAACGGTGGAAATGGGCAGGACGGTATGCCTGAGGAGTTGCAGGGCCAGGTCTCGTCGGGACTCGGAGATCAGGTGTTGCAAATGGGTACCTTCAAGATCCAGGCGGCGTCGCAGTGTGCGCTCGTGCAGTGCGACTCGTCTGGCGATCTGCTCGCTACGCGCCTGTCCTTCGAGCAGCAGGGGGTAGAGCACTCGCCGGACTTGCTCCGAGGTCGTCAGGCTGGCGGTGGTAGCTGTTATGGCTCGTTTAAGCAGCTGGTGCAGTCGTGGTGCGGCCGAGGGTTGTCTGCGGCTCAATTGCTGATTATTGACTACCAACCCCGAGACAGGCGCATCGAACTGTACCGGGCAATGGAACGCCTTAGGGTGATGCGCAGCATTGGCTGGTTGGCGATAGGCCAATTGCACGCGGACGGGTGTCCAGTGTGGACCAAGCAGTTCTCGAAGTATCTGGAAGCCGATCATGACTGCGGTGTCGATGACGGGGGCCGGATTGGCAAGGTCGTGCTGGTGAATCACATATCCGAGCAAGCTGAATTGGCCCGACAGGGGAAGCAGCAGGGGAGTGGCCCCTCGATCATGCAGTTGGGCATGTGTGACCAAGTCATGTAGCGCTTCTTGCGCAGTAGCGGCAAAGCGCATGAGCTGGCCAACCGGCCCCAGGTTTTCGAGCGTGAAACGTCGACCCACTAGAAGTCCGAGATGGCCGCACTGGGTATGCTGAACTGCGGTGCTGAGCAGGCGTGCGATGTCCAGGTAGTCGAGGCAATGCTCCCCATCGTTGATGAATTGGCTCAGGTCGAGCCCTGCGGTTCTGAATACCTGTTCCGGGCTCGCGCCTAATTGGCTGATGACTTGCGGCAGACACTGCACTGGGCCTGTACGCAGTTCTCCAGGCTTATTGGCTAGAAGCGGGACGCGGGAGTAGTCAGGGCTTGGGGGCTGCGGGTTCGGCAAGACGGTCTTCCTTGTACTGTCGATGCGGGCATCATCTTGAAACCCTAGGAGGATAGTCGCTGCCACGAAGACTTCTCCCCCTTTCCGTGAGGTTTCGCTGGTTTTGCTGGGTGTTGCGTGACCTGCGGATTCCGGTCCTTCGCTACATGGGCCGGTGCCCGAGCGCCAGTGCGGCTCAAGCGCTAACGATGGCTGGCTCTGGTGCGTCATGGCTCCTGGGTGCCCAGTCTAGCCAACTCTCGTCAGGCTCGTCGAATAGCGCGAAGGTCAGCCCAGACTGCGCCGGGCCGCCCATCTCCGGGGCGTTCGGCGTGGCGAAGGCGATACCCACCAGCTTAATGCTGGCAATGCATATCACCGCGGCAATCGACAGCATGACGAGGGGGGATCAGTTAGAAGCCAAGCATTTCGTGTTGGTACAGCCACCGGGAGTGGTACGGCATCGTTCCGACTGCCGTACCGTTTCGGTTCACTCTAAGGGCGTCCGAGTCCGTTCGAGTGTCACTTCAAGTACGCCACTTTCAAGCTGGAGATCTCGCCGTTGAACTTGAAGGGTTTGCGATCAAAGTAGGCAAGCGACACCGGGGAATAGCTGTCCCGGCCCACATCGAAGGCATCGTTGGCGGTAAAGGTCAGCGGTGCCGAGCGTGGCACCTGGCCTTTGATGACTTCCTTGCCGTCAATACGGATAGCTACGGAAAGGGGGCCTGCGTGCTTGTCGTCGAGCTTGTGGGTTTCCACCTCGATCTTGACCTTGCCGGTGGGCAGGGGGGCGGAAGACTCCAGCAGCGTCCTTTCGACCTCGAACAGGTTGTACTCGTAGGACAGCTTGCCCTGATCGACCCACAACGCGAGCCCGCCGGAGAAGGCACCCAAGGCATAAAGTACGCCCTGGGAGTCGGCAGTCAGTTCGGTTTCGATGGTGACCAGATTGCTCCGCGCCCCTACTTTGGGAGCCGTGAATTCCGGGACGCCGAACACTTCCTGGGTATAGTGGAATTCAGTCGCGGGATTGCGCGGCGCGTCCTCCGGATGGAACACCACGGACCATAGACCGCCGCCAACGGGATACACCTTGTTGGCTTCGGCGTCGGCGGAAAAGGCCTTCTGCAGCTCCTCAACCTTCTGCGGATGGTCTTTGGCCACGTCCTTGGCCTGCGAGAAGTCCTTGCTCAGGTCGTGGAGCTCCCAGGTGTCCTGGTCCGGCGTCCATTTCAGGATGGCCGGGTCAACGCCTGGTACCCAGGGGGCACGAGGCCCGAACACCGAGGCAATCCAGTCGTCCTGGTAGTAGCTACGGCTGCCCATCACCTCGAAGTACTGGCCTTTCTTCTGCCCCTTGGCGTCGGGCGCGTTGAAGGAGTAAGCCATGCTGACGCCGTCGATGGGGTCCTGGCTGATGCCATCGACCAGCTTGGGCGGCTGGATATCCAGCACGTCATAGATGGTCGGGACGATATCGTTGACGTGATGAAACTGCGAGCGTGGGGTCTGGTCTGGCTTGATCTGCTTAGGCCAGGACACCACAAGCGGCGTGCGGGTGCCGCCGAAGTGCGCGGCGACGAGCTTGGTGGAGCGATGGGGGGTGGAACCGGCCCAGGCCCAGCCGGCGTGGTACATGTTGTCGGCCTTGGGCGAGCCGAGTACGTCCATGCCGCCAAGCTCGTTCATGGTGCGGATATGATCCTTGATCTCGGTCGCGATGCCGTTCTGTGCCAGCAGCTCGCTGATCGTGCCGTTCTGGCCCTCGGCACTGGAGCCGTTGTCACCCCACACATAGAAAATCAGCGTGTTGTCGCGGATACCCAGTTCGTCGAGGGTTTCCAGCAAACGACCGGCCTGGACATCTGCGTGCTCGGTGTAACCGGCAAACACTTCCATCAGGCGGCGCTGGAACGGTTTCTCGTCTTCCGGGATGTCTGTCCAGGCCGCCAGCGATTCGGGACGGGGTGTCAGCGCGGTGTTCTGCGGGATCCAGCCGCGCTGTTTCTGCCGCGCATAGATTTCCTCGCGCATGGCATCCCAGCCGCCGTCGAAGCGGCCTTTGTACTTGTCGGCCCACTCCTTGAAGATGTGGTGGGGCCCATGGGAGGCACCCGGTGCCCAATAGACGAAGAATGGCCGATCCGGCGTGAGTGCGCGTACCTGCTTGATCCAGGACACGGCCTTGTCGGTCATGTCCTCGGTGAAGTGGTAGCCCTCCTTGCCGTGGGAAGGGTCGAGACGCACGGTGTTCTCGACGACGGCGGGCTCCCATTGCGACGACTCGCCAGCTAGGAAGCCATAGAAGTAATCGAAGCCAACCCCCTCGCCAGCCGGCCAGTCGGTGTAAGGGCCTACCGCGGTGGTCTCGTTGGCCGGTGTGTTGTGCCATTTGCCGAAGGCCGCTGTCGCGTAGCCGTAGTAGCCGAGTACCTTGGCCGCCGTGGCCGATGTGCGCGGAATACGGCCGGTATAACCGTCCCAGTCATTGGCCAGCTCGGCGATCTGGCCATAACCCACGCGGTGATGATTGCGCCCGGTGAGCAGTGCCGCGCGGGTGGGCGAGCACATGGCCGCGTTATGGAAGCGGTTGTATGACACACCCTCCTTGGCGAGACGATCCAGCGTGGGCGTTTGAATCACGCCGCCAAAGGTGTGCGGCAGGGCAGGGCCCACGTCGTCGAGCATGACGACGACGATGTTGGGCGCGTTCGCCGGTAGGTGCGCTTGCTTGGGCAGCGGGCTGTAGGTCGAGGTGGCGATGGTTGGGCCGGCCTTGCTCCCCGATGGGGTCGGGGGAAAGGGCAGCGACTCCTGGGCGTAGACGGGGGTGCCCAGTGCCACTGCGGCACTCACCGCCAATGCCAACAGGCTGTGCTTATGGGAACGAACGGATTTTTTCATGACAGATCTCCTTACCTGCTGACACATCTGAAGCCGACATGACACGTAGAGGTGTCTATGGCTTCCGCATGCCGCGCTGCTGGGCGATAGCGACGGCAGTAGTTGGGGGCACAAAGGTGCGAGCCACCCTTCAAAACCTTGCGCGGAATCCTGATTTCGGGCTGACAGGGGTCGTAGCTTTCGCTTTCCTTGCCGCCGCGTGGATTCTTGGGAATACAGCAGGCCTTCAGGGCGTCGGCTTCGTGCTTGGGCGCATACCAATCCGAGGTCCATTCCCACACGTTGCCGATCATGTCGAAGAGGCCGTGGCCGTTGGCCGGAAAGGCCCGCACCGGTGAGGTACGCAGATAGCCGTCGTGCAGTTCGTTGACGGCAGGGAAATGACCTTGCCAGGTGTTGGCCATATGCCGCCCCTCTGGGGTGAACTCGTGCCCCCAGGCGTACTCGGCCTGATCCAGACCGCCTCTGGCGGCCAGTTCCCATTCGGCTTCGGTGGGCAGATCCTTGCCCAGCCAGTGTGCGTAGGCCAGTGCATCACGGTAGGCAATGTGCACCACCGGGTGGTCGTCCAGCCCTTCTAAGCTGCTGCCGAGGCCATAGGGTTGGTACCAGCAGGCTCCTTCCTGAAAGCTCCACCATTGCGTCCAGTCGCGTAGGTCGACCGGCTCTGGACGGGGTTGGAATACCAGGGACCCTGCATAGAGCATGTCTGGCTGGATGCCTGGATAATCTGCTGGGTCAGGCGGCAGTTCGGCAAATGTCCGGTAACCCGTCGCGGCGACGAACCTGGCAAACTCCGCGTTTGTCACCGGGGCTTCGTCGATCAGGAAGTCGTCGACGGCAACGCGATGTACCGGTGCCTCCTCGGGGTAGTGCTCGTTGGAGCCCATCCAGAAGCTTTGTCCGCGAACGAAAACCATGCCCTCGCGCGAGAGCGCGGGGTTGTCCATTTTTCGTGTGGTTTCTAGAACCATGTTGTGTCCTGACTTGTGGGGCAGAATTATTGGCGCAGTGGCGGCCAGTTCTTGGTTGTCGCTGATGGAAATCGGCTATGCAGCATTCCCTTGAGCGCCCGACGGCAGCTGGCTGCCCATCTGGGGCACGGTGCCGGACAGTCTGTGGCGTCGAGGCGCTCCGTCAGCGGTTGGCACCTCTTGCCTATCCAGGCCGCGTTCGCATGCCCCGCCTGGGTTTAATGGAAATTCGCGATGTCGGTGGTGAGCTCATCGATGACCGACTTGAGGTCGGCAAAGGTTACGGCTTGCTTGTCGTTGCTCAGCGTCTTGCCGAATCCCTTGCGTACAACGCGCATCACCGGTTTGCCGGTGCCGGTGTCGATCAACTCGCCTTCCAGATACAGCTCGGAATTCTGATCGCGTTCGCCCGCGGCGGTCATGGCACCGGCTACCACCAGCGCGACGGGAATGATCTCGTAAGGCTTGACCCCCTCGGTGCTGGCGCTGACACCGGTAATGGCCCCACGAAACTCGAGAGTTCTGGGGCCGGAAGAAAACCCCACCAACTGGAATCGGTTGGAAAATGCCTGGCCCAGGCGCGTATTGGCGTACTGCAGCAGTTCATCGTAGGTCTGTTGGCTGATGCGGTCGGTGGTCTGCGGAGTGGGATGAAAGCGTACCGGCTGGTAGACCAGCTTGTCGTAATTGGCGACGTTGAACCCGGGGGCTACCCAGCGCAGGGCTTTCTGACCGCTTGCCGTTTCAACGTCGGTCAATCCCTCGTAGCTGGGCAGAAACCCCGAGTACTGCGCTTGGTTTACCGTCTTGCTGGTGCATCCGGTCAGTAGCAGTGCGGCGGCTACTGCACCGACGAGAGTCACAGTTTTCAGCTTCATGGATCAATCTCCTTGCTGGGTACCATCAAGTGATGGCTGGGTCAGAGCTATCAGGGTGTTATGAAGGTCGTGCATCAGCAGTGGCGTCGAGCAGCTTCAGAAGCGCCAGCTTGCACTGGCGCTGAGCGCCTGGATCCAGGCATCGTCGAATTCTCCGGAAACCCGTTTGGGCGCGTTCGCGGGGAGCGGTTTTTCCTGATCGATCTGCATGTCTCCGAGCCAGACCAGTTCATAGCTCAGGTTCAGGTCGACTTGGCTATCCAGGGCATAGGTCAAGCCCGTACCGAAGCGCCAGGTTTCCCCCATTGGCACGGTGAGGGTGCGGTCGTCGTCATCTACGGGCGAGCTGTCGTAGCCGACACCGAAGCTCCACATCCACTTCGGATCGAATCTGTACTGAGTGCCGATGGAGAGGTGCCAGGTATCGCGGTAGTTCGACTCCAGGGTGGCGGAGCGGGGGGTATTGCTGTCCAGATCGACCCCCACTTCACCAAACCTGGACCAGTCCTGCCAGTTGGCGCTGGCCAGCAACGCCCAGCTGTCGTCGAGCTGCTGATAGAGACTGAGGGTCAGGGTTTGTGGCACGTGCATCTTGATGCGCGTGTCGGCGTCGAGCACGCCGCGATCACGTAGGCGGTCGGTGACGAAGGGGCCAAGGCCCTCGATATCCAGGCGGTCTTCGAAGGTGACATCGATTTCGCTGGTATAGCTCAGGCCGAGGCGTGTTCCAGGGCGCGGGGCATAGATGACACCCAGATTGGCCCCGTAACCCCAATCCTGATCTCGATACTTCACCTGGCCGTCTGGGCGGTCGAGCACCCCCAGCGGGTTGTTGTCCACCGCCATCTGGCTGTCGAGCATCCCGTAGAATGCCCGCAGGCCGACACCGACGGCCCACTGCTCGTTGACGCGATAGGCCAGTGTGGGCAGCAGCGACATGCCGAGGATTTCTCCGTTCTGCATGAAGTAGCGGCCGCTCCAGTCATTCTCATAGTTGAGGCTGAGGCCGAAGTCGCCGTAGCTGGCAAAACCGACCGACCAGCCGTTGCCCAACTCGTGGCTGACGAAGAAACTGCCGCCCGGCGACCACTCCATGGCATTGCCACTGTCGCCACCGGCGATATTGGTACCGTCAGCGGTTTTGAACTCCAGGTTACTGTGCAGCACCTGAAGACCTGCGGTGATCTGGGTGCCGGGCAGCCAGGCAATACCAGCCACGTTACTGGCGAGGGTTGCGGGTCCCTGGGCGCGGGCCGCTGCTCCGGCATTTGCCAGGCCCAGGTTGTCCGTGGCGGTTTCGTAAAGCATCAGTCCGCCCGCCAGCGCCTGACCGGGCAGTGCCAGAAAGGCGGCTGAAAGGGTCATATAAAAAAGACGTGGATTCATCTCGCTATCCTTGGCCAGATTGGTGCTTCTGAACGCTAGTCCGCCAACCGGGGCAACCAAGAGGGAGCCATGTCTCGGGCAGGTGCAAGACTGATTGGCGAGCGGCTACAGCGGATTCCACTCTACTGTAGCCGCCGAATATTGAGCTTGCATTTCTGGACAGGCGAGGGGTGCCACAGGGGTATCTCAGGGCCCTGCAGCGCCTGTTCGAAGCGATACACCGCAGCCATTACAGGTAGCCGATCTTCCGCGCATCGGTGAGCCTTATCCGGCGCATCAGGCCGACGGGTAGGCGTTTGAGATGGAAAATGAGTTTGGCAAAGGGGCCCGCCAGCAATAGATCCTGACCTTGCTGAACGGCGCGCACCATGCCTTCGGCGACCCGCTCCAGCCTGCAGCCCTTGGCCTGGTAGTAGGCTTGCAAACGCTCCAGTTGCTTATCGCTGATGGATGGCGAGATATTGCCGCGGCCCTGGGTGATCGAGGTATTGATAATGCCGGGGCACTGGTAGTGATTCCGGCCTTGTCGCATTTCCTGCTGAAAAAGGCCCCCTGACAGGGGCCGAGTGATAGTTTTCACACCCTCCCTCCAGGGAGAGGGCTGGGGGAGGATATTAGCGTTCTTAGCCCTGATTCCTCTCCAGCAGCACCTTGCGGACTCCTTCTCCGCCAATGGCGCGAAAGAACTCGATGCTGGCGATCAGCGGTATCAGGATCAGCAGCATCAGCGTGATGGGGGCGAGGAACTCGATCCAGGATCGATCCAGCAGCTCTGCCATGATCCGGGCGGTTGTCTCGCCGTGGTGCCAGCCCACGACCAGCTCCTCCAGGGCCTTGAATGCCAGCAGAAACAGCAGCATCGCCAGGGATTTCCAGGCGATCTTGTGCAGCAGCGGCGCGCTCCCGGAGAGTTGGCCGACTGACAAAACATGGCCGATCAGGATGACCTTGCCCAGCACCAGCGCCTTGACCAGGGCAACGCCATATGGGGCGAACTGAACGTCGTGGCCCTTCAGGAGCGCGGCTTCGTTCAGGGCGAGAACGCCGAAGCAGACGTACAGGTAGGCGCTGATCAGCAGGTAGTTGCGCAGCTCCTGCAGCACACGTTGTGATTTGCTCAAGCCGGTCTCGGCATCCATGTTTTGCCCCCCAGTCTAAGGTTTACCCACGGCCTCGGATTCCGCGGCTGCGTCGCTAAGTTGGCCATTATGCGTCAACTCACCCGGGCTCTTCGCTGATGATAGAAGTGCCTGCCGCAGCCGTTGCACATGAGCCACGATGCTGCGACAGGGGGGGTTATAAACCGGGTCTGGCCAGCGCCAGCGCCACGCCCTGACCGCCGCCTATGCACAGGGTGGCCAGGCCCTTCCTGGCGTCGCGCTTGATCATCTCGTGCAGCAGGGTCACCAGAATCCGGCAACCGGAGCCGCCAATCGGGTGGCCGAGGGCGATGGCACCGCCGTTGACGTTGACCTTGCTGGCGTCCCAGCCCAGTTCCTGGCCGACCGCCAGGGCCTGGGCGGCGAAGGCCTCGTTGGCTTCGATCAGGTCCAGTTCATCGAGCTGCCAGCCGGCCTTGGCCAGGCAGCGTCGGGTGGCGCTGACCGGGCCGATGCCCATGATGGCCGGGTCGACGCCGGCGTTGGCGTAAGCCGCGATCTTTGCCAATACCGGCAGGCCGAGGGCCTCGGCCTTGGCGGCGCTCATCAGCAGCACCGCAGCGG
>CAZOEC010000142.1:0-12037 GCA_964578635.1 uncultured Pseudomonas sp.
AGCACCTATACCAAAACCCCCGATCAGGAAACTGGTCGGGGGTTTTACTTTGCGCACGTGAAAATAAAGCGTTATGCGCTGATCTAAGGTGTGGTTTGGCGCGGGTTTATCTCAGGCCTATAGATTTTGATAGGTAATTTACCTGCCTCAGGCATATACAGCGCCATAAAAAAGCCACCTTCCGGTGGCTTCTATCTGTTCGTCTGAGTTCAGTCGCCGCGGTATTCGCAGCCGCTAGTGCAGGTCTCATGTATGCGAATGCGGGATAGTTCTGGAAGCAGAGGCTTGAGTTCCTGCCAGATCCACTTGGCGAGCACTTCGCTGGTCGGGTTTTCCAGTCCAGGGATGTCGTTTAGGTAGTTGTGATCCAGCTGCTCATAGAGTGGCTTGAAGATCGCCTTGATCTCGGAGAAGTCACGAATCCAGCCAGTATAGGGGTCGACTTCACCCTCGATATAGACTGCAACCCGAAACGAATGGCCGTGCAGGCGGCCGCATTTGTGGCCTTCGGGGACGTGAGGCAGTCGGTGGGCGGCCTCGAACATAAACTCTTTGAACAGTTCCACGGGCATTTCTCTCTGGTCGTACGCGGCTATCAGCACGCTTAGCTAAGGTGCGAATCTTACCAGTTCAGGCGCGGATTTACCGGTTTTGGCCCGCTCGCGTGTATCCAATCCCCACTGGTTATTGCTGATTACGCTCAAGGCGATAGGTGCTTACGGCCTCGTAGACGGCCTTCCTCAGGCGATTGATGCCGCCAATCGGGCGATGCTCGGGCAATGCGTGCCATGGATTGAAGGACAGGTTGTCGCAGAACAGGTTCTGTTCGCGGCTATCGAAGTCCTGTGCGGGAAGCCGAATGCTCGCGACTGTCTCGAAGGGTGAGATGGACTCATCCCACTCGACGCTGGGATCCTCTATCGGCATGTAGTAATCGGGGTTCTGCCGTTGCACCTGCAGGACAAAACAGGCGGGTACACGGTCCAGAGAGAGCTGCTGATAGAGCGCATTGCGCAGAAAGTTGGGTAGGTCCTGGTTTTGCGCGGGCAGTGTATAGCCTGGGCAGGCCTGCGGGTCAGGTATGACTCGGTATTTGATATTGAGCGGCCCCAGCTTGAAGGGGGCGATGGAGTTGTAAGTGGTCGCCACGGGGCTTTCAGGTGCCGGGGCGAGGGTTTTCAGGGCAATTACCAGGTGCCTGATCTCCCAGCTCTCAGGGTTCCAGCTGGGAAAGAACGCCAGGGCTTTCTTGCCATCGGCCTGGGCGGCAAAGTTGCTCTTGTATTCGGCTACATCACGGACGAAGAAGGCGGGGTGATTGAACATCACGAAGTCCTGTTCGGTGGCGTGCTGTGGGCTCTTGTTGAGTTTCTCTCCGGGTACGTCGAGCAGTTTGATGGCCATACCGCGGGCATCACGGGCGCGATCGAACTGCGGGTAGGCGTTGCCGTTGGAAAGTCGCATCCAGGCTTGCCAGGTCTTCCCGGGTTCACTGAAGACGCCGTGTTGCAACTCGGGCGCGAGGGCAGGGCGGACGGTGAGCTGGGCTTTTACGCAACCATGGGCCTTGGCATGGGCATCGCGCAGGACTCGGGTATTGTCGCGATGCTGTTCAACGATGCGGATGGCATCTTCGATAATGCTGCGGGTCAGCGCTGCCTCATTGGCTGGGATCTGCTCTTCGCTGGACACTGGCCCGGAAAACTTCCAATAGTAATAAGCGCTGCCGATACCCCAGCCGCCCAGACCTATGACGGCGACAAAGAGAAGCAGTTTGCCCAGGAGACTGCAGAGCCAGAGCCAGAGTCGTTTAAGCATCGCGTAAGTCCCTGTGAGTGGTTATTGGTTTCGCAGTCGGTAATCGATCCTTTCTAATTCTGGCAGTCAGGGCCCGGGCTCCACTTCTTGGCGGCAACAGGCTGGAGCTGTTGTTCAAGGCTTGGGTTGCCCAGCACTTTGAGGTATTCGACCAGCGCCCAGCGCTCTTCCGGCTGCAGGGCGCGCCCGATCACGCCATCCTGGCGGCAACCTGCGCGGAATTCATGGCCCTGATTGCTGTTGCCGGTGATGCGGGTATCGAAGAGGAATCCTCCGGTGAACTTCTCGCTGGCAAAGCCGACATGCTTGGGGTTGAACTCGAAGTTGCCCACCCAGAACTGGCTGTCGCGCTCAGAGACGGGGGAGAGCAGTTGGAACAGGTTGGGCACCGAACCGTTATGCAGAAATGGCGGAGTGGCCCAGATCCCGTCCAGCGGCCTGGCCTTGTAGCCGCGTTTTTCCTGGACACCGATGGGCAGGCCGAAACCGTCCATGCGCCAGCGTTCGCGGTCGGAAATACCGGCATCCTGATAGGCGCGGTTTTCCACGTAAGCGGTGACATAGGCCAGGGCCTTGGCGCTGGAAATGTTGCTCAGGTCGATATCATCCAGGGTTGCACCAAAAAGTCGGACATCCAGTTTGCCGAGTTCGGCCTTGGTCCAGCCGAGTTTGCTGATATCGAAGCGGTGATCGGCAATATTGTCGGCGGTGGTCGGGTCGGTGCCTACGATCGCAGTTGGCACCACACGCATGCGCCATTCGGGATCACGGGAGGGCGCAAAGCGCTCCGCCGGTTTTTTCGGGTCTGGGGCATGGCAGTAAGCGCAGTTTTCGCTATAGAGCGCGCGTCCCTGGCTTGCGAGGGGTAAATCGATCTTGCCGAAGACCTGCTCTGGCCAGGCCGGTGGTTTGAGTTGTTTGAGGGTCTCTTCCAATGTGTGCAGGTCGCGCAGGCGCACGCTGGATGAATAGCGCTCGGACTCGGCCACTGGATGCCCGTCAGCCCCGAGCAGGTGCAGGGTAGCCCCCACGCCAAGCGCTTCGCCGACATTGCGTGCCATGGGCTGCATGGCTGAGCCGTTCCATTGAACCCAGTCGAATTTCCAGATGTCCCAGACCTGCGGATAGCTCACCGGTGCATTGGCGATGCGGTAGTTGCTGGGATCGATGGCATCGCCGAAGACGCTGTTGGCGATACGGCCAAAGGCGTCGGTGCGGCCAAAACCTTCTTCGGTGGGGTAGAGGCCGCGGTGCCAGTCGTTAAAGGCGGTGCCGAGCAGCCGGTCGAGTACAACCTTGAAGTCGCGGCGCAGTTGCGCGTGTTTGGCCGCGTATTCATCGCCCAGCACCTGCTTGGCGAAACGGCGAAATTTCAGCGGGTTGTAGTAGGTAAAGGCCATGCTCATGCCGAGCGACTGACCGAAACTGCCACCGCGGATGGTCGGCACGGTCGACGCCAGCGAATGCAGTGCCGCCCCGCCATCGATGCGTACCGACTGGCCCTTGTAGCGCAACTCGCCGGTGTGGCAGGCGGCGCAGCTGATATCCAGGTAGTGTTCGCCGCTTTCATCGTCCGCATGGCGGGCAAAACCCACAGGCAGATTACCGGGGTTCTGTGGGCTAGGCTGTTGTTCCGGGTCGACCAGAAAGCCGAAGCGCGCCAGATAGTCGGGCGCGGCGAATTTTGCGCGGCTGAGAGGCAGCTCAAGTGCGCCGAACCACTCATAGCGCAGGCCTTTAACCTGGGTGCCCTGTGGCGTGTAGTAGTAGGTCTGGCGCTCGTCCATGCTCCACTGGTCGAGGTAATGAAGCTTGTCCGGCTTCTGGTACACCGGCAGATTCGGCTTGGCGATGAAATAGAGGCCAACGCTGAGGGCGATAATCAGCAGTACGAGTACGCCAGAGAGAACCCTGCGGATGATGCGCATCGGTACATCCTTGTAGTGTTTTTATTTTAAGGTTTATGCCAAGCAAATCTGTTTATGGCAAGTGGCCAGTGTCGATGGATGATTGGCCGATGCAACTTCATTGCATAGTCTGTGCAATGGTTAGGGCGTTTTCTGAATTGAGAAAGGAGTAGGCGATGCATCCCTTTGACGCGGAAAAACCACCGCAGTTGGCGCTATTGCTGGGTTATGCGGGGTTGGTGCCTTTTGTCAGTGGGGCGTTGGGCATCTGGGTGACGCCGGAAGGCTGGCGGCCTTTCGTTCTCGAGGCGCTGCTTGATTACGCGGCTGTGATCCTGGCTTTTATGGGCGCAATTCACTGGGGGTTGGCGATACGCGGAGAGGATGCGGGCGAACATGCACAGGTTCAGCTTGGTCTTTCGGTGATACCGCCATTACTGGGTTGGTTGGCCATCAGCGCCGGGCTGCCGATGAGCCTGGCCTTGCCGCTCTGTCTGCTGGCATTTCTGGGGCTTTATTATGCCGACTTGAGAGCCGTCAAGCTGGGGCTTGCGCCCGGCTGGTATCCGAGTTTGCGCAAGCCGCTGACCTGGGTTGTGTGCCTTAGCCTACTGCTGGCCTGGGCCAGTGTCTGGGTGCGTTGAGTTCAGCCATTGCTCGACGCAGCGCAGGGTCTGGGCCTGGCGCTGCGACCAGTCACCATGAATGCACTGCAGCGGCTGTTGATGCTGGCGTAGCCAGCGCTCGCAGTCGCGATAGAAGTCGAGGCGCTGTTGCAGCTGGGGCTGACAGCGCTGACCATCATCGACCCAGGGCACGGCGACAGGGTCGAGCAGCAGGTGCAAATGGTAGTCGCGTTGCAGCAAGGCCTGCTCAATCCAGGCCGGGCAGTCGCCAAACAGCGCCTGGCTCCATAGCAGATTGCTCAACAGATGGGTGTCGAGGATCAACAGTTCCGGGCGGCGCGCGCGGGCGGCGTCTTCCCAGACCAGTTGACCCTGGGCGATGGTGCTGATATCGGCGTAACAGGTATCGCGCTGTTCTTGCTCGATAAAATGCCGAACAAATTCTCCGACCACCAGCCCGCCGAAGGCGCTGTGGATTTCCTGCGCCAGCCAGCTCTTGCCGCTGGACTCCGGGCCGGTGAGGACCAGCACCCTCATGCGTCAACCAGGGCGCGATCACGCTGCCAGGTCAGCCAGCCGCTGATGGCCAGCAGGGTGAAGAGGGCGTACAGCCCGGCGGTCAGGTGCATGCCATGGGTGAGGAACAGGGCGACAAACAGCAGATCCAGAACAATCCACAGAGGCCAGCATTCGACCCTTTTCTGCGCCATCCACACCTGAGCCACCAGGCTGAACGCACTGAGCGCGGCATCCTGCCAGGGCGCTGTCGCGTCGGTGTAGGTGGCCATCAGAAAGCCCAGCGCGAGGGCCCCCGTTGCCCCCAGGGCGAGGCTGAATATCAGACCCTGGTTGCTCAGGCGACTGACCTGGACGCCCTGATGGCTGGCTCCACCGCGGGTCCACTGCCACCAGCCGTATAGCTGCAGGGTGGCGTACACGCCTTGCAGGAGCATGTTCGAATAGAGTTTGCCGTCGAAGAAGATCCAGGCATACATCAGCACCATCACCAGGCCGATCGGCCAGCACCAGCGGTTCTGTCTTACGGTCAGCCAGACCGCCAGGACGCCGATGGCAGAGGCAATGATTTCCAGGTTGGACATGGGGCTCCAGTCGCCAGGGGCAGGTATAGGCTTGGGTGGCCGGCGATTGTAGCCATTGCCGTGTGGTTCGTCTTGGCTTATCCCTTCTGGGTTTGACCGGGCTGTGCGTGGGTTTGGCGATATACTGCATAGCACTTAGCGGAGGGTTGGCGTGATCAGGTCAGTTGTGAGTCTTATCGTGATGGCCTATCTGGCAACCCTCGGCCTGGTGGCGCAGGCTGCCCCAGCGGTGCCGGCGGGTGAGGTGTCGTCGAGCGCCTCGGTGGTGTTCCTCAACCCGGGCTTTTCCAATGAACCCTTCTGGGTGGGTTACAGCGATTTTATGCAGGCGGCCGCCGACAGTCTGGGCATACGCCTGCGTATCCTCTATGGCGAGCGCGACCCCCAGCGCATTCTGCGGGATGCTCGCAGCGTGCTGGCCGACAACGATCAGCCGGACTATCTGGTCTTCGTCAACGAGATGTATGTCGGTCCGGAGCTGCTGCGCCTGTTTGCTGCAAGCCCGATCAAGACCTTCTCCCTGCATAGCACCCTGACGCCTGAGCAGCAGAGCATTATCGGCGGCCCGCGCGAGCAGTACCGCAACTGGATCGGCAGCCTGGTCCCCAATGATGAAGAGGCCGGCTACTGGATGGCCAAGGCGCTGATCGACAAGTTGCGTGGGCGCTCGGGCAGCCTGCTGGCGTTTGCCGGCGTTCGTCATACGCCCTCATCCAATCTGCGGGAACAGGGCCTGCTGCGAGCCTTGGCAGAACATCCCGAAGTGCGTTTGCAGCAACTGGTGCATGGCGAATGGAAGCGCCAGCGTGCTTACGAGCAGGCGCAGATGTTGCTGCAGCGTTATCCGGATGTACGCCTGGTCTGGTCGGCCAATGACGAGATGGCCTTCGGCGTCATGCAGGCGGCGCAGGAGTTGGGGCGCAAACCCGGCAAGGATATCCACCTGTCGGCGCTGAATACTTCCGATGAGGTGCTGCAGGCCCGGATCGACGGCAAGATCTGTGTTCTGGTTGGTGGTCACTTCACCCTTGGCGGGTGGGCCATGGTGATGCTGCACGACTACCATGCCGGCATCGATTTTGCTGAGCGTGGCGGCAAGGACCGGGTCGATCAACTATTCAGCCTGCTCGATGCAGGGCAGGCCGCGCGCTTGCAGCAGCGCATTCGGCGCAAGGGCTACGGGCTCGACTTTCGCCAGTTCAGTGCCCTCTATCGGCCGCAGCTGAAGGACTACGGCTTTTCCAGCCAGCCTCTGCTGGAATGATTCAGACCCCGGCCAGATGCAGCACCAGTTTGACCGCGGCGAAGATCAGCAGCACGAAAACGAAGGTAAACAGCACCCCCATTATAATGAAGTGGCTCGGTTTGCCACGGCTGAAATCACGGCTGCGATTTTTCCCGCTTTGTACGCCCAGGGCCGCAGACAGCACGCTCTGCAGCATTTCCCAGAATGTCAGGGGCTTGTTGTTCTCGTCATCCATGCACACCTCCTCGTCATTGAAGATCAACCGCGATGGTTGCTTAAGCTTAGTCGTACTGGGCAATTCCACTCCAGTGTGACGTGAGACGGTTATGGCAAGGCAAAAGCTTATTAGAAAATAATTCTAGAAAGATATTCTTGTATTTGTATACTGGCTCGGCGCGCAACCTCTATCAGCCCTTATACCTACAGGAATATCCCATGAGTCAGACCCTCCAGCTGTACCAGAGCGTTGGTGCCAAACAGTTCAGCGCCATGATCCGTGAGGTCGCGCCGTACTTCGCCAGCATAGACCCGCAGTTTGTCGAACTGCGGGCCGGCTATGCCGAAGTCACTTTTGCCAAGCGCCGCGAGGTGCTTAACCATATTGGCACCGTACACGCCATTGCCCTGTGCAATGCGGCGGAGCTGGCGGCGGGAACCATGACCGATGCATCCATCGGCAAAGGCTATCGCTGGATTCCCAGGGGCATGACGGTGGAGTACCTGGCCAAGGCCGATGGCGATATCCGCGCCGTGGCTGATGGCAGCGGGGTGGACTGGAACAGCCTGGGCGACCTGATGGTGCCGGTCACGGCCTATGTCGGCGACAAGCCGGTGTTCCGTGCGCAGATCAATATGTACGTCAGTCAGGCCTGAACGGAGGATTGCAGCCATGGCAGCATGCAGCATGAGCGAGGCGCACTATCCGCCAGCTGACAAACGCTGGATCAGCCTATGGCTGATTCTGCTGGTGAGCGGTGTCGCGGGGTTCGACAGCGCCCTGGCGCAAGACCAGGTGTCGACCTCGCAGATCGAACGCGGGCGTTACCTGGTGCGAACCAGCGGTTGTAACGATTGCCACACCCCGGGCTATCCGGAGTCGGCCGGCCAGGTCGATGAGCAAGACTGGCTGACGGGCAGCGACCTAGGCTGGCGGGGCCCCTGGGGTACGACTTACGCGGGCAATCTGCGCCAGGTCGTGCAGCACCTGGATGAACAGCGTTGGCTCAGCCATGCGCGGACTGCCTGGCGACCGCCCATGCCCTGGTTCAACCTGCGCGATATGAGCGATGCCGACCTGAGCGCAATCTATCGTTATATTCGCCATCTGGGCGCGGCAGGCGAGGCGGTGCCGGCTTATGTGCCGCCGGGGCAAGAGCCGAAAACCGCCTATGTGCAGTTTCCGCCGGGCCCCTGAGTGCACCACCTGCTCGGCTCAGTTCTGTGGCGTTAGCTTGCGCTGCGCACGGCTGTCGAGCAGGTGGCTGGCGCGGGCCCGTAATTGCCCGCAGCCGCCATCGATATCCTGGCCCGCCGAGTTGCGCACCTTGGTCAGCACACCGCGACTGTGCAGGTAGCGCACGATCTGCACGATACGGTCGCCATCGGGGCGCTGGAACTCATCGGCTTCCAGGCTGTTGTAGGGGATCAGGTTCATGATCGCGTACTTGCCCTTGAGCAGGCGCAGGATGCCGTCCATTTCCGCCTGGCTGTCGTTGATGCCCTTGAGCAGCGTCCACTGATACTGGATCGGGTAGTCGATCTGCCGGGCATAGCGTTCGCCCAACTCCACCAGCTCTTCGGGGTCGATACGCGGTGCCCGCGGCAGCAGTGTCTGGCGCAGTTCGGCATCGGTGGTGTGCAGCGACAGTGCCAGGGCCGGTTTGATCTGCTGCTGTGGCAATCGCTCGAATACCCGTGGGTCGCCGACGGTGGAAAACACCAGATTGCGCTGGCCGATACCGCCCTCGGTGCCGAGCAGGTTGATGGCTTCGAGCACGTTGTCGAGGTTATGCGCCGGCTCGCCCATGCCCATGAAGACTACTTTCTTTACCGGGCGAAAACGCCGGGCCAGGGCCACCTGGGCGACGATCTCGGCGGTGCTCAGCTGACGCAACAGGCCGCTCTTGCCGGTCATGCAGAACACACAGCCCACCGCACAACCGACCTGACTGGACACGCACAGGCCATCGCGCGGCAGCAGCACGCTTTCCACCATCTGCTTGTCGGCCAGCTCCACCAGCAAGCGTGCCGAGCCATCGCCGGCCGGGTGTTCGGCGCTCAAGCGGGCCAGGCCGTCGAGCTCGTGGCTCAGCTGCGGCAGGGCATTGCGCACCGTCAGCGGCAGGAAGTTCTCGGTCTTCTGGTTACGCGTGCCGGTATCCAGTGGCTTGCCTTGCAGCCAGGCACGGGTGATCCGCCCGATGTGCAGGGGCTTGGCACCGAGGTCGGTGAGGCGCTGGTGAAAATCGTCGATGTGCATGGGGCGCGCATGCTACCACCGGGTCGATTGCGGTGGTATCCGTCGGCAGGGGCGGCCGTCGGTTGGCTAACGGAAAACCGCGTATGGCTTTGCTCAAGCCGCTCGGGGCACTCATACTAGCGCCTTGATTGGCCTGACCCAGCTGTGCGGAGCGGTAGATGAAATTTATACACCAGCGCGAACACCTCAACGAAGACGACGTCGTCGTGATCGAGTGCTCGCAAACCTGCAATATTCGCCTGATGAGCGATGCGAACTTCCGCAGCTTCAAGAATGGCGGCCGGCACACCTACCACGGCGGCGCGTTCGACACCTTCCCGGCGAAGATCACCGTACCGAGCAGCGGCTTCTGGAATATCACCATCGACACGGTGAGCCGCAAGGCCATCAGCGTGACGCGTAAACCGACGCTCAAGCATTCGATCAAGATCGTACGCAAGTCGACTTCGCGCCTGAGCTAGCAATAGCCAGGGGGAATGCCAAGAGGCCCGCTAAATAGCGGGCCTCTTTGGTTTTAGTTGTCATACCCCAGATTCGGCGCCAACCAGCGTTCGCTGACATTCAGGTCCTGCTTTTTGCGCGCGGTGTAGCTTTCCACCTGGTCCTTGTCGATCTTGCCCACGGCGAAGTACTGCGCCTGCGGGTGGGCGAAGTACCAGCCGCTGACTGCGGCGGCGGGGAACATGGCGTAGTGCTCGGTGAGGAATACACCGCTGGCACCGGCCTTGTTGAATTCGGCCTCTGGGTCGAGCAAGGTGAACAGGGTCTTCTTCTCGGTGTGATCCGGGCAGGCCGGGTAGCCAGGGGCAGGGCGGATGCCTTTGTAGGCTTCCTTGATCAGCTCATCGTTGGAAAGTTGCTCTTCCGGGTCATAACCCCAGTAGTTCGTGCGCACTTCGCGGTGCAGCCATTCGGCGCAGGCCTCGGCCAGGCGGTCGGCCAGGGCTTTGACCATGATCGAGTTGTAGTCGTCGCCGGCATCCTGATAGGCCTTGGCCACTTCCTCGGCCCCGATGCCAGCGGTGGTGATAAAGCCACCGACGTAATCGGTGATGCCGCTGTCTTTTGGCGCGACAAAGTCGGCCAGGGAGAAGTTCGGCTTGCCGTCCGGCTTGATGGTTTGCTGGCGCAGGTGGTGCAGGGTGGCCAGTTTCTCGCCGTTGTCGGCGTAGACGTCCAGATCGTCGTCGTTCACCTGGTTGGCCGGCCAGAAACCGAACACGGCGCGGGCGCTGATCAGCTTCTCATCGATCAGCTTGGCGAGCATCTCCTGGGCATCCTTGAACAGCGCGGTGGCGGCTTCGCCCACTACTTCATCGGTCAGGATGCGCGGGTATTTGCCGGCCAGATCCCAGGAGATAAAGAACGGGGTCCAGTCGATATATTCGGCCAGCACCTTGAGGTCGATATTCTCCAGCACCTTCACGCCGGTAAAGCTCGGCACGGTCGGCTGATAGGTCGCCCAATCGAATTTCGGCTTGTTGGCGACCGAGGCGGCGTAGCTCAGACGTTCGGTGCGGGCGCTGCGGTTGGCGGTGCGTTCGCGCACTTCGATGTAGTCCAGGCGGGTACGCTCGACAAAGTCGGCTTTCAATTCTTTGGACAGCAGCTGCGTGGCCACGCCCACCGCGCGCGAGGCGTCGGTGACATAGACCACGGCATCGTTCTGGTACTTGGGCTCGATCTTCACCGCAGTGTGGGCTTTCGAGGTGGTCGCGCCGCCGATCATCAGCGGCAGGCTAAAGCCCTGGCGCTGCATTTCACGGGCGACATGCACCATTTCATCGAGCGATGGGGTGATCAGGCCGGACAGGCCGATGATGTCGCATTTTTCGGCAATTGCCGTTTGCAGAATCTTCTCTGCCGGCACCATCACGCCCAGATCGACGATATCGTAGCCATTGCACCCTAGAACGACGCCGACGATATTCTTGCCGATATCGTGCACGTCACCTTTCACGGTAGCCATCAGGATCTTGCCCTTGGCTTCCGGCTTGTCGCCTTTTTCCAGCTCGATAAAGGGGATCAGGTGACCGACCGCCTGCTTCATCACTCGGGCGGATTTCACCACCTGGGGCAGGAACATCTTGCCCGCGCCGAACAGGTCGCCGACCACGTTCATCCCGGCCATCAGCGGGCCTTCGATCACTTCAATCGGCCGCGCGCACTGCTGGCGGCATTCTTCGGTGTCTTCGATGATATGGCTGGTGATGCCCTTGACCAGCGCGTGCTTGAGGCGGTCGACCACGCTCCAGGTGCGCCACTCTTCGGTTTCGACTTCCTTGACGCTGCCATCGCCCTTGTAGTTGTCGGCAATCGCCAGCAAGGCCTCGGTGCCGTTGGGCGTACGGTTAAGCACCACGTCTTCCACGGCGTCGCGCAGCTCTTTGGGAATCTCGTCGTAGATTTCCAGCTGGCCGGCGTTGACGATGCCCATGGTCAGGCCGTTCTGGATCGCGTAGTACAAGAACACCGAGTGAATGGCTTCACGCACCGGGTTGTTGCCACGGAAGGAGAACGACACGTTGGACACCCCGCCCGAGCTCAGGGCATGGGGCAGGTGGTCGCGGATATAGGCGCAGGCCTCGATAAAGTCGACCGCGTAGTTGTTGTGCTCCTCGATGCCCGTCGCAACCGCGAAAATGTTCGGGTCGAAGATGATGTCTTCCGGCGGGAAGCCCACCTCGTTAACCAGAATGTCGTAGCTGCGCTGGCAGATCTCGCGTTTGCGCGCGGCGGTGTCGGCCTGGCCGGCTTCGTCGAAAGCCATTACCACCACGGCAGCGCCGTAGCGCTTGCACAGTTTGGCGTGGTGCTTGAACTGCTCGACGCCTTCCTTCATCGAGATCGAGTTGACGATG
>CAZOEC010000143.1:0-11988 GCA_964578635.1 uncultured Pseudomonas sp.
GACGGCAACCTGGAATGGTGGAACCTTGCCGCGGAAAAGCTGCTGGGCCTGAAGACCCCCCAGGACAGCGGCCAGCAGATCACCAACCTGGTGCGCGACCCGCGCTTTATCGAGTATTTCGAAGGCAACAATTACCAGGAGCCGCTGGAGCTGCCCTCCCCGGTCAGCGACCGCCTGCGCCTGCAGTTTCATATCACCCAGTACGGCAACCGCGAACACCTGATGCTGGTGCGCGACATCACCCGCATCCACCAGCTGGAACAGATGCGCAAGGATTTCGTCGCCAACGTTTCCCATGAGCTGCGCACCCCGCTGACGGTGATCGCCGGTTACCTGGAAACCCTGCTGGACAACGTCGAGGCGGTCAACCCGCGCTGGCTGCGCGCCCTGCAGCAGATGCAGCAACAGGGCGGGCGCATGCAGAACCTGCTCAACGACCTGCTGTTGCTGGCCAAGCTGGAAGCCACCGACTACCCCTCGGACAACCAGCCGGTGGCGGTGGACCTGCTGCTGCTGTCGATCAAGAACGACGCCCAGGCCCTGTCCGCCGAACGCCACCACCGCATCAGCCTGGAAGCCGACCCGCACTTGCGCCTCAAGGGCAGCGAGACGGAACTGCGCAGCGCCTTTTCCAACCTGGTGTTCAACGCGGTCAAGTACACCCCCGACGAGGGTGAGATCCGCATTCGCTGGTGGGCCGACGACCAGGGTGCACACCTGACGGTGACCGACACCGGCCTGGGCATCGAGGCCAAGCACCTGCCGCGTCTGACCGAACGCTTCTACCGGGTCGACTCCAGCCGCGCCAGCAACACCGGCGGCACCGGCCTGGGGCTGGCCATCGTCAAGCATGTGCTGCTGCGCCACCGCGCGCGCCTGGAGATCCACAGCAACCTGGGCAAGGGCAGCAGCTTTACCTGCCACTTCCCCGCCCAGCAGATGGTGCGCCGCGGCTGACCCGCCCAGCCGCGCGCCCGCGTGACTCTGCCGTAGGGTGGATGGCGCGCTATCCATCCGCCAGAAGCAGCGCGCTGGCGGATAGAAAAGCCCTCATCCGCGCGACGAAAGCCTTTTAGCGCCACTTGCAAAGCCCGGCGTCTGCCGCCACTCTTAGCCGTCATTGGTCAACCGAACCCCCTATGGACCCCTCCACGAGTTACACCGCCGCCAGCTATTTCGCCGATTTCGGCCTCGTCCTGTTCGCCCTCTTCCTGGTCCTGCTCAACGGCTTCTTCGTCGCCGCCGAGTTCGCCATCGTTCGCCTGCGCGCCACCAAGGTCGAAGCCCTGGCCCAGGCCCATGGCTGGCGCGGGCATATCCTGCGCACCGTGCACAACCAGATGGACGCCTACCTCTCGGCCTGCCAACTGGGCATCACCCTGGCCTCCCTGGGCCTCGGCTGGGTCGGCGAACCAGCCTTCGCCCACCTGCTCGAACCGCTGCTCGCGGCCATCGGCATCGAGTCGCCGAAGCTGGTTCACGGCATCGCCTTCTTTACCGCCTTCGCGCTCATTTCCTACCTGCATATAGTGGTTGGCGAGCTGGCCCCCAAGTCCTGGGCGATCCGCAAACCCGAACTGCTGTCGCTGTGGACGGCCGCGCCGCTGTACCTGTTCTACTGGGCCATGTACCCGGCGATCTTCCTGCTCAATGCCAGCGCCAATGCCATCCTGCGCATCGCCGGCCAGGGCGAGCCGGGGCCGCACCACGAACACCATTACAGCCGCGAAGAGCTCAAGCTGATCCTCCATTCCAGCCGTGGCAGCAACCCCAGCGACCAGGACATGCGCGTGCTGGCCTCGGCCGTGGAGCTGGGCGAACTGGAAGTGGTGGACTGGGCCAACTCCCGCGAGGACCTGGTCTCCCTGCCGCTGACGGCGGCCCTGGATGAGGTGTTCAGCGTATTCCGCCGGCACAAGTACAGCCGCTACCCGATTTACGACGACAACAGTGGCGAGTTTGTCGGCGTGCTGCATATCAAGGACCTGCTGCTGCACCTGTCCCTGTTGGAGATGCTGCCCTCGGCGCTGAAACTGGCGGAGCTGATGCACCCGATCGAACGGGTCGGCCGGCATATGCCGCTGTCCAACCTGCTGGAACAGTTCCGCCAGGGCGGCTCGCACTTCGCCCTGGTCGAAGAAGCCGACGGCAAGGTCATCGGCTACCTGACCATGGAAGACGTGCTGGAAGTGCTGGTCGGCGATATCCAGGACGAACACCGCAAGGCCGAACGCGGCATCCTCGCCTACCAGCCGGGCAAGCTGCTGGTGCGCGGCGACACGCCGCTGGCCAAGGTCGAACGCCTGCTCGGCGTCGATCTCGATCATGTCGAGGCGGAAACCCTCGCCGGCCTGGTTTACGAGACTCTCAAGCGCATGCCCGAGGAAGAAGAAGTGCTGGAAGTCGACGGCCTGCGCATCATCGTCAAGAAGATGAAAGGCCCGAAGATCGTCCTGGCCAAGGTGCTTAAGCTGGATTGAGCAACTCAGGGTGCGCGGTGCGCATGGCGCACCCTACAGGTTAGCGCCATACGCCGGCGGCAGGCTTACTCGCCACCCACGGCAAAGTTGGGCAGGCTATTGACCGGCTGGGCGAAGTCGAAGGGAATGGACTCCAGCGACAGGCCGACATTGCGCTGCACCACGAAGTGCAGGTGCGGACCGGTGCTGTTGCCGGTGTTGCCGGAACGGGCGATAAAGCTGCCGTTAGTGACCCGCTGGCCTTCGCGCACACCGACCGAGCCCTTCATCAGGTGCAGGTAGACGCCCATGGTGCCGTCGTCATGAAGGATGCGCACATAGTTGCCGGAGGGGTTGTTGCCGCGTCCGCTCTGCTGATTCTCGGTCTTCACCACGATGCCGCCCCGCGCCGCGACAATCGGCGTGCCTTCGGGCATGGCGATATCCATGGCATAGCGGCCTTTCGGGGTGAAGTGGCTGTATTTGCCGTTGGCCCCCTGGGTCAGGCGGAACGGGCCGCCGCGCCAGGGCAACGGGTAGCTCTTCTGGGTCGGCAACAGGCGCGGATCGCCCATGGCGTAACGGAGTTTGGGGGTGTAACGCATGGGCTGGCTGGCATCGCGCGGGGCCAGGGTGGCCAGACGAATCTGGCTGCGCGGCGGCAGTACCCAGCTGATCGGCTTGCCGGGCGCGCCGACGATATTGGCGAGCTGCTCCAGGCGCAATTCGACCTGCACCGGGGCGTAGAGATCGTTGCGCACCAGCAGGGTTTCACCGGCTTCATGCTTCTTGGTTTCCAGCTTCACCTGGTTGTCCAGGCGCTCGACCATGCGGTCGCGGAACACGAACACCTGGGCACCGGGGGCAGCCTTGTCGGTGTAGGTGACCACGCCGTTGGCATCGGTGTACTTGTAGATGGTCAATGCAGCGGCCTGGCCGGCAAAGACCAACACGCCACAGAGTAATATCAGACGCCCTAGCATAACGACCCGATTCTTATGATTGGTTGGCCATGATCATTCAGATTAGCAGCGCCGGCCGGGGCATGCGAGGTGGCATCCGTCGGGCTGTGATGCAGTCGTTGGCGATCCCGCTCTACGCACCCGGGCTGAAGTGCTTCTGCGCGGTGCCGCGGGCGATCAGCCGGGAGATATAGTCGAGTTTCTGCGGGTCGCTGTCGACGAACCTGAAGGTCAGTTGCAGCCATTCGCTGTCGGGCTTGGGCTCGAAGGCCACTACCGCATGCAGGTAGCCGTTGAGTCGGGCGGTTTCCGCTGCCTCGCCCTGCTCCAGATCGAGCACCGCGCTTTCCAGCACCTGGGGCAGCAGCTCGGTGCGCTTGACCACCAGCAGGGCTTCCTTGAGGCTCAGGGCCTTGATCACGCAGGCCATGGTGCCGCCCGGCAGGCGCAACTGGCCTTGGCCACGGCCGCTGGCTGGCGCGGCCTTGGCGGCTGCTGGCTGGGGAGCGAAAGCGGCGGCGCTGGCCACAGGCGCGGACGCAGCTGCCGGCTTGAGTACTTCGGCCTTGCCGGCGGTCAGGGCGGACAGCGAGTCATTGGCATAGGCCCCGCTGCTGAGCATCTTCGGTGGCGCGCTGGCCATCAGCGCCTGCAGCTTGCCGGCACGCTGCAGGGCCTTCTTGACCTTGGTCACCAGCTGTTCGTTGGAGAAGGGCTTGCCGATAAAGTCGGAAACCCCGGCCTGGATCGCCTGCACCACGTTGTCCTTGTCGCCACGGCTGGTGACCATGATAAAGGGCACGGTTTTCAGGTTGTCCTGCTCGCGGCACCAGCTGAGCAGCTCCAACCCGGACATTTCCGGCATTTCCCAATCGCAGAGGATCAGGTCGATGCCCTGCCGACCGAGCAGCTGCTGGGCCTTGCGCCCGTTCACCGCTTCCACGATCTGCACGCCGGGAAAGTGGTCGCGCAGCCCCTTCTTCACCAAATCGCGAATAAAGGTTGCGTCGTCCACCACCAGCACGCTGACTTTGCTCATCGGCCACTCCCATTCAGATGGCCTTAAGCATAGTCGCGGCTGGTGGCCAAAGGCCAACCGAAATACGCCTTATCTCGCCGCGGAGGGCGATTAAGCTGCGCTAGTTGCCCTTGTTGCCGCCCTGCACTTCTTCCTGCATACGGGTCAGGCCCATATGCTTTACATCGGTGCCGCGCACCAGGTAGATCACCAGCTCGGCGATATTGCGCGCGTGGTCGCCGATACGCTCCAGGGAACGCAGGGCCCAGATCACGTTGAGCACCCGCGAGATCGAACGCGGGTCTTCCATCATGTAGGTGACCAGTTCGCGCAGGGCGGTCTTGTATTCGCGGTCGACGGTCTTGTCATACTGCGCCACCGACAGCGCCAGGTCGGCGTCGAAACGGGCGAAGGCGTCCAGTGCCTCCTGCACCATCTTGCGCACCTGATCGCCGATATGGCGCACTTCCACGTAGCCGCGCGGCGACTCGCCTTCCTCGCACAGGAGGATGGCGCGCTTGGCGATCTTGGTGGCTTCGTCGCCAATGCGCTCGAGGTCGATTACCGACTTGGAGATGCTGATGATCAGGCGCAGGTCGGAGGCCGCCGGCTGACGACGGGCGAGAATGCGCACGCACTCTTCGTCGATATTACGTTCCATCTGGTTGATCTGGTCGTCGATCTCGCGCACCTGCTGAGCCAGACCGGAGTCGGCGTCGATCAGCGCGGTGACCGCGTCGTTGACCTGCTTCTCGACCAGGCCGCCCATGGCCAGCAGGTGGCTGCGCACCTCCTCCAGCTCGACGTTGAACTGCTGGGAGATATGCTGGGTCAGGTTGTCTTTGTTGATCATTCCAATTCGCTCCGCGAATGCTGCCGGCTTGGGTGGCTGTGGTGCGCACAGCGCACCCTACACGTTGAAATTCAGCACTAAGGCCCTTGGAAAATGCTCTCTGGCGCGAAGGGCGCGCGCTGACAGTACGAGTAGTACGGCAAGCGCGCCCGACAAAGCCAGGGAGTATTTGCCATGGCCTTAGCCATAGCGACCGGTGATGTAATCCTCAGTCTGTTTCTTCGCCGGGTTGGTGAACAGGGTATCGGTGTCGCCAAACTCGATCAGTTTGCCCATATACATAAACGCGGTGTAGTCCGAGACCCGCGCCGCCTGCTGCATATTGTGGGTAACGATGACGATGGTGTATTTGGATTTCAGTTCGTAGATCAGCTCTTCGACTTTCAGCGTCGAGATCGGGTCCAGCGCCGAGCAGGGTTCGTCGAGCAGCAGCACTTCCGGCTGCACCGCCACGGTACGGGCGATGACCAGACGCTGCTGCTGACCGCCGGACAGGCCGAGTGCCGACTCGTGCAGGCGGTCCTTGACCTCATCCCACAGCGCCGCGCTTTTCAGCGCCCATTCCACGGCTTCATCGAGCACGCGCTTCTGGTTGATGCCCTGGATGCGCAGGCCATACACCACGTTCTCGTAGATGCTCTTGGGGAAGGGGTTGGGCTTCTGGAACACCATGCCGACGCGGCGACGCAGCTCGGCGACGTCTTCGCCCTTGCGGTAGATGTTCTTGCCGTCGAGGTTGATCTCGCCTTCCACGCGGCAACCGTCGACCAGATCGTTCATCCGGTTAAAGGTGCGCAGCAGGGTCGACTTGCCGCAGCCCGACGGGCCGATAAAGGCGGTAACGCGCTGCTTGGGAATATTCAGCTGCACGTCGAACAGCGCCTGCTTGTCGCCGTAGTACAGGTTCAGACCCGGCACCTGGATGGCCGTGGTTTCCGCCGCCAGGTTGAGGCTCTGCTTGTCGCGGCCCAGGGCCGAGATATCAATGCCGTGGCTGTGTGCTTCGTGTTGCATGGGATGCTCCCTACGCTAGCAATTCGTTGACCACTCCCTCTCCCGCAGGGGGAGAGGGTCGGGGTGAGGGGCGGAGTTGATAATCCTCGCCCCGCCGCTTCCCTTGAGGGAAGACGGCGTTAAAGCATTAGTGATCCAGCGCCTTGTACTTCTCGCGCAGGTGGTTGCGGATATACACCGCACTGAAGTTGAGCGTGACGATCACCAGCACCAGCAGCAACGCGGTGGCGTACACCAGCGGCCGCGCGGCCTCGACGTTGGGGCTCTGGAAGCCGACGTCGTAGATGTGGAAGCCCAGGTGCATGATCTTCTGGTCCAGGTGCAGGTAGGGGTAGTTGCCGTCCAGCGGCAGCGAAGGTGCCAGCTTGACCACACCCACCAGCATCAGCGGTGCCACTTCGCCAGCGGCGCGGGCCACGGCGAGGATCAGGCCGGTCATCATCGCCGGGCTGGCCATCGGCAGCACCACGCGCCAGAGGGTTTCCACCTTGGTCGCGCCGAGGGCCAGGGAGCCTTCACGCACGGCCCGCGGAATCCGTGCCAGGCCTTCCTCGGTGGCGACGATTACCACCGGCAGGGTCAGAATCGCCAGGGTCAGCGAGGCCCAGAGCAGGCCCGGGGTACCGAAGGTCGGTGCCGGGGCGGACTCGGGGAAGAACATGCGGTCCAGCGAGCCACCCAGTACATAGACGAAGAAGCCCAGACCGAACACCCCGTAGACGATCGCCGGTACGCCGGCCAGGTTGTTGACCGCGATGCGGATCACCCGGGTCAGCGGACCCTGCTTGGCGTACTCACGCAGGTAGATGGCCGCCACCACGCCGAACGGGGTGACGATCACGGCCATGATCAGGGTCATCATCACGGTGCCGAAGATCGCCGGGAAGATGCCGCCTTCGGTGTTGGCCTCACGCGGGTCGTCGCTGACGAATTCCCACAGTTTGGCGAAGTAGAAGCCAAGCTTTTCCATGGTGCCCATGGCATTGGGCTGGAAGGCCCGTACCACCTTGCCCAGGCTCAGGGTCACTTCACGCCCGTCGACGGTCTTGACCGTGACGCTGTCGCGGTTGAATGCCTGGTTAAGGGCGATCAGCTCGGTTTCCAGCACCTGGTACTCGGCATCCCACTGCGCGCGCTCGGCATCCAGCTCGGCCTGAGCGACCTCATCCAGCTTGCCCTGCAGCTCCAGCTTGCGGGTCTGCAGGCGGATGCGCTCGAGGCCGGAGTTGATCCGGCCGATGTCCTTCTTCTCCAGGCGCACCAGCTTCTTGTGCAGCTGCTCGACGCGCTCCAGGCGCTCCTGCAGCGCCGGCCAGCTGGCATCACCTTCGGCGACCAGCTCGCCAGACTCTTTGACGTTGACCAGATAGCCGTAGAAGTTGCCCCACTCGCGGCGCTCGAAAGCCGTCAGGTTCTCTGGCGTACGCAGATTGCTCAGCCATTCGCCGACCACCCAGGTGAAGTCCGCGCCGTATACGTCGCGGTTACCCACCTTGAACAGCTCGCGGGTCATAAATTCGCCACCCTCGGCGGTCACCGGCAGGCCGGAAGCCGCCAGACGGGCGCGCGGTACTTCCTCGATCTGGGTGATCTCGCCGGCCATCACCTTGGCCTCCTGACCAGGCACCTGGTAGTCGGCTTCGACGATATCCGCCGGCCAGAAGTGACCGAGGCCACGCACGGCGATCACCATCATCAGACCCAGGGTCATGATCACGGCGATCGACACCGCGCCGGCGTTCATCCAGACCCAGGGCGTACCGCTCTTGAACCAGGCTTTCAGGTTGTTCTGTTTCACGGACATATACCTTCCCAAACCTTAGAGCGAAGCGTATTTGACGCGCAGACGCTGGCGCACCAGCTCTGCCAGGGTGTTCATAACAAAGGTGAAGCCGAGCAGCACCAGCGCCGAGAGGAACAGCACGCGGTAGTGGGTACCACCGACTTCCGATTCGGGCATTTCCACCGCCACGTTGGCCGCCAGGGTGCGCAGGCCTTCGAAGATGTTCATGTCCATGATCGCGGTGTTGCCGGTGGCCATCAGCACGATCATGGTTTCGCCAACGGCGCGGCCCATGCCGATCATCACCGCCGAGAAGATGCCCGGGCTGGCAGTCAGGATCACCACGCGGGTCAGGGTCTGCCACGGCGTGGCACCGAGGGCCAGGGAGCCGAAGGTCAGGCTTTTCGGCACGCTGAACACGGCGTCTTCGGCAATCGAGTAGATGGTCGGGATCACCGCAAAGCCCATGGCCAGGCCGACCACCAGGGCGTTGCGCTGGTCGAACGGAATGCCCAGGTCATTGCTCAGCCACATGCGCATATTGCCGTCGAACATCCAGTTCTCCACATGCCCGCTCATGGCCAGCGACACGTAGCCGACCAGCAGGATCACCGGCACCAGCAGCGCCGCTTCCCAGCCATCCGGCACGCTCAGACGGATCGACTCCGGCAGGCGGCTCCACAGGTAGGCAGCCAGCAGAATACCGATGGGGGTGAAGATCAGCAGGCTGAAGATCCCCGGCAGATGACCTTCCACATAGGGCGCGAGAAACAGACCGGCGAAGAAGCCGAGAATCACCGTCGGCAGCGCTTCCATCAGCTCGATCACCGGCTTGATCTTGCGGCGCAGCGCCGGAGCCATGAAGTAAGCGGTGTACAGTGCGGCGGCGATGGCCAGCGGGGCGGCCAGCAGCATGGCGTAGAACGCCGCCTTCAAGGTGCCGAAGGCCAGCGGCGCGAGGCTCAGCTTGGGTTCGTTGTCGGTGCTGGCAGAGGTCGACTGCCAGACGTGGCCGGGCGCGTCATAGTTTTCGTACCAGACCTTGCCCCACAGCGAACTCCAGGAAATTTCCGGGTGCGGGTTGTCGATCAGCAGGCGCTGCAGCTGGCCATCGCTCTCCACCAGCACGCGGTTGGCCCGTGGCGACAGGGCGGCCAGGGCCTGACCTTCAGCAACTGGCTCGACCAGCAGGGTACGGTGCGCGGTGCTGTGGAAGATACCCAGGTTGCCCTTGGCATCCAGGGCGAAGAAGCCCTTGCGGCGCTCTTCCGGGAGAATCTGGATGATCGGGCTGTCGGCCAGCTGGAAGCTGCGGATCGACTTCAGCACCGCCTTGCCGTCTGCTTCGCGCACCATAAACCACTGGGCAATGCCGCCGCTGGTGTCACCGATCATCAGCGAGATGCCGCCAAGCAGCGAGGTGGCGTTGCTGACTTCCAGCTTGCCATCGGCCAGCAGCTTGTAGCGACCATTCAGGCTGTTGCTGCGCATATCGAAGACATCGGCGGTGGCGCGACCGTTGACCACATAAAGCCACAGGTGACGCGGGTCGATGATCAGCGCCTTGATCGGCTCGGCGATCTGCGGCAGGGCGACGCGCTCTTCGCTGAGGGTCACCTCGCCGGTCATCATGTTCTCTTCGCGGCCCAGGCTCAGTACGTGCAGCTCGGTGCCGGTGGAGCCGGCCAGCATCAGGGTGCCGCTGTTCAGGCTGACGCCCATGTGGTCCAGCTCGCGGCCCTGGGGGTCGAGCTCGATCGGCGCTTCGCCGAAGGGATACTCGATGCTCGGCGTGATGGTTTGCACATCATTGGGGTAGCTGAGCTTGTAGACGTGCTGGAACACCAGCACCTGGCCGTTGGACAGGCCCAGGGCAACGCGGTTGCTGCCGGGCTGGTCCTGGCCGACCGAGGCAATCTGCACATCGGCCGGGATCGGCAGCTGCACGCTGCTCAGCGGCTGCATTTTCTTCGCATCGAAGAACTGCACCTGACCGTTCTGGTCCAGACGCATGGCCATCTGGTTCTGTTCTTCCAGGGTCAGCAGCAGGGGCGCGGCGGCTTCGCTGAGCCAGGCGACCTGCACCGGCTTGCGGCTGTCCATGCTCGCGCCCTGGAACATCGGCAGCACCACATAGGCCAGGTAGAAGAAGATCAGGGTAATGGCACCGAGCACGGCCATGCCGCCGATGGACACCGCCCAGCGGGCGACACGATCCTTGAGTGCGCGCATGCGTCGCTTGCGCTGCAGAGCCGGGGTGTTGAAGTCCAGCCCGAGGGATTTGGTTGGAGCGGTCATGGTTTCACTAGCCAAGTCATTCATAGGTAAGAGCGTCTCTGCGCAGCCATGAGCGCGCCATAGTGAGTTCTGTCGCTATACGAGGTGCCAACTCTAGCCGCTCTATATGACAGAAAAGTTACAGCGCTTTGACAAAGCAACGCCCACCTGTCGTAAACGAAGGCGGGCGTGCGACTTACTTGGGCGTCCTTGCCTGTACCGGGATTACTCCAGGCCCAGCTCCTTCAGGGTTTTCGCAGCCACTTTGCTTGGCAGCGGGATATAGCCGTCTTTCACGACAACTTCCTGACCTTGCTTGGACAGCACCAGCTTGACGAACTCGGCGTCCAGCGGGCTCAGCGGCTTGTTCGGCGCCTTGTTGACGTATACGTAGAAGAAGCGAGCCAGCGGGAACTTGCCAGCCAGGGCGTTTTCTTCGTTGGCGTCAAAAGCTTCGCCGCCTTTCTTCGACAGAGGCACAGTCTTCACGCTGGAAGTCTTGTAGCCGATGCCCGAGTAACCGATGGCGTTGATGGTGCTGGAGATCGACTGCACCACGGAAGCCGAACCCGGCTGCTCGTTGACGTTAGCCTTGTAGTCGCCTTTGCACAGGGCTTCTTCTTTGAAGTAACCGTAAGTGCCGGATACCGAGTTACGACCGAACAGCTGGATCGGCTTGGCAGCCCACTCGCCGGTCATGCCCAGGTCACCCCAGGTTTTGATATCGGTAGCGCCACCGCACAGGCGGGTGCTGGAGAAGATCGCGTCAACCTGAGCCATGTCCAGGCTCTTGATCGGGTTGTCCTTGTGCACGAATACCGCCAGGGCGTCGATGGCCACCGGTACGGCAGTCGGCTTGTAGCCGTATTTCTCTTCGAACGCCTGGATCTCGGCATCCTTCATTGGGCGGCTCATCGGGCCCATGCTGGCGGTGCCTTCAGTCAGAGCGGGCGGCGCGGTGCTCGAGCCGGCGGCCTGGATCTGGATGTTGACGTTGGGGTATTCCTTTTTGAACTCTTCAGCCCACAGAGTCATCAGGTTGGCCAGGGAGTCGGAACCGACGCTGGACAGGTTGCCCGATACGCCGGAAGTTTTGGTGTAGCTCGGCAGAGCCGGATCGACAGCAGCAACCGCAGTGGCGGTGGCGACGCCAGCGGCGACAAAAGTCATGGCCGCCATCAAACGCTTAAGTTTCATGCCTTACTCCTAGCAGACTAGTGTTGGATTGAACGGGCCAAGTATCTTCAGGCCGTGTGACCACTCTATGTAAGCAATATGACAGTTAGATGAACGCTGAAAAAATCCTGCTCGACACCGGCCAAAAGCCATGGTCGCCCTGCGACTGCCGAGTCGCTATACTCGGCAACACCCGCACTCCTGCGGGCCTGCGGGACTGTGAGGCGGTTGTACCGTCGCCACTTCACAGCCCTGCACTGCGCCAATAACAACAACCGCGCCGCGAGCCTATCCGATGCACGATTTCGAACAGGAAGACCCCATCCCGCAAGGCGACCTGGCTTTGCAGATCACCGCATTGCCGCGGGAAACCAACGGCTTCGGCGATATCTTCGGCGGCTGGCTGGTGGCGCAGATGGACCTGGCCGGCACCGCCATGGCCAGCA
>CAZOEC010000144.1:0-11693 GCA_964578635.1 uncultured Pseudomonas sp.
TCGATAATGCTTTCCAGCACCTCGCGGTAGAGGTTTTCTTTCGACTTGAAGTAGTAGTAGACGTTGGGCTTGGGTACGCCGGCCTTGGCGGCGATGTCGCTGGTCTTGCTGGCGGCAAAACCCTTGTCGGCGAACTCTTCACTGGCTGCGCGCAAAATCAGCTCTTTGTTGCGCTCGCGAATACTGGTCATAAGCCCCTGTGCTTCCGTATACCCCCCGGCGCTGGGTGGCGGTCGGGCATGGTAGCACCGGCTTTGCGCGGGGCTCAAGCCGACGGGCGGCGGCCTGCAGCGATTGTCTGACCCGTAGGTCAAGTATTTGTATACAAGGTTGGGGTTTTCTGTTTTTATCTGAACTAATGCTTTTACAACAAAAAGTCTCGGCTCATTGAGCCCAGGAGACATGCTGTGCACGACACTCAGCTGGTTGACCCTTTCGGGCGACGCATCACCTACCTACGGCTGTCGGTTACCGACCGCTGCGATTTTCGCTGCACCTACTGCATGAGCGAGGACATGGTCTTCGCCCCGCGCGAGCAGATCCTCAGCCTGGAAGAGCTCTATGCGGTGGCCGATGCCTTTATTGGCCTGGGGGTCAAACGCATCCGCATCACCGGTGGCGAGCCCCTGGTGCGCAAGAACCTGCTCAGTCTGCTGCAGCGTCTGGGCCAGCGCCCGGAGCTGGAAGACCTGGCCATCACCAGCAACGGCTCGCAGCTTCACGAGATGGCCGGCGCACTGCGAAGCGCCGGGGTCAAGCGTCTGAATATCAGCCTGGATTCGCTCAAGCGCGAACGCTTCGCCGCCTTTACCCGACGCGACAAGCTCGACCAGGTGCTGGACGGTATCGAGGTGGCGCGAGCCGCCGGTTTCGCCAGAATCAAGCTCAATACGGTGGTGCAGAAGGGCCGCAACGACGATGAAGTGCTCGATCTGGTCGAGTTCGCCATGGCCCGCGGTCTGGATATCAGCTTTATCGAGGAAATGCCGCTGGGCAGTATTTCCAGTCATCAGCGCGAGCAGACCTTCTGCTCCAGCGACGAGGTGCGCGAGCGCATTGAACAGCGCTATGCCCTGGTGCGCAGCAGCAAGCAGACCGGTGGCCCGTCGCGCTACTGGCAGGTGGTCGGCAGCGATACCCAGGTCGGCTTTATCTCGCCCCACAGCCACAACTTCTGCGGCGACTGCAACCGCGTGCGGGTCACCGCCGAAGGCAAGCTGGTGCTCTGCCTGGGCCACGAAAATGCCCTGGATCTGAAAGGCCTGATGCGCGCCCACCCCGGCGATAGCCAACGTCTGCGGGATGCCCTGATGCAAGCCTTGCAACTGAAGCCCGAGCGTCACCATTTCGAGACCGATGCCCAGGTGCAGGTTGTTCGCTTTATGAGCATGACCGGCGGCTAGCAGGTCGGTGAAAAACTACTGCGCTCGACTATGCGGCGTTGAGCTCAGTTTCGGAATGCTCATGTACTGCTCGTACACTCCGCTTCCTCAACTGAGCTCGCCTTGCCTAGCCATCGCTCGCTACGTTTTTCAACAACCTGCAGTCTGCATTTATTCCCCCACTAATAGCCATGCAACTATCCCAGGAGGTTTGCTGTGAAGCCCTCGCACGTCTGCAGTTTGTTCGCCGTTGTCTGTTCCAGCGCGGTCAGCGCTGAGAGTTATGTGATCGGTGTAGAGAAGCTGGCCTTTGCGCCGCACTACAGTATCGATGCGCAAGGCCAGTACCAGGGCTTTGCCCGCGAGCTGTTCGATCTGTTCGCGCAGAAGAGTGGGGTGGCGTTGAGCTACAAGGTATTGCCCGTTGAGCAGCTGCTACCGGCGCTGCTCAGCGGCCAGGTGGATTTCAAATACCCCGACAGCGAAACCTGGGCGCAGGCGCAGAAGGCGGGCAAGCCTCTGTCCTACAGCCAGGCGGTGGTCGATTACGTGGATGGTGTGCTGGTCGCGCCGCAGCGTCAGGGCCAGCCCGTGGAACAGCTCAAGCGTCTGGCCATGGTCAACGGCTGGACGCCCCGGGGCTATCAGGAGCGCATCGAAGCCGGGCAGATCGAGTTGACCTACAGCGATGATCTGCGCCAGATGATTCGCCAGGCGCTGCGCAAGGACACCGACGGGGCCTATTTCAATGTGGTGGTGGCCACCCATTACCTGGACAACATCCGCGCGCGGCCGGGGGCGCTGGTATTCGATCCCGGATTGCCGCACAACCGTGGCAGCTTCTATCTGTCGAGCCTCAAGCACCCCGAGCTGGTGCAGCGCTTTGACCGCTTTCTGGTAGAGCAGCACGCCGAGATTGCCGATCTGAAAGCGCGTTACCAGGTCGAAGCCAATCTGGACTCCGAGCACATGGGTTTGGAGCAATGGAAGGTGGATTTTCTCAAGCGTCAGCAAAGCAAGGACGCCAGCGGCGGTTAGGCGAAAGCCGCGTTCAGGTGCGACCGCTGCTGGCTAGCCAGTGGCGGACCAGCTCGGTATGTCCGCCCTGCGAGGCCGTAGGCGCAGGGCAGATATTCAGGCTCCACAAGGCTTATCGAGCGGCGTCAAATCTGTCCGTTGGGCAGTTTCCTTGAACTTTCGCGCAAACAGGGCACTCCACTTTTGCGAGTGGTCGGGTTTGTGCCTGGCCGGTTAGATGGACCCAGACAAGGAAATCGAAATGGATAACAAAGACACAATTTCAGTACTCAATGATCTGATCGAAACCAGCAAAGACGGCGAAAAAGGTTTTCAGGAGTGCGCCGAAAACAGCAAAACCGTTCAGCTCAAGAGCCTGTTCAATCAACGTGCGCAAGAATGCGCGGCGGCCGCCAGTGATCTTCAACAGCTGGTACGCGGCCTGGGTGGCGAGCCGGAAACCACGTCCAGTGTTGCTGGTGATTTGCATCGCCGCTGGGTGGATTTGAAAGCCATGGTCACCGGTAAAAACGACGAAGCCATTCTTAACGAATGCGAACGTGGTGAGGATGTGGCGCTGAAGGAGTACCGCGAGGCGCTGGAAAAGCCTTTGCCGGCCTCCATCCGTATGGTGGTTGAAAAGCAGTTGCAGGGTGTGCAACGCAACCACGATCAGATTAAATCCCTGCGCAACCTGGCGCGTGCCAGCTAAGTCTGATGCAGGATGCCCGGTGTTTGGCCGGGCCCATGGCAAAGGGGATAACGCAGTGCGTTATCCCCTTTGTCTTTTTCTACCTGTCGAGCCAAGTATCCCGAGCTGGTACAGCGCTTTGACCGCTTTCTGGTCGAGCAGCACGCCGAGGCAACCTCGGCGTCCAGATGGGGCTTAGCTGCGCGGGCTCAGGGCGGCGTGCGGAGTTTTCACGGCGCAATGCTTGCGCATCAGCAGGTAGTGGAGCAGCGCGCCGAGCATGGCACCGAACAGCCAGGAGTAGCCGGAGAGCTCGTTGAGATCCGGGGTCCATACCGAGGCGGCGGAGAACAGCGAGGCCACGCCGAAGGCGATCATGGCGTTACGGTTCCAGCCGCCATTGTAGTAGTAGGTCGAACCGGGTTCGGCGCTGAACAGGTCCTGCAGGTTGAGCTGCTGCCTGCGCACCAGGTAGTAGTCAGCGACGAGAATGCCATACAGCGGTGCGAGCACCGCGCCCAGGGTGTCGACGAAGGCGGCGATGCCGACGTTGCTGATAAAGGACACCCACAGCGCACCGATAAAGAAGGCAATGGCTGCGGTGATAAAGCCGCCGGTGCGTGCGCTGATATGGGCCGGGGCCAGGTTGGCGATGTCATAGGCAGGCGGGATGAAGTTGGCGACCAGGTTGATCCCCACCGTGGCGGCGAAGAAGGTCAGCGCGGCGATGATGGTCAGGGTCAGGTTGTCCACCCGGGCGACGATATCGGTGGGGTTGGTCAGGGTCTCGCCGAACACCACCACGGTGCCAGCGGTGATCACCAGGGCGATCAGCGAGAAGATCGCCAGGCTCACCGGCAGGCCGAGAAAGTTGCCGACGGTCATCTGTTTCTCGCTTTTGACGAAGCGGGCGAAATCGCCGTAGTTGATCACCACCGCGGCGAAGTAGGCGACCATGGTGCCGACCACTGCGACAAAGGCGGCAACCGGGCCGGCGGCGTATTCGCCGGTCCCGCGGAAGATCTCGCCCAGCTCGCTGAGCAGGCTGGGGCCGGCCTTGTACCAGATCATCAGCATCAGCGCGATCATCACCAGGTAGACCAGCGGGCCGGCCCAGTTGAGGAACTTGGTGATCCAGTCGATCCCGCGGATAAACAGGGCGACCTGAAACACGCAGACGATCATATAGGAGACCCAGCCGATCGCGGTCATGCCCAGAAATGTCGCACTCGAACCGCTGCCGAGTAGCGAATTGAGCAGCAGGGCTACGGCGGTGGAGGCGAAATAGGTCTGCACGCCATACCAGAAGATCGCCACGATGCCGCGTACCACGGCGGGGAAGTTGGCCCCGCGCACGCCCATGCTGGCGCGGGCCATGACCGGAAAGGGAATTCCATACTTGACGCTGGGTTTGCCGGTCAATTGCACCAGGCCCATGACGATAAAGCCGGCGAGCACGATACCAGCGAGCACCGCCCAGCCGTTCAGGCCGTAGGAGATAAACAGGGTGGCGGCCAGGGTGTAGCCGAACAGGCTCTGGATGTCGTTGGACCAGACGTTGAAAATCTCGAACCATCCCCATTTGCGCTTTGCCGGCGGGAGAGGAGCCAGGTCCTCGTTGTGCAGCGAGGTGTCGATTTGCTTGATGCGAAAATCATCGGTGGGCATGAGCAGCTCCTCAAATCTTGTTATGTGCGTCTGTCGGCGCATGTCTGAGCAGGATTGTATGCACTATCCGTTCCGCTTTTTGCTGGCCTGGTGGCTTAGGCCGTGAATCGCGTAGAGCAGGTTGGATGCAATATTGTTGTACACATAAAATTTAATTGTGAACACTTGTTTTTACATAATTGTGTACAAATCTTCATTTTTCTGTGCTCTAAATATTGACTTAATGGTCAGTTTTGGTGTTGTGATCGACCCTTAACCATTTGTTGGCCATGGTTTTTCTTTCTACCGGGTGGTTTTCTCGAGGCCATTGCTGCGCAGCGCCCACCCTGAGCCCGGTGCGCTTTTTTTTGCGCAAAAAAAAGGGGACACGTTATCCGTGTCCCCCTTTACTCTGCCGCTGCCGCCTACCCGGCAGCGGTCGAGTTCGCTTAGAAGTGGTACTTCACCAGGGCCTGCACGGCCGTCTGGTCGAAACCGCTGGTCGAGCCGTCGATGGGTTTGATGCCGTACTTGTTGTGCCACATGTTCACTTCGGTACCGACATAGAGCTTGCCTTCGTCGCCAAACAGCGACTTGCCGGCGTCCCACTTGACCTGGATCGAGGAGCCGACCGAGGTCTGGGTGCCGGCGTCCTTGGACGGTGCGCGCCAGTCGATAAAGCCGTCGACGACAAAGCTCTGCTCGCCGATGGCGAAGGGGTAGGCCGCACTTACCGTCAGCTGGTAGGTGTGGCCGTTGCCTTTGTCCGAGGCCTTGAAGTCATGGTCGAAGAAGATGTGGTTGTTGACCTTGACCGCGTACAGGTTGGCGTTGAGGTATTTGAAGCCCGGCGCGTTCCAGGCCGTGCCGATGCCGTACAGGTAGTTCTCGGTACCCGGGCCGCCGTTGCCTTTTTCGTAGGTGAAGGCCGCATACACATCCTTCAGCGGGCCTGCTGAGAGGTCCTGGCCGGTCAGCCAGCTGAGGCTGACGCGCGGCGAGAATTCCATATAGTAGAAGCTGTCTTTTTCCCGGACCTCGAGGTTGGCGAAGTTGCTGCCGCGGGCCTGCTGGTTGTCGGCCTTTATATAGTCGGCGAAGTAGAACAGGTCGCCCCATTTCCAGCCGCTGGCGTGCTCGAAGGTGAAGGTGGTTTGCGAACGTTGTTCGCCTTCATTGAAGTTGAGGCGCTGGAAGTTGCTGCCGTACAGGTAGGACAGGCTGTTGTCTTGCCAGTAGAGCATGTCGCCGGCACCGGCACCCTGGGCAACGAGCAGGCCGGCCGAAAGGGCGAGGCCGTGGGACAGAGGGTTGAGCTTCATCGGGTCTTCCTTATTTTTAGGACTTACAAGGTTGATCGACCCTGTGGCGAACCACAGGGCTGGACAGGGAAATGTGTGGGTGGGACGGCCGGCTCAGCTCAGCCGGGTGTCCGCTTTGAACTCGTTGCCGAGCTGCTTGAGGTTCGGGTCAAAGGCGTCGTCTTCCGGGCGGTTCTGCAGCACGGTATGCAGATGCGCTTCCGGGTCGAACTCGCCTTCTTCCTGCTCCACATGCTCTTCTGGCAGGAACAGGTTGAGCAGGATGGCGCTGAAGGCACCGATGGTGATGGGCGAGCCGAAGATGTTTTTCAGCGCGTCGGGCATCTGCGACAGCACTTCCGGAACCGCACCCACGCCCAGGCCCAGGCCCAGGGAGATGGCCACGATCAGCACGTTGCGACGATGCAGGCCGGCCTCGGTGAGAATCTTGATCCCCGCCACGGCCACGGTGCCGAACATGATCAGGGTGGCACCGCCGAGCACCGGTTTGGGCATCAGCTGCAACACCGCGCCGACCGCAGGGAACAGACCCAGCAGCACCAGAATGGCGGCGATATAGAAGGCCACGTGGCGGCTGGCCACGCCGGTGAGCTGGATCACCCCGTTGTTCTGGCTGAAGGTGGTCATCGGCAGGCTGTTGAACATCGCCGCCATGGCCGAGTTGCAACCATCGGCCAGTACCCCGGATTTGATCCGGCGCATATACAGCGGGCCCTTGACCGGCTGCTTGGAGATGATCGAGTTGGCGGTCAGATCACCTGCGGTTTCCAGCGGGGTGATCAGGAAGATCACCGCAATCGGCACAAAGGCCACCCAGTCGAAGTTGAAGCCGTATTTGAACGGCACCGGCACGCTGATCAGCGGCACCTGGGCCATATTGGCGAAGTCCACCTTGCCGGTGAACCAGGCCACGGTAAAGCCCAGAGCCAGGCCGATGATCACTGCCGAAAGGCGTACCACCTGGGATTTGAAGCGGTTGAGCAGCACGATGGTGCCCAGGACCAGGCCGCCTAGGGCCAGGTGGTGCAGGGCACCCAGGTCCGGCGCGCCGTAGCCGCCGGCGATATCGGTCATGCCGACCTTGATCAGCGACAGGCCCATCAGGCAGATGATGGTGCCGGTGACCACGGGGGTGATCACCCGGCGCAGCTTGTTGATGAACTGGCTGAAGGCGATCTCGACAAAGGCAGCGCAGAAACACACGCCGAAGATGGTCGAGAGGATTTCTTCCTCGCTGCCGCCACGGCCCTTGACGATAAAGCCGGCGCTGAGGATCACGCTGAGGAAGCCGAAGCTGGTGCCTTGCAGGCACAGCAGGCCGGAACCGATCGGGCCGATGCGCTTGGCCTGGATAAAGGTGCCCAGGCCAGAGACGAACAGCGCCATGCTGACCAGATAGGGCACATAGGCACCCAGGCCGAGCACGTTACCGATGATCAGGGTGGGGGTGATAATGCCGACGAAGCTGGCCAGTACATGCTGCAGCGCGGCGAAGATCGCCGGTGCGAAGGCCGGGCAGTCATCCAGTTGGTAGATCAGGTCGTTGTTGGCCACAGGCGCAGCTGTGGTGGGGGTGGTGCGAGTCGTGGTCATCTCATAGCCTGCCAGTTGTTTTTATACGGTCATGGGCTTGCACGAGGCTTCACGGCGCCTCTTTCTGATTGGGGAAGAATCTGTCTAACCGGTCAGAATGACCCGACTATAGCAATTTGTTTACAGCCTTAAAAACAATTTATTTGTAAATTGTGCACAATAAATCGACCGCTAGTCCGATAAGCCATCGGCCCGCACTGGCCGGGTCAGGGCGCAGGCGGGCCGTGGGCAACGTGGAAAGGGCATTGGCCCACGGCCCCGTCGGGAGAAGGCGGGGCGCTTGCTGCGGGCAGGGCTGTCAGTGATGGCTGGGCGGGCTGCTCAGGGCGGCGCGTTCGGCACCGCCGAGGATATTGAACAGCAGGTTCAGCGACACGGCGCAGAGGGTGGCCATGGCGATGCCGCTGTGGGTGATGGGTTCCAGCCAATGGGGCAGGTGGGCGAAGAATTCCGGGCGCACCACCGGGGCCAGGCCCATGCCGATACTGACCGCGACCAGCAGCTGGTTGCGCCGGTCGGCGATATCGGCCTCCTGCAAAATCTTGATACCCGTCGCCGCGACCATGCCGAACATGGCGATCCCGGCACCGCCCAGCACCGCCGGCGGAATCGAGGCGACCAGGTAGGCGGCCTTGGGCAGCAGGCTGAGGCCGACCAGGATCAGCCCGGCCGCTGCCGTGACATAGCGGCTGCGTACCCCGGTCATCTGCACCAGGCCGATATTCTGGGCAAAGGAGGAGTGGGTGAAGGTATTGAAGATGCCGGCGAAGAACGACGCCCCGGCGTCGCATAGCAGGCCGCGGCGCAGCATCGGCGGGGTGACGTCCTGACCGGTGATCTTGCCCAGGGCGAGGAACATGCCGGTGGACTCGACAAAGATGATCACCACCACCAGGCACATGGAGAGGATCGGGGCAAGGTGAAATTGCGGCATGCCGAAATGCATGGGTTTGACCACCGCGAACCAGGCGGTCTGCTGCAGGCCGCTGAGGTCGACCATGCCCAGGCCGCCGGCAACCAGATAACCGAGCAGCATGCCGATCAGCACCGAGACATTGACCCAGAACCCGCGCAGGAAGCGGTTGATCAGCAGGATGGTCAACAGCACCAGGGCGGCGATGGCCAGGTACTGCAGCGCGCCGAACTCACTGGCCGCACTGCCGCCGCCAGCCCAGTTGAGCGCCACCGGGAACAGTGACAAACCGATGGCGGTGATCACCGTGCCGGTTACCAACGGCGGGAAGAAATGCACGATGCGCGACATAAAGGGCGCGATCAGCATGCCGAAGAAACCTGCGGCGATGGTCGCGCCGAAGATTCCCGGCAGGCCGATCCCCGGCGAGCCGGCCATGGCCACCATGCTACCGACAGCGGCAAAGCTGGCCCCCATCATCACCGGCATGCGAATGCCCATTGGGCCGATGCCCAGCGATTGCACCAGGGTGGCGATACCGGCTACCAGCAGGTCGGCGGTGATCAGAAAGGCGATCTCTTCGCGGGACAGGCCGACGGCTTCGCCGATGATCAGCGGCACCGCGACGGCCCCGCCGTACATCAGCAGCACATGTTGGAAACTCACCAGAATCATCTGCAGCAGGGGCAGGCGTTGGTCGACCGCCGCTACCGCGGAGGGCGTTGAATTCAGCTGGTTCATGCAATACCTCAGGCGCTTTTATTTTTTTAAGTCGCTGGTGCTCCGTATGGCTGACGCTTGGTTCGAGCCGGTACGGCGCGCGGGTAGGGCAAGGTGCCTGGGCACCGCTGCCGGAGCGTGCTTGCAGCCTCGCAGGCGAGGAATGTTGCGGATAAAGAAATGCCGCGCCCGGGCATGGGCGCGGCATTCGGGCGGATCAGTTGAGCTGTGCGCCCTGGTCGATCCAGGCTCTGATCAGGTCACGTTCGGCCTGGGTCATCTGGGTGATATTGCCCAGTGGCATGATCTGCGAGGCGACGGTTTGCGCATGGATCTTCGCCGCCTGGGCCTTGATCTGCTCCGGCGTGTCGAGGATAAAACCGGCCGGCGGCGCGCTGAACATCGGGCTGCTTGGCGTGGCCGAGTGGCACACGCTGCAGCGCTCCTGAATCACGCTGTTGACCTGGGCAAAGTCGCTTCCGCCAGTTGCAGCTGCAGCAGGGGCGCTGGGCTCGGCTGGTGCGGCTTCTGCCGGCTCGGCAGGCTTGGCCGCCTGCGGATTGCCACTGACGCCAGTGGCCGGTACCGGGGCATATTTGATCACGGCGGCCTGGGGCGCGTCGGTCGCTATCGACTTCATTTGCGGGCCGGTGACAAACGCCAGGCAGATCATGCCCAGGGCGGCGGCCGGCAGGGTCCAGACATACTTGCTGCTGTCATGGCGGGTGTTGAAGTAGTGGCGTACCAGTACCGCGAGCATCGCGATGCCGGCCAGGATCAGCCAGTTGTATTGGCTGCCGTAGGTGCTCGGGAAGTGGTTGCTGATCATGATGAACAGCACCGGCAGGGTGAAGTAGTTGTTGTGACGCGAACGCAGCAAGCCTTTGGCAGGCAGCGCCGGATCCGGCGTACGGTTTTCGGCAATCGCCGCGACCAGTGCACGTTGCGCCGGCATGATGATGCGGAACACGTTGCCGACCATGATGGTGCCGATGATCGCGCCGACGTGCAGGTACGCACCACGACCGCTGAACACTTTGCTGAAGCCGTAAGCGGCGCCAATGATCAGCACGAACAGGATGAAGCCTAGCAGGGCAGGGCGTTTGCCCAGGGCCGAGTCGCAGAGGAAGGAGTAGATGAACCAGCCGACGAACAACGAGGCGATGCCCAGTGCGACCCCTTCAGGGCCGGTCAGGCTGCTGCCCGGTGCCAGCAGGTACAGCGTCGGGTTGGAGTAGAACACCACGCACAGCAGCGCGATCCCCGACATCCAGGTGAAGTAGGCTTCCCATTTGAACCAGTGCAGGTTGTCCGGCATGGTCGGTGGAGCCAGTTTGTATTTTTCCAGGTGGTAGATGCCGCCGCCGTGGATCGCCCACAGATCACCGGCCAGACCGCTTTTCGGGTTGACGCGGTTGAGGTTGTTCTCCAGCCAGACGAAGTAGAACGACGCGCCGATCCAGGCCACGCCAGTAATCATGTGAACCCAGCGCACGCTCAGGTTCAGCCATTCCAACAGATGTGCTTCCACAGTCTTTACCTCTCGCCTGTCACTCTTGTTGTCGAGTGATCAGACCTTCTCTTATTGGTGGGGGGCGAGGATCAAACGCTCATCCTCTTTGAAAAAATGCTCATCGCAGTTATTGCCTGTGCCACTGCGATCAACCACCAGGAAGTCATCCCGCTTTTCGATCGTCAGCACCGGGTGGTGCCAGACGCCGCGATGGTAATTAATGCCCTGCCTGCCGTTGCTGCGGAAGGCGCGGACCAACTCTGATTCAGGTGCATCGCCAACTGGCGCGACCACAATCAGAAAGGGGTTGCCGAGCAGCGGAATAAACGCCTGACTGCCCTGCGGATGGCGCTCCAGCATGCGAATGGTCAGCGGCATATCCAGCGCCTCGGCACTGAAGATGCTGATGATCGCCTTATCCTCTGGCTGTGCGGTCTCGACCGTAGCCAGTTTGTGATAGCGGCGAGTGGAGCCATTGTTGATCATGAAGAATTCGCTGCCTTCGGTTTCGATAACGTCACCAAAGGGGGCGAAGGCTTCTTTGCTCAGCGGCTCGATGATCAATGTGCGCATGTTGGTCTTCTGTTTTTAAGTTCGTTGTCGATGCTTTGCTTTTGTAGGAGCGGCCTTGGCCGCGATGCTGTGAGTTTAAGAGCATCGCGGGCAAGCCCGCTCCTACAGGTCGTGCATTTACTTGGCGACTTTGCCGAACAGGCGCAGACGGCTGATACCACCGTCCGGGAACACGTTCACCCGTACGTGGGTGATCGGGCCCAGCGCCTTGATCTGCTCGCTGAACTCATGCTCGGCGTGCATTTGCAGCTTCTGGCTTGGCAGCAGTTCGCGCCAGAACAGGCTCTGGGTCTCGATCTGGCTGTCGGTGCCGCCTTTGACG
>CAZOEC010000145.1:0-11684 GCA_964578635.1 uncultured Pseudomonas sp.
ATGCTGCTGGGGCTGATCTTTCGCGGCGTGGCCTTCGAGTTCCGCTTCAAGGCCAAGGCCGCCAAGCGCCACCTGTGGGACAAGGCCTTTATTGGCGGCTCGCTGACCGCGACCTTCTTCCAGGGGGTGGCGTTGGGGGCCTATATCGACGGCTTCGAGGTGGTCGACCGGGTATTTGTCGGCGGTGCGCTGGGCTGGCTGACGCCATTCTCGCTGTTCTGTGGCCTGGCCCTGGTCGCCGCCTATGCCTTGCTCGGCTGCACCTGGCTGATCATGAAGACCGCAGGCCGCCTGCAACGGCAGATGCACGATATGGCGCGGCCGCTGGTGTTGGTGGTGCTGGCGGTAACCGGTATCGTCAGCCTGTGGACGCCGCTGGCCCATGCCGAGATCGCCGAACGCTGGTTTAGCCTGCCGAATATCTTCTGGTTGATGCCGGTGCCACTGCTGGTGCTGCTGTGCACCTGGGCCCTGCTGCGCGCGGTGGCCAGTAACGCTCACTATTCGCCATTTCTGCTGACCCTGGCGCTGATCTTTCTCGGCTACAGCGGCTTAGGCATCAGCCTGTGGCCCAATATCATTCCGCCCTCGATCAGTATCTGGGAAGCCGCCGCGCCGCCGCAGAGCCAGGGCTTTATCCTGGTCGGCGCGCTGTTCATCATCCCGGTCATCCTGATGTACACCGCCTGGAGCTATTACGTGTTTCGCGGCAAGGTGACCGAAGAAGATGGCTACCACTGAGGATCGGCTCCGGTCTGCTGCGCGTCGGCCCTGCGGCGTTAAAAGCCGGCTGGAGCGCCAGCCCGGTCGGAAGCCGCTTGCGGCTAACGCGCTTTAGCGCGGCCCGAAGGGCGAGTGAAACGAGTAATGCTCATGTACAAAAGTACACTCGTGTGCGAGCCCAGTCCGCTTGATTCGCTTCGCTCACCCTGCGGGCCAGCCGTTGGCTGTTCCTGCGCTACGCTACGTGTCTCGCCGGCTTTGACCAGCCGAAGGCTGTTACTAACGTAGCGCCTTGCATGGCTCTAGCTCGCGAGACCTCGAATAGGTTCTGAGGTCGAAAGATGAACGATGTAGAAGAGAAAAAGCCACTATGGCAACGCCTCGGCTGGCTGGTGGCGATCTGGACGGGCAGTGTGCTGGCCCTGGGCGCGGTGTCCTATCTGCTGCGGCTGTTTATGCAGGCGGCGGGGATGGGCACGCCCTGATCGGCTGGCGATGTGCGAGGTTTGCGTAGGGTGGGTTAGGCGCATGGCGCGATGGTCCTGCGTTGCGCCTGTATTTGCTGCGCCGTAACCCACCATGGCGGCGACGCGGGCGTGTGTCTGGTGGGTTACGCGGCAGCGGAATAGCGCTGTTGCTTGTGCATAAGGTCGCTAACCCACCCTACGGATCGGCGGCGGGGCGGACTTATTTGATCGCTTTAAGCACCACAAACTTCGGCGTGGCGGCCACCTGCTCGACGCCGCGGAACAGCCGTTTGAGCTTGGCGTGGTAGCCCAGGTGGCGGTTGCCGACTATCCATAGCTCGCCGCCGGTAACCAGTGCCGTGCGGGCCTGCTGGAACATGCGCCAGGCGAGAAAGTCACCGACCACCTGCTGCTGGTGGAAGGGCGGGTTGCACAGCACCAGATCCAGCGAATCCGCCGCCTGTTCGGCCAGGCCATCGCCGGCGCGGATTTCTACCGGGCGTTCGCCCAGGGCCGTGTGCCAGTTTTCCTCGGCCGATTGCACCGCCATATAGGACTCATCGACCAGCGTCAGTTCGGCTTGCGGGCTGCCCAGGGCGTAGGCAATGCCGAGCACGCCGTTGCCGCAGCCGAGATCCGCCACGCGCACGCGGCTGAGGTGTTTGGGCAGGTGCGGGAGAAAGGCGCGGGTGCCGATATCCAGGTCTTCGCGGCAGAACAGATTAGCGTGGTTGCGCAGCTCGATGGCCGGCTTGTCCAGGCGATAGCGAGTGGGGTAGGGCGATAGTGCCGCGGGTTTGGCTGCGGGCGTGGCCAGCAGCAGGCGGGCTTTCTTCACCGCCAGTGAGGCCTGCACCGGGCCGATATATTTTTCCAGCAGGTCGCCCGCGGCGCGCGGCAGGTGCTTGACCATCGCCGCGGCAATCACCTGCGCACCTGGAGCCAGCTGGCCGTGCAGGCGGATCAGTTGTTCCTCCAGCAGGGCCAGGGTCTTGGGTACGCGGATCAGTACCCGATCGAACGGCCCTTGGGCGATGGCGCTGGCTGGCACGAAGCGCACCGCCTCTGCCGGCAAATGGTTACGCGCCAGGTTGGCTTGCAGGCCCAGATGGCCCAGGTGCGAATCGCCGCTGCTGGTGACCTGGGCATGCCCGGTCAGGCTGACGGCCAGGGCTCCGAAGTTGTCGTTGAGCACCAGCACTCGGGCGTCTGCGGGTAAGCCCTGCTCATGCAGATGGTTGAGCAGGTACTCGTCGGCGGCGTCGAAGGCTTGCAGGGGCTCGGCCTGCTGCTCGGGCTGGCGGATCAGGTCGAGCTGGGCAAAAGGCGTAACGAATATAGGCATATGGACTACTGGTGTTTGTGGGCGGCGCTTTGCGGGACACTGTGACAGGCCGTTGAAAAACCACTGCGCTCGCTACGTTTGTCAACGGCCTGGCAGATAGTCGGCGCAGCAGAGGGAGTGAAGTATGACCGTCAGCGAAGACAAGTTCACCCGGCAGATTCTCAGCGATGTGCAGGTCTGGTCGCCCAGCCTGTTCAGCCTGCGCTGTTCCCGCGATCCGGGGTTTCGTTTCCGCGCCGGGCAGTTCGCCCGCCTGGGCGTGCCAAAGGCCGATGGCAGCGTGGTCTGGCGTGCCTATTCGATGGTTTCGGCCCCCCATGACGAGTTTCTCGAATTCTTCTCCATCGTCGTGCCCGGCGGCGAGTTCACCAGCGAGCTGAGCCGCCTCAAGGCCGGCGACAGCCTGCTGGTCGACAAACAGGCCTTTGGCTTTCTCACCCTCGACCGTTTTGTCGATGGCCGCGACCTCTGGCTGCTGGCCAGCGGCACTGGCCTGGCTCCCTTTCTTTCGATCCTGCAGGACTTCGAGGTGTGGCAGCGTTTCGAGCGCATCGTGCTGGTCTACAGCGCGCGCACCGCCAGCGAGCTGGCCTATCAACCGCTGATTCACGGCCTGAAAAACCTGCCGCATCTGGCCGAGTACGCCGACAAGCTGGTCTACCTGCCGCTGGTCACTCGCGAGCAGGCACCCGGCTGCCTGCACGGGCGCATCACCAGCCTGCTGACCAGCGGCGAGCTGGAGCGCGCCGCCGGCCTGAACCTGAGCCCCGAGCACTCGCGCCTGATGCTCTGCGGCAACCCGCAGATGATCGATGACACCCGGGCTCTGCTGAAACAGCGCGATTTGCAGCTCAGCCTGAGCCGTCGGCCGGGGCAGGTGGCGGTGGAGAACTACTGGTAGACCAGCCGGTTACTGCGCGGGCTCAGGCGAGCTGGGCGGGGGCGGCTCGGCGCTGTCGGCGCGGGGCGCGCAGAGTGGCAGACGGATCGCGAAGCGCACGCCCCAGCCCGGCTGGCTGGCCACCTCCAGCTTGCCGCCGAGTACCCCGGTGACCAGGTTGTGCACGATATTCAGGCCCAGGCCGCTGCCGCCCTGACCCAGGCGGGTGGTGAAGAAGGGGTCGAAAATCCGCGACAGATGTTCCGGGGCGATGCCGTGACCGTTGTCGGACACGGCCAGCTCGATCCAGCCCGGCTCGTAGGGGAAGGCATACAGGCCGATCTTGCCGTGCTCCAGGCCCTGCAGGCCATGGCTCAGGGCATTGTTGATCAGGTTGACCAGCACCTGGCCGAGGGCACCGGGGTAGCTGTCCAGCTCGATCTCGTCGTCGATATTGCTGTCGATGACGAAGGGCGTCTTCTTCAGCGTCGGGCCCAGGGTGATAAGGATTTCCTTGACCACCTCGCTGAGCTGGAAGGTACGGCGCTGGGCGCTGGCCTGGTCGACCGCGACCTGCTTGAAGCTGGTGATCAGCTCGCTGGCTCGGCGCAGGTTGCGCACCAGGATGTCGGTGGCGGTCTTGTTGTCCTGCAGAAACTGGTCGAGCACCGAGCGCTTGAGCGCCCCGGCGCTGACGGCCGCGGCGATTTCCCGGCTGTGATCTTCCAGGGTGCTGGCGGCCATCAGGCTGTTGCCCACCGGGGTGTTCAGTTCGTGGGCGATGCCGGCGACCAGGGAGCCAAGGGCGGCGAGCTTTTCGCTCTGGACCAGGTCGATTTGCGCCCGCTGCAGGGTCGCCATGGCGGTGCTCAGTTCCTTGTTGCTCTTGCTCAGGGCCTCGGTGCGCTCGGTCACGCGCTGCTCCAGGGTGGCATTGAGTTCCCGGTAGGCATGTTCGGCGCGCTTCTGGTCGGTGACGTCGATGTTCATGCTGACGAACTGCAGGCTGCCATCGGCCGCGGGAATGCTGAAGATGGTGGTCAGCACGCACAGGCTGCGCTGCGGGCCGAGCTGCAGCTCGCTCAGGTAGGGGCCCACCGGTGTGCCCTTGGCCGCCTGGGCGAGGCTGGCGAGAAACATCGCCTGCTGCGCCGGGGTGTGGAACAGCTGGTCGAGGGACTGGCCCAGGGCGGCTTCCCGGGGGATCTCGTAGATGCGCTCGCTGGCATGGTTCCACAGCAGGATGCGGCCGTTGCCGTCGAACCACTGCACGGCGACGTTGGGCGTGTATTCCAGGGTGGCGAGCAGGCGTTCCTCGCTTTCGCGCAGGCTCTGGGCGGTGTCCAGCAGTGCCTGCTCGCGTTCGAGGATGGCCCCGACCATGCGCTGCAGGCTGGCACCCAGGGTATTGAGCTCGCGAATGCGGCTGGGCTCCATGGGCAGGTCATAGTGACCGTTGGCGATTTCCCCGACATGCCGGGTGAACTGCGAAATACGCCGCGCCAGGGTCCAGCTGGTGCTGCCGGCGATCAGCAGGGCAATGGCCAGGGCCAGGCCGAGGGCGCTGAGGATGCGCCGCCAGGTGGCCTCGATCAGGGCATAGGCCTGTTGCTGCGGCTGCGTCACCAGCACCTGCCAGCCCGGGCCCTTGACCTTGCGCGCCAGGCCGAGCAGCTGCTGGCCATCGAGGCTGAAACTGCGCACCGAGGGGTCGTGCAACACCTGCAGATGGCCGAGGTTGAGTTGTTGCCCGGCCTCGGCGCTCTGCGAATCGGCGATCAGCTGGTGCTGGCGGTCGAGCATGCGGATTTGCAGGTTGCTGTCCTGGCTGAGCTGACGGGCCAGCTCGGGGAGCGGGCTGATCGCCACTTCGCCGACCAGGGTGCGCGGGCCCAGGGGCTGCGCCAGGGCCACTGCCAGGCGCGAGCTGACGGTGGAAAGAAAGCTGTTGGACCAGACGCCCTGACGGCTCAGTTGCGCCTGACGGACGAAGTCGCGGGCGGAGATATCCAGGCCGAACAGGTTCTGCCGCAGCTGGCGGCGGTCGGCGGGCAGGCCGATGGCCTTGATCTGCCCGGTTGCGTCGGTCAGGTAGATGGCCTCGTAGAAATCCGAACTGTCGGCATAGGCATCCAGTAGGGTCTGGATCTGCCGGTTATCCAGGGTCTGGTTACCGTGGAACAGTTCGGCCAGGGCCCCGAGCTCGCGGTTGGCGATACTGAAATGGCGTTCCAGCTGGTGGGTGATGGCTTCGGCGGCAAAGCCCTGGCGGTTTTCCACCTCCTCGATCATCAGCGGTTCGTAATACAGGCGAAACAGCAGGCCGACCGCCAGCACCGGGATGCAGGCCACCAGAACAAAGCGGCTGACCAGGGTCAGCAGCAGGGGGTGGGCCGCGCCCAGTTTATTCAGGACTGCTGAAGCGGCCATCGCGCACCACCATGGGGTAGAGAAGGCTGTCGCTGTCGCCAAAGTCATCGAAGACGATCGGGTGCTGCAGGCCCTGGAACTGGCGAATGCGCAGCAGCGCCTGCTTGGGCTGCTCGCCGGGCAGGCGCTGCTGCAGAGCCGTGAGCAGGACCCGGGTGGCGTTGTAGCTGGTCAGCGCGGCGGTATCAATGGGCTGGGCAAAACGCGCCTGGTAGCGCTGCTTGAAGGCGATGAAGGCGGCGGAGCTGTCGTTCAGGTCGAAGGCCTGGGCGGTGATCATGCCTTCGACCGCGCGGCCGCCCATTTCGATCAGGGTGTCGGCCGCGCCCCAGGCCGGGGTGGCGAGTATCAGCTGCGGCTCCTGTTGGCGTAGCTGGGTGGCCAGCAGGGCGGTGTCCAGGGCGCTGCTGATCAGCACCACGGCGGCGGGCTGGTCGGCCAGGGCGCGGCGCGCCAGGTCGGCGAAGTCGGTCTGCTGGTCGCGGCTGAATTCCACGGTCAGGCCGACCTCGGCCCCATTGGTCTGCAGGTGGCGCTTGAAGTCGGCAAGCCAGGGCAGGGTGTAGCTGCGGTTGCTCAGCTCGATAATGACATTGACCCGCTGCAGGCCTTGCTGCCGGCCCAGGTGGTTGGCGATATCGCGGGCGTCCGGGTTGGTGTGGCTGAGGGTGCGGAAGAACTGGTCGTCGCGCCCGGCCAGCAGCGGACTGAGTGGCGTGCCGCCCATCAGCAGTATGCCGGCCTCGGTAAACAGTGGGGCCAGCTGCTCGGCAATCAGGCTGGTCATGGGGCCGATGGCGGCCTCGACGGGAACCGCGATCAGTTCGGCCGCCGCCTGTCTGGCGCGCTGCGGATCGAAGCCGTCGTCACGGTACAGCAGCTCGATGGGCCGGCCCTGAATGCCGCCGGCGGCATTGGCTTCTTCGACCGCCAGCTGCATGCCATTGCGCCCGGCCAGGCCGAGGCTGGCGCTGGGCCCGGAGACATCGACTATCACCCCCAGACGAATGGGCGGCGGAGCGCTGGCCTGCTCCTCGCAGGCGGCCAGCAGCAGGGCGGCGCAGACTACCAGCAGCCCATGCAGGCTTGTCCTGGTGGGCATCGTCATACGGGCCATTGCGGATACCCCTCGGGTAGGTCGCGCCTCGGGGCCTGCGCCGCGAAGTGGGTCGGGCCGCGCCGGCCGACGTGTTCGCGCGGGCGCAGCGGGTTGTCGCGGCGCTGGGCGGCGAGGGCCTGCCGCCCCGTCACGGCTGCGGTGCCGAGATAAAGCTCAGCAGCGCTGCCAGTTCGAGAGGCTTGGCAAACAGGTAGCCCTGGCCTTCGTGGCAGCCCATCTGGGTCAGCGAGGCGGCCTGGCTTTCCTGCTCGATGCCTTCGGCGATCAGCTCCAGCTGCAGGCTGCGGCCCAGCTGAATAATGGTTTCCACGATGCGTTTGCTGCCATCGCTCTGTTCCATCTGCCGGACAAAGCTGAGGTCGATCTTCAAGCGGTCGACATTCAGGCGTTCGAGGTAGCTGAGCGAGGAGAAGCCGGTGCCGAAATCGTCCACGGCGAGGCTCACGCCCAGGCCCTTGATGCGGTTGAGCAGGTCGATCATAAAGCTGGCGTCGAGCATGGCCACCGACTCGGTGATTTCCAGCTCCAGCAGACTCGGGTCGATGCCGCTTTCCTCGAGCGCGTGCTCCAGGGTGGAGAGGAAGTCGGCCTGGCGGAACTGCGCCACCGAGACGTTGACCGCCATGCGCAGCGGCTGGCCGCTGTGCTCGATGATCCGCTGCAGATCCCGGCAGGCGCTGCGCAGCACCCACTCGCCGAGGCTGACAATCAGCCCGGAGCTCTCCGCCAGGGGAATAAACTGCGCCGGGGCGACGAACTGGCCGTCATCGGTGCGCCAGCGCAGCAGGGCTTCGACGCCGATCAGCTGGCGGCTGCCCAGGGCTATCTGCGGCTGGTAGACCACGAACAGCCGCTCGCGCTCGAAGGCGCTGCGCAGCTCCTGGAGCAACTGCACGCGGGCGCGGGTGTCCTGCTCCATGGCGCGGGTAAAGTGGCTGATGCTGCCGCGTTGCTGGCGCTTGCCGTGCTTGAGGGCGATATTGGCCGCCTTCAGGGCCTCGCTGCCGTTGCCGTCGATCTGGTCCAGGCAGGTCAGGCCGATGGTGGCGGTGATGCGCCGGCTCAGCCCGGCAAAGTACAGCGGTTGCTGAAACAGGCCGCGCAGGCTGTCGGCGCAGACCACCTGGTTGCCCGCCAGGATGGCGAACACATCGCCGGCGGCCCGCGCCAGCAGGGCGGCAGGCGGCAGTGCCTGTTGCAGGCGTGCGGTGACCGCCAGCAGCAGGGCATCGCCGTGCTGGTGGCCGAGGGTGTCGTTGAGTTCGGAAAAACCGTCGATATCGATCAGCGCCAGGGTGGTCTCGCCCGGTGTCGGGCCGACCAGCGCCTGGTCGAGGGCCTGGACCAGGGCCAGGCGGTTGGGCAGGTGCAGCAGCTGATCGTTGTAGGCATGGTCCTTGAGCAGGCTGAGCAGCAGCACATTGTCCAGGGTGATGACGATATTGCTGCAGAACACCTCGAGCAGTTGCCGGTCCAGCTCGCTCAGCGGGCGCCCGGTCTGCAGGTAGGCGGCCATATGGTTATGGCTCTGGCCGGGGAAGAACAGGGTGGTCGAGTGGCTGCCATAGTGGTTGCGCCGCTGGGCCAGGGCCTGATTGAGCGCTCTGGCGATATGCTGGTCGGGCAGCTCCTCCAGCTGCTTGTCGATGCAGCCCATCAGGCTGCCGGCGGCGGCGACGATCAGGGCGTGGGCCGGCGAGGCCTGGTGATCGTAGGCGCACACCACGCCTTCGGGCGGCAGGCCGAGCAGGCCGCAGATCTGGGTGATGATCCCGGCGGCGAACTCGCTGACGCCCTGGCGTGCCAGTAACTGGCTGCTGGCGCGGATCACCATGCCCAGGCCGTGGCGGCTGGCGTTGATGGCATGGATCTGGTCGTAACAGCGGATGGCCGTGGTCAGCGCGGTGTATAGACGGTTGCGGGTCAGCTCGGACTTGGTCTTGTAGTCGTTGATGTCGTAGTCGCGGATTGCCTCCATTTCCGGCGCATAGCCCGGCTGGCCGGTGCGCAGGATGATGCGGATCTCGCTGTTATGCAGGTCTTTGCGGATCATGCGGACCAGATCCAGGCCGGCATGCTCCGACTCCATCACCACATCCAGCAGCACCACCGCGACCTGCGGCTGCTCGGTCAGCACGCTGACCGCCTGAGCGGCCGAATAGGCATGCAGGAATTCGAGGGGGCGACCGAGGATCTCGGTATTGGCCAGGGCGAAGCAGGTCGACTGATGCACGTCGCGGTCGTCGTCAACGATCAGGATGCGCCAGCAGGGTTGGGCTGGGTTGCGATCACTGGGGTGGGTCTCGTCGTCGAAAGCGAACAGATCGTCTTCTACTACATCGCTCATCTTCAGGCCTTGTTAAGGTAGGGCGGACGCTTTCGCCGGCACTTGGGATGGACCTCTGCGGGCCCTGGGTGGCCAGCCGTCAAGGCTGGGTTACCAAGCAGATCACTAATTAGTCTAGGCGAAAAAAAACTGCACACGGCCTGGCGGGTGCAGTTCCTGGGGGCGTGACTCGCAGGGCGGCAGCGACACTGCGCTGCCGCGTGGGCGTCAGCGGTTTTCCTGCTGGCTCTTGAGCAGATCGCGGATCTCGCTCAGCAGCTCCTGCTCCTTGCTCGGGGCAGGTGGCGCGCTGGGCGCGGCTTCCTCTTCACGCTTGAGGCGGTTGATCACCTTGACCCCCATAAAGATGGCGAAGGCGACGATCAGGAAGTCGATGATGCTCTGGATAAACTTGCCATAGGACAGGGTTACGGCGGCGACATCGCCTTCGGCGGCCTTGAGCACTATGGCCAGATCGGAGAAGTCCACCCCACCGATCAGCACGCCCAGGGGCGGCATCACCACATCGCCGACGAAGGACGAGACGATCTTGCCGAAGGCGGCACCGATGATGATGCCCACGGCCATGTCGACCACATTGCCCTTGACGGCGAAGGCCTTGAATTCGCTGATAATGCTCATGTTTCTTTCCCTGATAGGTGGTTTGCGCTGAAGTGTAATCCAGGTCGCGGCGCTTGCCAGCCAGTTGTCAGGTAGGAAAGTGCACTTCGGGCAGCGACTCGAAGCCGGGCTTGGCCAGCAGATATCCCTGAAACAGCTCGACGCCCATGTCACGCAGGGTATGCAGTTCGCCCAGGGTTTCGATGCCTTCGGCGATTACCCGGATCTGCAGTTTGCGGCACATCTGCAGGGTGGCTTCGACCAGAATCTGGCGCACGCTGTCCTGGTCGATATTGCGGATCAGCTGCATGTCCAGCTTGATCAGGTCGGGCTGGAAATCGGCCAGCAGGTTGAGGCCCGCATAGCCTGCGCCGAAGTCGTCGATGGCGGTCATAAAGCCCTGTTTGCGGTACGCGCGCAGGATAGTGGTGAGGTGGTCGATATCCAGCACCTGCTCCTGCTCGGTGACTTCGAAGATGATCCGCTCAAGGGGGAAGTTGTAGCGCTTGGCCGCCTCCAGGGTGGCGCGGATGCAGGTTTCCGCCTTGTACACGGCATTGGGCATAAAGTTGATGGAGACCATCGCCGGCACCTGCAGCCTGGCGGCCCATTCCAGCGCCTTGATCCGACAGCTCTGGTCGAAGGGGTAGAGGTTTTCCGCAGTCAGGCGACCCAGCACGCTGCCGGCGGACTCGCCGGCGCTGCCGCGCACCAGGGCTTCGTGGGCGAAGATTTCGCGGGTGGCGAGGTTGACGATTGGCTGAAAAGCCATGCTGATCGGGAAATCCAGGCCTTTGCCGTCGCGGCATGCCGTGCAGCCGGGGTTCTTATCCATGGAGCGCTCTCATCGTGGTCACAACCTAATACCCGGCAAACGATAGCAGCTATCGCGGGCCTGTAGGGGCCCGCTTCGGCAGAGCCGGCTGTGCTGGTCTAGTCTGAACACAGACCCGCCATGAGGATGCCGCTATGCCATTGGAACATCATCCGCTCAGCCGTGAATTTCCCGAACTCAAGCCGCAGCTGGGGGCCCTGTTGGCGGCTGACGGCCACTTCGCACGTATGGCCGAGGAGTATGAAGAGCTCGACAAACGCATCTATGAGGTGGAAAGCGGGCGTATCGCCATGGATGAGATGCTGTTGCTGGGGCTGAAGATGCAGCGGGTCAGCCTCAAGGACGAGCTCGGTCAGTTGTTGCGTGGTGGCGCTTGAGCGGCTGCTGTTGATCCCGGTCAAGGGGTGGCGGTCGCACAGGGGATAGGCTGGTTGCCAATCTAGATCCCCGAGGAGCACCACCATGTACGTTGAACACCACCCCTTGAACAAAGACTTCCCCGAACTGCACGCGGCTTTGCATGAGCTGCGGGTTAACGATGCCCATTTCGCCCGCCTGGCCGACGAGTATGAAGCCCTGGACAAGCGCATCTGTCGTGTCGAGGACGGCGTAGAAACCCTGGCCGACGACGCCCTGTCGTCCCTCAAGCTGGCCCGCGTCGATCTCAAGGATGAAGTGGCGCGTCGTCTCAATAGTGTTGCCAAGCCCTGCTGTGGCTGCTGCAAGGGCTAGGGTCGGTCTGAGCCCAAATGGATTAACCGCGGCCTATAGCTGTAAATATATCCAGCTATTTCGTATCATCCGGGCTCAGCTTTCCGAGGAGTCCGGCATGGCCAAGGCCAAACGTATGTACGGCTGCACCGAGTGTGGCTCGACCTTTCCCAAATGGGCCGGCCAGTGCGGCGAGTGCGGGGCCTGGAACACCCTGGTGGAAACC
>CAZOEC010000146.1:0-11429 GCA_964578635.1 uncultured Pseudomonas sp.
GTGGTGTTTCTCGGCTGGACCCCGCACCCGATGAACGTGCAGTACGACATGCGCTATCTCAAGGGCGGCGAGCAGTATTTCGGTGCCAGTGGCCAGGTCAACACCCTGGCCCGCAAGGGTTATGCCGCGCAGTGCCCGAATGTCGGCAAGTTGCTGAGCAACCTGACCTTCACCCAGGAGATGGAGAACGCCATCATGGACCAGGTGCTGAGCAAGCAGGCGAGCAATGCCGAGGCGGTCAAGGCCTGGCTGCAAGCCAACCCGGCGGTACTCGACGGCTGGCTGCAGGGCGTGCAGAGCCGCGACGGCGGTGATGCGCTGGCGGCGATCAAGGCCAGGCTTTGAACTGACCCGCCGGATTCCGTAAGGTGGGCGGGCCGCCCGCGCCACCCCATGGAGTCGCAGCTGCGGCTGCCCATTCGCCTGCAGAAGAACCGTCCGATGCCGCTACCCAACCGCCAGACCCTGTTGCCGTTTCTGCGCTGGCTGCCCAACTGCAGCAGACGCAGCCTCGGCCAGGATCTGCTGGTGGGCCTGAGCGGGGCCATCCTGGCCCTGCCGCAATCCATCGCCTACGCCCTGATCGCTGGCCTGCCGCCGGAATACGGCCTGTATGCGGCCATAGTGCCGGTGATCATCGCCAGCCTGTGGGGCTCTTCCTGGCACCTGATCTGCGGCCCGACCGCGGCCATTTCCATCGTCCTGTTCAGCAGCGTGAGCCCCATGGCGGCCCCGGGCAGCGATGACTTTATCGCCCTGATCCTGCTGCTGAGCTTTCTCGCCGGGCTGTTCCAGTGGCTGCTCGGCCTGCTGCGCTTCGGCGCGCTGGTGAACTTCGTCTCCCACTCGGTGGTGCTCGGCTTCACCCTCGGCGCGGCCCTGGTGATTGCCCTGGGGCAACTGCCCAACCTGCTCGGCATCAGCGTGCCGAGCCAGGCCACAGCCCTGGCGAGCCTGCTGAATATCGGCGCACATCTGCTGGAAAGCGACTGGCGCAGCCTGGCGGTGGCGCTGTTCACCCTCACCGTGAGCCTGCTCAGCAGACGCCTGTGGCCGCGCTCGCCGGCGCTGCTGCTGGGCATAGTCGCCGCCAGCCTGCTGGTGCTGGCCTGGCCCGCGCAGCTGGGCAATATCGCCCTGGTCAGCAGCTTCGAGGGCCAGCTGCCGCCGTTCAACCTGCTGCAGTTCGAGCTGGCGAATGTCCTGGAGCTGCTACCGGCGGCGGTGGCCTGCGGCATGCTCGGCCTGGTCACCAGCCTGTCGATCGCCCGCGCCCTGGCCAGCAAATCCCAGCAGCTGCTCGACGCCAATCAGGAGGTGCGCGCCCAGGGCCTGTCGAACCTGATCGGGCCCTGGTTCGGTGGCTCGCTGTCAGCCGGCTCCTTCACCCGTTCGGCGCTGAACCTGCAGGCCGGGGCCTGCTCGCCCATGGCCGGAGTATTTTCCGCCTTGCTGGTGGCGCTGTTCGCGCTGTTCGGCAGCCGCCTGATCGCCCATGTGCCGCTGCCTGCCATGGCCGCGGGAATCCTGCTGATCTGCTGGGGGCTGGTGGATATCGCCGGCGTGCGCGCGCTGCTGCGGGTCAGCCGGGCGGAATTCGTGGTGATGCTGCTGACCCTGCTCGCCACCCTGCTGCTGGAACTGCAGACGGCAATCTACGCCGGGGTGCTGGCGTCGCTGTTCTTCTACCTCAAGCGCACCTCGCAGCCGCGTATCCGCTGCTGGCAGGAGGACGGCCAGGAGCTGCTGCGGATCGAAGGCTCGATCTTCTTCGGGGCCTGCCATTACCTGCAGCAGGTTATCCAGCGCAGCCGCGGCGAGCGGGTGATCATCGATGCCCAGCACATCAACTTTATCGATTACGCCGGGGTCGCCATGCTCCACCAGGAAGCCCGCCGCCTGCAGGCGCAGCAACGCAGCCTGACCCTGCGCCGGGCGCGAGCGCATGTGATCGAGGAAATCCACAAGCTCGAAGGGGCCGAACACTGCCCTGTGCAGTTCGAGGATTAGCGCCAGTAACGCCGCAGACGCAGGCCGAGAACAATGCCCAGCAGGCAGAACAGGGCAAACAGCCAACCGGACACGGCCCCGGCCATGATCCCGGACAGCAGCGTGCCCACGGTGCACCCCAGCGCCAGCATGCCGCCCCAGCCGAGCAGCACCCCGCCGCAGAAGTTGCGCAGCAGCTCGCCGGCTTGCGGCCAGTGCGGCTTGCAGTCGCCGGCCAGCAAGGCACTGGCCCAGGACGCCAGCAGCAGGCCGAGGATAAACAGACCGTTGTTCGACAGCAGGCTGTCCTTGACCACCGTGGCACAGCCGGCAAAGCCATCCAGGCCTTCCAGGCGCGCCGGTAGCCAGCCCAGACCATCGGCCGCGGTCCGCGCCAGGCTGCCCAGCTCGGCGGTGACGCCCAGGGGCGCAACCCGCAGGTAGGACAGGGTGGCGAGAAAGCCGATCAGCAGGCCGCCCACCCAGGTCGGCCAACGCGCGCCAAACAGCAGCTGCATCAGCGAGCCCGCCGCCAGACGCGGCGCGCCGGGGGCCTGGAGGTAACGCAGCAGCCAGCCGGCCAACGCGCCCAACAAGGCCAGTTGCAGCAGCAGCGAGACGCCATAACCCTGCCAGGCGGGCAACCAGAACACCGGAGCCTGCTGAATGCTCAGCAGGTACAGCGAGTTCCAGCAGAGAAAGCCGAGCCCGAAACCGAACAGCGCCCCGAGCAGGGCGAAGAACGAGGCGAAGCTGCCTTCGCCCAGGCGATAGAGGTGCGCACTGATGCAGGAGCCGGAGAGCGCCATGCCGATGCCGAACAGTGTGGCGCTAAGCGCCAGCACCCAGCTCAACGGGCCGATATGGGCATCCGGGGGCAAACGGCCGCCACCCGGGTCGGGCACGAAAGCGCCGAAGACCAGGTGATAACCCAGGGTGCCCACGGCCAGCGCGGCGAGCAGCCCGAGCAATCCTTCAGGCCTGCGCTGCTCGATAAAGTCGCGGGTGATGCAGAAGAAACAGAAGCGCGAACGCTGCAGCAACAGGCCGAAGGCGGCACCGCCGAGCAGCGACAGGCTCAGGGCCTGGCCACCGCCATCGGCCCCGGCCCCGGCCCCGGCCAGCAGCCAGGCGCTCGTCAGCAGGGCGGCGGTCAACCCCAGGGCCAGCAGGCTGGCGCGCCGCCCGATGCGCCGCATGGGCACGGCCACCATCAGAGTTGCCCCATAAAGGCCGACGCGTCGCGGTCTATTTGCCGCCCCATACAGTACCGGCCAGGTTGACCACAGGTACGCCGACGGCATTGCCGTACTCGGTCCAGGAACCGTCGTAGTTGCGCACGTCGTAACCAAGGATCTTCTTCAGGGCGAACCAGCTATGACTGGAGCGCTCGCCGATACGGCAGTAGGTGATGATCGGCTTGCTGCCGTCGATGCCCACCGCGGCATAGACCGCCTTCAACTCCTCGACGGACTTGAAGCTGCCGTCGGCCGCCACCGCCTGGCCCCAGGGCACATTGACCGCCCCCGGAACGTGGCCGGCGCGCACGGACAGCTCCTGCACGCCTGGCGGGGCGAAGATCTTGCCGTTGAACTCATCGGCGGAGCGGATATCCACCAGTTGCACATCGCTGCGTTTTTCCGCCACCGCCAGCACATCCGGGAGGAAGGCGCGCAGCTCCCGGTTCGCCGCCTTGAGCGTGACGCCGCCGGCCGCCGGGGTTTGCACCCGGTTATCCAGGGGGCGCTTTTCCGCCTCCCACTTGCCGCGGCCACCGTCGAGCAGCTTGACGTTAGCCACGCCATACACATCGAACACCCAGGCTCCCCAAGCGGCGAACCAGTTGTGGTTGTCGCCATACAGCACGGTGGTGGTGTCGGCAGAAATGCCCGCCTTGCGCAGCAGCGCCTGGAAGTTCTCCTGGCTGGCGATATCGCGCCGGACCGGGTCGACCAGGTCGCTGTGCCAGACAAAATTCACCGCCCCGGGAATATGCCCGCGCTCGTAGACCCCGGGCACCACGCTGACCTCAACAACCCGCACGCCGGGATCGTTCAGGTGGTTTTCCAGCCACTCGGTGCTGACCAGATAATCGCTGGCAGACCAGGCCAGGGTCGCGTGCAGCAGGCTGGCGCACGCCAGCAGGCCCGCCCCGCTTAGGGATCTGATGCTCATGGTGAGACTCCTGCAATGCATTACATATGCAGGCTAGCCAGTCTGGGTCGGCGGCAAAGAAACATTTATCGATAACCATATAGCGCAATGGCACAGATCGCCCCGTGCGGCGGATCACGGCGCGGGGAAAGCGGCGGAATCGGATCGGGTAGAACCACAGCGGCCGCTATGGCCTGCGCCAGACGCTGGCCAGCCAGGGTTGCTGATCGCGGGGCAGACCGGCCGGGCGGTAGTAGTGCTGCAACTCGACAAAGCCGGCGGCGTCGAGCAGGGCGCGCCAGTTGGCCAGGTCGTAATAGGCACCGTAGCGCTCGCCGTTCCAGCCCTCCTGATTGTCGCCGCGGGGGTTGGAACTGAACAGCACGCCGCCCGGCTTCAGGCTGGCATGCAGTTGGCGCAGCACCCGCGGCAGTTCCTGGCTGGGGATATGGAACAGCACGGCGTTGGCGAAGATGCCGTCGAAGTGCCGATCCGGCAGATCGAGGGCGAGGAAGTCCTGTAGCCAGACCTCACAACCGCTGTCGGCGCGGGCCATCTCGACGAACCGCGGGCAGCCATCCAGGCCGGTGGCGACATGGCCCAGGGCGCTAAAGGTGCGCAGGTCGCGGCCCGGGCCGCAGCCGAAATCGAGAATCTGGTAGGGCGCAGTCGCCTCGATAGACGCGAGCAGGGCGGCGATATTCTGGCTGACATCGTGATCACGGGTGCCATCGCGGAAGTCTTCGGCGCAGTCCTGGTAATGGGCCAGGGTCAGGGCGCTGATCCGCGCCAGCTCGTCGGCACTCAAGCCCATGGCGCTCAGCCCTCAGCCAGACGGCGGCGCAGTTCGGCCAGCACCGGCGCGCTGTCGGGACGCACGCCGCGCCACAGCTGAAAGGCTTCGGCGGCCTGCTCGACCAGCATGCCCAGGCCATCCAGGCAGCGCGCCGCGCCATGCTCGGCGGCCCAGCGGTTAAAGGCGGTGGGCTCCTTGGCGTACATCATGTCGTAGCAGACTGTGTGGCCGGGCTGGATCAGGCTCGGCGCAATCGGCGGCAACTCGCCAGCCAGGCTGGCCGAGGTGCCGTTGATGATCAGGTCCACCGGCGCATCGATCCAGTCGAAACCGCTGGCCACCACCGGCCCCAGGTCGGCGAACTCATGCACCAGCTGCTCGGCCTTGGCCACCGTGCGGTTGGCAATCACCAGGGCCGCCGGCTGTTCGGCCAGCAAGGGCTCCAGCACCCCGCGCACGGCACCACCGGCCCCGAGCAGGAGAATGCGTTTGCCCTTGAGGCTTACACCGGCGTTGACCGTGAGATCGCGCACCAGGCCGGCACCGTCGGTGTTGTCGCCGAGCAGGCTGCCGTCGTCGAGTCTCTTCAGGGTATTTACCGCACCGGCGCGTTGAGCGCGGGCGCTGAGCTGATCGGCGAGAGCAAACGCCTGCTCCTTGAACGGTACGGTGACATTAGCTCCCAGACCCGCCGCGAAGAAGCGGCGGGCAAACCCGGGGAAATCCTCCAGCGGCGCGAGCAGGGCTTCATAGCTCAGCTGCTCGCCGGTCTGCGCGGCAAACAGGCCGTGGATCAGCGGCGACTTGCTGTGGCCAATGGGGTTGCCGAATACGCCGTAGCGGTCCATCAGCGGCCCGCCTCGTTAAGCCAGTCGCGATCCTGCAAGAAATATTCGGTCAACCGCGCCTCAATGCTGCCCGGCTCGGGCTTCCAGTCGTAACCCCAGCGCACATGGGGCGGCAGCGACATCAGGATCGACTCGGTACGCCCGCCGGACTGCAGGCCGAACAGGGTGCCGCGGTCGAACACCAGGTTGAACTCCACATAGCGACCCCGGCGGAAAGCCTGGAATTCGCGCTCGCGCTCGCCGTAGGGAGTCAGCTTGCGCCGCTGCACGATGGGCAGATAGGCCTGGATATAGGCATCGCCGATGGCGCGCATAAAGGCGAAGCTGGTGTCGAAATCCCACTGATTCAGATCGTCGAAGAACAGCCCGCCGATGCCGCGCGGCTCGCCGCGGTGCTTGAGGTGGAAGTAGCGGTCGCACCAGGCCTTGAACTTCGGATAGACCTCGGCACCGAAGGGCGCACAGGCGTCGAAGGCGACCTGGTGCCAGTGCACGCAGTCTTCTTCATTGGCGTAGTAGGGGGTCAGGTCGAAGCCGCCGCCGAACCACCAGACCGGCTCTTCGCCCTCTTTCTCGGCACTGAAGAAGCGCACGTTGGCGTGGGAGGTCGGCACATAGGGGTTTTCCGGGTGGATCACCAGGGACACGCCGAGGGCCTCGAAACCGCGCCCGGCCAGTTCCGGGCGGTGGGCGCTGGCCGAAGGCGGCAGACTGTCGCCGAACACATGGGAGAAGTTCACCCCGCCCTTTTCGATCAGCGCGCCGTTCTCCATCACCCGGGTGCGGCCGCCGCCGCCCGCCGGACGCTGCCAGGCATCCTCGAAAAACTCAGCACCGCCATCTTCCGCTTGCAGGGCGGCACAGATACGGTCTTGCAGATCCAGCAGGTAGGCTTTTACGGCCTCAGTACGGTCACTCACGGCGGCACCTTGAAAACGGGTCGAGCCCAACAGCATCAAGCCGCTGGGCTAAATTGGCGCTCAGCATAACATTTATGGCCTGCCATCCATGGCGGCCACCCTCCGGGCCGTGCTGCGCGACGTTTAAAATCGTTCCTGACGATTTTTTATGGCCTGCCGCTTATGGCGGCCACCCTCCGGGCCGTCGCTACGCGACGTTTAAAATCGTTCCTGACGATTTTTTATGGCCTGCCGCTTATGGCGGCCACCCTCCGGGCCTTCACTACGCGACGTTTAAAATGGCTCCCGACCATTTTTATTTGCCGATACGCCCTCGTTGTTGACGCCAGTCAATGGAGAGGATTGGATAGCGCCATTGCGTCGCCATTGCCCGCGGCAAGGTGCCCACTCAACCATTCCAGGAGCCCAGCATGGCCAAGCGTATCCAGTTCAGCCGCCACGGCGGTCCCGAAGTCCTCGACTACCTCGATTACCAGCCCGCCGCGCCAGGTCCCCATGAAGTACGGGTACAGAACCAGGCGATCGGCCTGAACTTTATCGATACCTATTTCCGCAGCGGCCTGTATCCGCCACCGGCCCTGCCGTCCGGGCTCGGCAGCGAAGGGGCGGGCATAGTCGAAGCCGTGGGCGCGGCCGTCAGCCACGTCCAGGTGGGCGACCGCGTGGCCTACGCCACCGGCCCGCTGGGGGCCTACAGCGAGCTGCATGTGCTGCCGGCGGACAAGCTGGTGAAGCTGCCGGACGCGATCAGCTTCGAACAGGCCGCCGCGGTGATGCTCAAGGGCCTGACGGTGCACTACCTATTGCGCCAGACCTTCGCCCTGCAAGGCGGCGAAACCATTCTGTTCCACGCCGCCGCTGGCGGCGTCGGTTCCCTGGCCTGCCAGTGGGCCAAGGCCCTCGGGGTGCAACTGATCGGCACCGTCAGCTCGGCAGAAAAGGCCGCGCGGGCCATGGAGCAGGGGGCCTGGGCGACCATCGATTACAGCCATGAGAACGTCGCCCAGCGGGTGCTGGAACTGACCGACGGCAAGAAGTGCCCGGTGGTCTACGACGGCGTCGGCAAGGACACCTGGGAAACCTCGCTGGACTGCGTGGCCCCGCGCGGCTTGCTGGTCAGCTTCGGCAACGCCTCCGGGGCGGTGAGCGGGGTCAACCTGGGCATCCTCGCACAGAAGGGCTCGCTGTTCGTCACCCGCCCGACCCTGGCCGGCTACGCCGACACCCCGCAACGCCTGCAATGGATGGCCGACGAGCTGTTCGCCATGATCGAAAGCGGCCAGCTCAAGGTCGAGATCAGCAACCGCTACGCGCTCAAGGACGCCGCCGCCGCGCAAGCCGCCCTCAGCGCCCGACAGACCACTGGCTCGACCATCCTATTGCCGTAAACCGTAGGGTGGGAGGGGCTTTAGCCGCGAGCTTTTGGGCTTTATTCAGATCAGGACGGGCGAATCACATCGCCCGTGACCAGATCGCGGATCAGGCTGGGGTTCTTGCGTCCGCCCAGGGCTCCGCCGAGGACCTTGTCCAGCTGCCGCGGGAAGTATTGCTCGACCCGCAGCCGCGAACGCGCCGCCGGCCGCCCGGCCGGGTTGGCCGAGGTCGACACCAATGGCCCGGTCAGGCGGCACAGCGCCCGCACTCCTGGGTGGTCGCTGACCCGCAGGGCGACGCTGCTGTGTTCGCCGGTTATCCATTCCGGCAGGCGATCCTGATGGGGCACCAGCCAGGTATTGGGGCCAGGCCAGCTGCCGGCCAGGCGTTCCTGCCAGATCTCCGGCAGGTCCTCGAGGAGAAAGTCGAATTGCTCGATGCACTCGGCCACCAGAATCAGGCCCTTGTGCACCGGCCGCTCCTTGAGCGCCAGCAGGCGTTCCACCGCCATGTCATTCCAGGGGTCACAACCCAGGCCCCATACCGCCTCGGTCGGATAGGCGATCACTCCGCCCTGGCGCACCACCCGCGCTGCCTGCTGCACCTGAAAACTGCTGACCATCGATGACTCTCCGCTAAAGGCTGCTGCGCAGTGTATCCAAGCTAACCGGTGCGGCCCAGCCAGCGCCCGCCTTCGTTGGCTACCAGACCTTCCAGTTCCAGCTCGGTCAGGGCCGCCAGTACCTGCGCCAGGGACCAGCCGCTGGCGGCGGCCAGGGCCTCGCTGCTGTGCGGTGCGGCATGCAGCAAGTCCAGCAGGGGATGGCTGTCCGCCGGAGCTGGCACGGTCGCCTGACCGGGCTCCGCCAGCTGCCAACCGCGCAACGCCTCGAGGATATGTTCGACGCTCTGCACCAGCGTCGCCCCGTCGCGGATCAGCTGGTGGCAGCCGCGAGCTCCGGGATGATGGATCGAGCCGGGAATGGCATAGACCTCACGGCCCTGCTCCGCCGCCAGGCGCGCGGTGATCAGCGAACCGCTGGAGGGGCTGGCCTCAACCACCAGCACGCCGAGGGACAGGCCGCTGATGATGCGATTACGCCGCGGGAAGTTGCTCGCCTGCGGCGGACAGTCCAACGGCAACTCGGAGATCAGCGCACCGCCGCCCTCGACGATTTCGCCGGCCAGGCTCTTGTGCCGCGCCGGATACAGGCACTGCAGACCGGTGCCCAGCACGGCTACGGTCTTGCCGCCGGCATCCAGGGCACCCCGATGGGCGGCACCGTCTATACCCAGGGCCAGGCCGCTGGTGATAACAAAACCACCACCCGCAAGACTGCGGGCGAAGCTGTGCGCCGTGTCCAGCCCCGGGCGCGAGGCCCGGCGGCTGCCGACCATGGCCAGCTGCGGCAGCTCCAGCAGCGTCGGGTCACCGGCGACGAACAGCAGCGGCGGGGCATCGTTAAGCTCGGCCAGCAGCCCGGGATAGACCGGGTCATCCCACATCAGCAGGTGCTGCTTATCGGCGTCCAGCCAGGCCAGGGCGGCAGCCGCGCGCTGGCGAATTTCGGCACTACGGCGGGGCTCGGCGCAGGCCGCCGGCAAGCCTAGGGAGCGCCAGGCACTGGCCGGGGCGCTTAACGCCGCCGAGGCACTGTCGAAGGCGCTAAGCAGTTTGCGAAAACGCAGCGGCCCCAGCTCCGGCAGGCAATGCAGGCGCAGACGGGCTTCAAGTTCGGCAGGAGAAACGCTAGGAGAGAGTTGCGACATCGGGATCATCCTTGATCGGTCGCGCCGCTGGGCGGCTGGGCAGGCTGCTTAACGCAGAAGCCCCGCGATTGCGGGGCCTCTGGTTATTAGGGGTTACGTACCTTGTCCATCACCGCCAGCGAGCGGGTGGCCCCGAGGACCAGGCCATAGCTGAGTTTGTCGTAGGCGCGGAACACCATTAGCAACCCGGCCCGCTCGTCGGGGATCTTCACCGACTCACCGGTGACGCGGTCGCGCACGGTTTCACCGGTCTTGTAGATGGCCAGCACGTTGCCTTCGGCCAGACCATCGCGCGCGCCCTTGTTCAGGGTCACCACATCGAACTGGCCGATCTGGGTCACGCCACGCGGCACGTCGAGAATCAGGCCATTGATTTCACTGGCCGGCTCGCTGGGCATAAAGGTCGAATTGATCGCCCGTTCTTCCGTGGCAAACAGGCGGTCGCCCAGACGCACCTCCTGGTTGGAGCGGGTCAGCATCATGGTGCCGATATCACCTTCTTCGGCAACGATCTCACCACCGCCGATATCGTCGGCATTGATGCCAAGGAACTCCTGGGTATCCGGGTCGATATAGGTCTTGCCCTGGCGGAAGATGCCATAGGCCGGAGCGGTCTCGTCGAAGCTGCCACGGGCATAGACACGGTCACCGGCACCGCTGACCACGCGCTCGGCATTGCCGGCGACGATATAGGGGGCCAGCTGGAATTCGTCCGGAGTATCGACGATGCGGTTGGAAAGCAGGAAGCTGTTGATCGCCTCCAGCGGAATGGTCGGAATGGCTTCGGCCATGGGCGTGCTGCGCACCTGCGGCGACAGCTTGATGGTGCCGCGGGACTCGCCACGGTTAAGCATCAGACGCGGCTGACCGTCGATATACACCAGGCTCAGCTGGTCGCCGGGATAGATCAGATGGGGGTTTTCCACCTGGGGATTGGCGTGCCAGATTTCCGGCCACTTCCACGGCTGACGGAGAAAACGCCCGGAGATATCCCACAGGGTATCGCCCTTGACCACGGTGTAACGGTCCGGGTGACCGTCCTTGAGTTGCACATCGGCCTGGGCCAAGCCGCCTGCGGCAAGCAGCAGCAGGGCGAGTAGTGATTTCCTCATGCGGTGAATCCCTTTATTATATGTCTTCACGTAGAGCGCCCTAGCGCCGCGACTGAACCCAGTGGAAACGCGGCTTTAAACCGTTTTTCCAATGCTGCTCATCATCTTAGCAGCGGATTTTGACTTTATTCCACAAGTGCATCACAAACGCATATGGCGATCCTGAATATCCTCGAATTTCCCGATCCACGCCTGCGCACCATCGCCAAACCGGTGGCCGTGGTCGATGATGCCCTGCGCCAGTTGATCGACGACATGTTTGAAACCATGTACGACGCTCCCGGCATCGGTCTGGCCGCAACCCAGGTGAACGTGCATAAACGCCTGGTGGTGATGGACCTGTCCGAAGACAAGTCCGAACCGCGGGTGTTTATCAACCCCGAGTTCGAACCGCTGACCGAGGAGATGGAGCAGTACCAGGAAGGCTGCCTGTCGGTGCCGGGTTTCTACGAAAACGTCGACCGCC
>CAZOEC010000147.1:0-11385 GCA_964578635.1 uncultured Pseudomonas sp.
TCAGGTGGTAGGCCTGCTCGACGCGGTCCCAGCGGTTGTCGCGGTCCATGGCGAAGTAGCGGCCGATCAGGCTGGCGATGCGGCCCTTGCCCTGCTTGGCGAAGGCGGCGTCGAGCAGTTCGATGGCACTCTGCGCGCTGCGCGGCGGGGTGTCGCGGCCGTCGAGGAAGGCATGCAGGTAGATCTTCTCCGCGCCGCGCCGGGCGGCCAGTTCGGCCATGGCTACCAGGTGGTCCTGGTGGCTGTGCACGCCGCCATCGGAGAGCAGGCCGAGGATATGCACGGCCTTGCCGGCAGCCACGGCCTTGTCCACCGCGCTGGTGATGGCCGGGTTGTCGAAGAATTCGCCGTCGCGGATGGCCTTGGTCACCCGGGTGAAGTCCTGATACACCACGCGGCCGGCCCCGAGGTTCATATGGCCGACCTCGGAATTGCCCATCTGCCCGTCTGGCAGGCCCACATCCATACCGCTGCCGGAGATCAGGCCGTGGGGGCGGGTGGCGCGCAAATGATCGTAGACCGGCGTGTTGGCGGCCATGATGGCGTTGGCTTCAGGGTTGTCGCTATGGCCGAAGCCATCGAGGATGATCAGTACCAGGGGTTTGGGCGTTGCGCTCATAAAACTGGTTCGCTCTGGGTCGATGGGCGGGAAACAAGGTCGGGCATTTTACGGCCAAGCGCTCTGGGCGTCACTGCCGGGCGGGGGTTTGGCCGACCTGTGGGGCTGTGTATACTGGCCCACATTTTACCGTCCCGGAACCGCGCAATGCTTGCCAACCTGATTGAATTTGTCACGACCCACTATGTTCTGAGCGCAATGTTCCTCAGCCTGCTTGCACTGCTGGCCTTCACCGAGGCCCGCAAAGGCGGGCAGAGCCTGAGCAGCCGCGAGCTGACCGCGCTGATCAACAGCGAGCAGGGCCTGGTACTCGACGTGCGTGGGCAGAAGGATTACTCCGCCGGGCATATCGTCGGTGCCCTGCATATTCCCTATGAAAAGGTCGCCAGCCGGATTGCCGAGCTGGAGAAGCACAAGGCCAAGACCCTGATCGTGGTCGATGCCATGGGTCAGCATGCCGGCGCGGTCAGCCGCGACCTGAAAAAGGCCGGCTACAAGGCGGCCAAGCTGTCGGGCGGGATTGCCAGCTGGCGCGGCGACAACCTGCCGCTGGTGAAGTGATATGCCGGCCGTAGTGATTTATTCCAGCGACTGGTGCCCCTACTGCATCCGCGCCAAGCAATTGCTGGCGAACAAGGGGGTGGCTTTCGACGAGATCAAGGTCGATGGTCAGCCTGACGTGCGTGCCGAGATGACCCGCAAGGCGCGGCAGACCTCGGTACCGCAGATCTGGATCGGCACCACCCATGTGGGTGGCTGCGACGATCTTTATGCCCTGGAGCGCGCCGGCAAGCTCGACGCGCTGCTGCAGGCTTAATTCAATATCCAAACGATAAACAAGAAGGCTTTGCCATGACTGAACAAGCTAGCAACGGCGCCGCTCAGGGCGAACAGAACCCACAGTTCTCCCTGCAACGTATCTACGTGCGCGATCTGTCCTTCGAAGCGCCGAAGAGCCCGGAGATCTTCCGTCAGGAGTGGACGCCGAGCGTGGCCATGGACCTCAACACCCGGCAGAAGACCCTCGATGGCGACTTCCACGAAGTGGTGCTGACCCTCTCGGTAACCGTGAAGAATGGCGAAGAAACCGCCTTTATCGCCGAAGTGCAGCAGGCTGGCATCTTCCTGATCAAGGGTCTGGACGCCGCCTCCATGAGCCACACCCTGGGCGCGTTCTGCCCGAATATCCTCTTCCCCTACGCCCGCGAAACCCTCGACAGCCTGGTGGTGCGCGGTTCCTTCCCGGCGCTGATGCTGGCTCCGGTGAACTTTGACGCGCTCTACGCGCAAGAGCTGCAGCGTATTCAGCAGGCTCAGGCAGGCGAGGCGGCAACGGCTCACTAAGCTAAGCGCCGCTGGATAAAAACGCCCTACGGGGCGTTTTTTGTGGCTGCGCACCCGCTAGGCATTGCATCAAGCGTTACGGACAACCGATCTTGAAAAGGTTTGGAGGTGGCTTGGTGCGCATGGCGCACCCTACTGAGCCCCGTAGGGTGCGCTGTGCGCACCAGGACTCTGCGGCTGCCCCAGGTGCGCACGGCCTAGGTGGCCCAGACGGCAGGCCAGCGGGCATGCGGCGTTGCTGCCTGGTGCAATACAGGAGGGGGAAAGAGCCTTGCTATGGCCTGCCATCCCTGGCGGCCACCCTGCGGGCCGTTGCTGCACCATTTTTATTGGAGGGATAGCCAGTCTGTCTCAACTGGTGGGTTACGGCGCAACGGATCTATGTGGCAGCAGATAATCCGTGGCTTTGCGCCTAACCCACCCTACGCCTCGGCAAAACCCTGCTGACGCCAGGCCTCATAAACCGCCACGGCCACGGTGTTGGACAGGTTGAGGCTGCGGCAGCCCTCGCGCATGGGCAGGCGCAGGCGCTGTTCGACGGGCAGGCTGTCGCGTATTTCCTGAGGCAGGCCGCGGCTTTCCGGGCCGAACAGAAAGGCGTCGCCGGGCTGGTAGCTGACCTGGTGAAAGGGTTGCGAGCCCTTGGTGGTAAAGGCGAACACCCGCGGTTGGCCGAGGCTTTCCAGGCAGCTGGGCAGGTCGGCATGGCGCTGCAGGGTGGCGTACTCGTGGTAGTCGAGGCCGGCACGGCGCAGGCGCTTGTCGTCCAGCTCGAAGCCCAGGGGCTCGATCAGGTGCAGGTGGCAGCCGCTGTTGGCGCAGAGCCTGATAATGTTGCCGGTATTCGGTGGAATTTCCGGTTGAAAGAGGATCACGTGAAACATGCGCGGCTCCGAGTGTGAAGACCAGCAGCATTCTACAGACCCGCGGCCGCGTCCGTGGGCGCGCGTGATCGCCTCCCTGGCGCTGTTCGGTCTGTTGCTTGGCCTGATGATCGGTCGGCTGTTTCAGCCCGAGCCGCTCTGGCTCAAACAGGTGGAGGTACGTGAGGGGGCGCTTGAGCTGTGGTTCAACGTCGAGCCTGTGCCTCGCGAGGAGCATGCCGCGGGGGTGTTCAACCTGCGTCTGCAGAGTTTTGGCCGGGAACAGCAAGGCCAGCTGCAGGTGCAGGGGCGGCTGGCCAATTGGCGTTTGCAGCGGGAAAGAAAGGATCTGCTGTTGCGTGTGGTGGCGGCCCGTCCACTGCGCGGCGAATGGCGCGCTGAGGAAGTGGACGGGCGCTGGCGGCTGAGGGTCAGCCTGGAGCATGAATAAAAGAGGGGAATCCCCGGCCTGCCTGTACCAAGGTCCCCGAAACTGGGATTACTAGAGTCTATGCAGACTGTGTGCCAGTTTTATTACGATGCCTGCAGGCCTTGAAAATACTGGGCTGCAGCCTTTTGCTCGGACTTTTCAGCGAGTCGTCGGGTGAACCTTGGCGGTGCAGGCGGCGCAGCTGGTGCATTGTCTCGGCGCAAATTCCTTGAGCTGTAGCTCAGGCAAGCGCAGTGCAGTCCAGGGTCGGGTAGGGTGGCGGATTGGCTATATGTGGCGGGTCGCCGCGCCACTTCGGGTGCTGAGCCTTTCCAGGATTGCGCTGGGGCTTATTCGGGGGCTCAGGGGGCGTAGGAGCGGCGGGGACGCCCAGTCCTATGCCCGCGATGACTTTGCCGAGCATGCCCTATTCGCGGCCATGGCCGCTCCTACGTTCTGCGAGACGCGCCTCGGCACATAGGATCTAGGCGTTGCACTGTCTTGGGCATGGCCGGGTCTGCAAGGCGGTGCCGCCGCAGACTGGCGCATAGGTAGGGGTCTATGCGCCGTGCCTGGGTGCGCTGCGGGCTTATCTAGCGGCTGGGCGCGGTTTAATCGTCGCCGTCCTCGTCGTCGCCACCGATATTCATGCCCAGTTCCTTGATCTTGCGGGTCAGGGTGTTGCGGCCCCAGCCCAGCAGCACGGCGGCGTCGCGACGGCGGCCGGCGGTGTGTTTGAGGGCGGTCTCGATCATGATCCGCTCGAAGGCCGGTACGGCGCTGTCGAGCAGGTTCGACTGGCCGCGGCCCAGGGCCTGGTCGGCCCAGTGGCGCAGGGCCTGCTCCCAGTTGCTGATCGGGGCGCTGTCCTGGGGCTGGCTCAGCAGCTCCGGCGGCAGGTCGTCGACATGCACTTCGCGCCCGGAGGCCATCACGGTGATCCAGCGGCAAGTGTTCTCCAGCTGGCGCACGTTGCCCGGCCAGGGCAGGTTGCGCAGGTAATCCTCGGTCTCGCCTTTCAGCAGCTTGGGCTCCACCGCCAGTTCCAGGGCGGCGCGGCTGAGGAAGTGGCGGGCCAGGGTGGGGATGTCCTCGCGGCGGTCGGCCAGGCGCGGGATATGGATGCGGATCACGTTGAGGCGGTGGAACAGGTCTTCGCGGAACTTGCCGGCCTGCACCAGGGTTTCCAGGTTCTGGTGGGTGGCGGCGATGATGCGCACGTCGACCTTGACCGGCGTATGACCGCCGACCCGGTAGAACTCGCCGTCGGCCAGTACGCGCAACAGGCGGGTCTGGGTGTCGGCCGGCATATCGCCGATCTCGTCGAGAAACAGGGTGCCGCCGTCGGCCTGCTCGAAGCGCCCGCGACGCAGGTTGGCCGCGCCGGTAAAGGCCCCTTTCTCGTGGCCGAACAGCTCGGACTCCATCAGGTCCTTGGGAATCGCCGCCATGTTCAGGGCGATAAACGGCGAGGCGGCGCGCGGGCTGTGGCGGTGCAGGGCGTGGGCCACCAGCTCCTTGCCGGTACCGGATTCGCCGTTGATCAGTACGGTGATATTGGAGTGGCTGAGGCGGCCGATGGCGCGGAACACCTCCTGCATGGCCGGCGCTTCACCGATGATTTCCGGGGTGCGCGCCAGCTCCACCGGCGCGGCCAGGCCTTGCTGTTCCTGGGCGTGCTGGTTGGCGCGCTTGACCAGGGACACGGCCTCGTCGACGTCGAATGGCTTGGGCAGGTACTCGAAGGCCCCGCCCTGGTAGCTGGCCACCGCGCTGTCGAGGTCGGAATGGGCGGTCATGATGATCACCGGCAGGCGCGGGTGCAGTTCGCGGATGCGCGCCAGCAGCTCCAGGCCGCTGGAGCCGGGCATGCGGATATCCGAGATGATCACGTCCGGTTGCTGACGTACCAGGCGGCTGAGCACGCCGTCGGCGCTGTCGAAGCTTTGCGTGGTCATGCCTTCCTGTTGCAGGGCTTTTTCCAGCACCCAGCGGATGGAACGGTCGTCATCGACTATCCAGACGGTTTCACTGCGACTCATGACGGAATTACTCCTTGTTCCAGCGGCAGGAAGATCGAGAACACGGTATGGCCGGGATGGCTCTCGCACTCGATCAGACCTTGATGCTGACTAATGATGTTCTGGGTAATCGCCAGGCCCAGGCCGGTGCCGTCGGCACGCCCGCTGACCATGGGATAGAAGATGGTTTCCTGCAGATCGGCCGGAATGCCCGGGCCGTTGTCGATGATCTCGATCTTGGTCACCAGGCGATGGCGGATATGGCCGATGGTGAACTGGCGCAGGGTGCGGGTGCGCAGGGTGATACGGCCCAGGCGCAGTTCGTTCTGCCCGCCTATGGCCTGCATGGCGTTGCGCACGATATTGAGCACGGCCTGGATCATCTGCTCACGGTCGATCAGCACGTCGGGGATGCTCGGGTCGTAGTCGCGCACCAGGGTGATGCTGCCCTGGCTCTCGGCCTCGACCAGGCTGCCGACCCGCTCCAGCACTTCGTGGACGTTGGTCATCGCCAGGGACGGCAGCTTGTTCGAACCGAGCATACGGTCCACTAAATTTCTTAGCCGGTCGGCCTCCTCGATGATCACGTTGGTGTAATCCTTGAGGCTTTCCTCGGGCAGTTCGCGGGCCAGCAGCTGCGCCGCACCGCGGATGCCGCCCAGGGGGTTCTTGATCTCGTGGGCCAGGCCGCGCACCAGCAGTTTGGTGGTTTCCTGCTTGGACAGCTGCGCCTCTTCCTTGGTGATGCGTAGCAGGCGGTCGCGTGGGTGCACTTCCAGCAGCAGCAGGGTCTCGCCCTTGTTGAACAGTGGGGTCACCGCATAGTCGACCGTCAGGGTCTGGCCGCTGACCGAAGTCAGCACGGCTTCGCGCTTGTTGAACGGGTGCGCATGGTCGACGGCCTGGCGCAGGGCGCTGAGGGCCTCCGCCGATTCGGTGAAGAGTTCGCTGATAAATTGCCCGTGGCTGCGCTGGCCGCTGACGGCCAGGAGCATCTCCGCCGCCGGGTTCATGTACTCAAGGCGCAATTCGGCGTTAAGCAGCAGGGTGGCGGTGGTCAGGTTGTCGAGTAACAGGCGGTGCAATGCGTCGTTGATGATCATAGGTAAGGTCTGCCGACGTTTCGCTGCGGGCCGCAAAGCGGCGGCCAATGCTGCGGGAAAATGCAAGAAGCAAACCAAAGCCCTGAAAAGAAGCGTGTTTAAGCGCTATGCCTCGGCTTATGGCTGCTTTTCGGCGCAGTGGGGTCGCCGTGCGCGACCCAAAACAGGGACAGTATAGAAATAGCCTGGCCTTGCTGCACTGTATTGGTGCGCACTTGGCGCTTCCAGGCTATCGGCGTTGCGGCGTGATGGCGCAACTCAGATAAAGGGAATCAGCGGAATATCTTTCTTTTCCGGCGGCTTGTCCTTGAGCGGGCATTCCGGGCGTACGCCGTAGTCGTCTTTCTTGCACGGATTGACCTTGCGCTTCTGCGCCAGGGAAATGCGCAGCAGGTGGAAGGGCTGGCTGGGGGTGCGTTCGATGATGCGGCCCTGCTGGTCGATGATTTCCACCGCCAGCTGGTGAGTGCCGCGGTCGATATTTTCCAGGGGGAAGACCGGGCTGCGTCCGGCCTGGCCCACTTCGCTGCCATCGAGCAGCAGGCGATAGCTGTGCCCGGGAAACAGCGCCGGTTCGCTGTTGACGCTGACAATCAGGTTGCCGGCATTGTCGCGCACTGTGGCATCCGGCTGTGGCACCAGAATCCGCAGCACCTGGTAGCGCTGGGCCGGTTGCGTATCGCTGGCGGGGGCGCTCGGCGCTACGGGCGGGGCGAGCGCCGGCATCGAGTTGCCCGGGTTCAGCTCGATACGCTGGGCGTCGCCCGACTTGGGCTTGTCGGTAAAGACCCGATTACCCTCGGCATCTATATAGGTGTAGACCTGGGCGGCGACGGGCAGGCCGAGCAGCAGCAGGCAGCAGAGCAGCAGGCTGCGCATGGTCAGGGGGTCGCCTTGGGCTTGGATGGCGGCGGTGGTGGGCGCAGGGCCGGGCTGCTGGTGTTGACCCGCTGCACGGTGAAGTTGACCGGCTCGCTCTGCTGGACCGACTGCTCGCCGCTGAGGACCTCCACGGCCAGGCTGTGCTCGCCGCGGTCGACATTGGTCAGCTGCAGCATCGGCACATTGCTCGCCTGGCCATAGGGCTGACCGTCGAGCAGCAGGCGCAGGCGGTGGCCGGCGGCCAGGCGCGGTTCGATCTGGATGCTGACGCTGAAGGTGCCGTTGTTGGCGCGCATGGCTTCGTCGCTGGGCAGGCCGGTCACCTGCAGCAGGCTATAGGGCGCTGCTTGGGCCTCGCTGGCGCTGTTATCGGCCGGCGGCAGGCTGGGCACCTGCATGTTTACGCTGTTGGTCTGTGGCAGTTGCACGCTCTCCGCGGCCTGGCCTTCCGGCGGCTGATCGGTGAACACGGTGTTGCCCTTGGCGTCGGTGTATTTGTAGATCTGCGCGCTGGCCGGCAGGGCCAGGCCGAGGAGCAGGCAGATGAGTAGAGGGCGCATGGCCGAACTCTCCTGATGGGGGTGTGCTAAGACTTGCACCGGCTGCGCGCGCTGGCAAGGGTGCTGATGGCCGGGCGTGCGCCAGTGCAGCAAAGGCTGGGATAAAAGGTCGGGTCGGGCCGCCGGATGTGGGGCGACAAAACGCAAAAAGGCCACCCGAAGGTGGCCTCTTGTGTTGCGTGCGGGATTAGACGCTGTAGTACAGGTCGTATTCCAGCGGGTGTACGAAGGTGCGGACCTTGATTTCTTCTTCGGACTTCAGCTCGATGTAGGCATCGATAAAGTCGTCGGAGAACACGCCGCCCTTGGTCAGGAACGCACGGCCCTTGTCCAGCTCTTCCAGGGCTTCTTTCAGGCTGCCGCACACCTGCGGGATCAGCTTGCCTTCTTCTGGTGGCAGGTCATACAGGTTCTTGTCGGCTGCATCGCCGGGGTGGATCTTGTTCTGGATGCCGTCCAGGCCAGCCATCAGCAGGGCAGCGAAGGCCAGGTAGGGGTTGGCAGCCGGATCCGGGAAGCGCGCTTCGATGCGGCGGGCTTTCGGGCTGGAAACGTACGGGATACGGATCGAAGCCGAACGGTTACGGGCCGAGTAGGCCAGCATTACTGGCGCTTCGAAACCTGGGACCAGACGCTTGTAGGAGTTGGTCGACGGGTTGGTGAAGCCGTTCAGGGCCTTACCGTGCTTGATGATGCCGCCGATGAAGTACAGGGCGGTATCGGACAGGCCGGCATAGCCTTCGCCTGCGAAGGTGTTCTTGCCATCTTTGCTGATGGACAGGTGCACGTGCATACCCGAGCCGTTGTCGCCGTACAGTGGCTTAGGCATAAAGGTCGCGGTTTTGCCGTAGGCATCGGCCACGTTGTGTACGCAGTACTTCAGGGTCTGAACTTCGTCAGCCTTGGCAACCAGGGTGTTGAACTTCACGCCGATTTCGTTCTGGCCGGCAGTCGCCACTTCGTGGTGGTGAACTTCGATGACCAGGCCCATTTCTTCCATGGCATTACACATGGCAGTACGGATTTCGTGGTCGTGGTCGCACGGCGGAACTGGGAAGTAGCCACCTTTGACGGCTGGGCGATGGCCCTTGTTGCCGCCTTCGACGTCCTGGTCGGTCATCCAGGAACCTTGCTCGGAGTAGATCTTGAACATCGAGCCGGAGATGTCGGACTTGAACTTCACTTCGTCGAAGATAAAGAACTCAGGCTCCGGGCCGACGAATACGGTGTCGCCGATGCCGGTGCTTTTCAGGAACTCTTCAGCGCGCTTGGCGATCGAACGCGGGTCGCGGTCGTAGCCCTGCATGGTGCTCGGCTCAACGATGTCGCAGACCAGGATCAGGGTCGGCTCTTCGGTGAACGGGTCGAGAACGGCGGTATCGTCAACCGGCATCAGGATCATGTCGGAGGCTTCGATGCCTTTCCAGCCATGAATGGAGGAGCCGTCGAACATTTTGCCGTGCTCGAAAAATTCGTCGTCCAGGGCGTCGCGTGCCGGCATGGTCACGTGGTGCTGTTTGCCCTTGGTGTCAGTGAAGCGCAGGTCAACCCACTTCACGTCGTGTTCTTTAATCAGTTGAATCGACTTCGACATGCTGTCCTCCAGATGGCCAAGGCTCGGAATGGTGAGCCCTCAATAGTACGGTGCAGCCCGGCGGCATAGTCCTCCAGGGCAACCTGCCTCACAAGGGAGCAAATTGCATGCCAGTGCACAGGAATGGGTGCGTGCCCTGAAACTCAGGGTTGGCGGGGGCTGTAACTGTGCAGAAGGAAAATATTTGCACCGTTATGGGTCGCTGCATTTGCTTGATGCGCTTAAATGGTGCGCTCGGTTAAGTGCTGCATGTTTTTGATCAAAGCTTGAGCAATTTCCGCTATAATCCGCGCCCCTGTTTTTTCGCGGCCTCGGCACTCACTGTTTTCATGAAACTGATCGTTAAAGTCTTCCCGGAAATCACCATTAAAAGTCGGCCGGTGCGTAAGCACTTTATCCGGCAGCTGGCGAAGAATATTCGTTCGGTTTTGCGTGAGCTCGATCCGCAGGTGCTGGTCAGTGGTGTGTGGGACAACCTGGAAGTCGAAACCCAGGTCAGTGAGGCGAAGACCCTGCAGGCGATGATCGAGCGCCTGCGCTGCACGCCAGGCATCACCCATTTCCTCCAGGTCGATGAATACCCACTGGGTGATTTCGACGACGTACTGGAAAAATGCAAGCTGCACTTCGCCGAGCAGCTGCCGGGCAAGATCTTCGCCGTGCGCTGCAAGCGCGCCGGCAAGCATGCCTTCAGCTCCATGGATATCGAGCGCTATGTCGGCAGTCAGCTGCGCCAGCAGTGCGGCGCGGCCGGGATCGACCTGAAGCAGCCGCAAGTCGAAGTGCGCATGGAAATTCGCGACCAGCGTCTGTTCGTCATTCATAACCAGCACGAAGGCCTGGGCGGTTACCCGCTCGGCTCGCTGGAGCAGACCCTGGTGCTGATGAGTGGCGGTTTCGACTCCACAGTCGCCGCTTACCAGATGATGCGCCGCGGTCTGGTCACCCATTTCTGCTTCTTCAACCTCGGCGGCCGTGCCCACGAGCTGGGCGTGATGGAAGTGGCACATTACCTCTGGCAGAAGTTCGGCAGCTCCCAGCGCGTGCTGTTTATCAGCGTGCCGTTCGAGGAAGTGCTCGGCGAGATTCTCGGCAAGGTCGACAACAGCCAGATGGGCGTGATCCTCAAGCGCATGATGCTGCGCGCCTCCACGCGCATGGCCGAGCAGTTGCAGATCAATGCCCTGGTCACCGGTGAGGCGATTTCCCAGGTGTCGAGCCAGACCCTGCCCAACCTCTCGGTGATCGATTCGGCCACCGATATGCTGGTGCTGCGTCCGCTGATCGCCAGCCACAAGCAGGACATCATCAACACCGCCAACCAGATCGGCACCGCCGAGTTCGCCAAGCATATGCCCGAGTACTGCGGCGTGATCTCGGTGAACCCGACCACCCGGGCGAAGAAGGACCGCATCGAACACGAGGAGCGCCAGTTCGATATGGCGATCCTCGAGCGCGCCCTGGAGCGTGCGACCCTGCTGCCGATCGACAAGGTGATCGACGAGCTGGGCAAGGACGTCAAGGTCGAGGAAGTCAGCGAAGCCCTGGCCAGTCATGTCATCATCGACATCCGTCACCCGGATAACGCCGAAGAGCAGCCACTCGAGCTGCCCGGTATCGAAGTGCAAACGCTGCCGTTCTATGCCCTGAACAGCCGCTTCAAAGAGCTGGATGCCAATCGCCAATACCTGCTGTATTGCGATAAAGGCGTGATGAGCCGTTTGCATGCCCACCATCTGCTCAGCGAGGGGCATGCCAATGTGCGCGTTTATCGTCCGGCATAAGACGCCCGGGTTGAATGGCGGCAGCATCCGCCATCGCCCTCCCGACCCACAGGCGGCGTAACAGCCATAGCGCTCGTACGCCGCCTGGCAGAAATCGCAATTAGTTAATACTCGCCGCCTAGAATAAGCGGCACACCGAATCCTCTGATCGAGATACACAAGTGATCGAAAATCTACGCAACATC
>CAZOEC010000148.1:0-11204 GCA_964578635.1 uncultured Pseudomonas sp.
CCAACCGTGGCGACTGCTCCCAGGCCTGCCGTCTGCCGTACACCCTCAAGGACGACCAGGGCCGCGTGGTGGCGTTTGATAAGCACCTGCTGTCGATGAAGGACAACAACCAGACCGACAACCTGATCTACCTGGTGGATGCCGGCGTGCGCTCGTTCAAGATCGAAGGGCGCTACAAAGACATGAGCTACGTGAAGAACATCACCGCGCACTACCGCCGCGAGCTGGATGCGATTCTCGAACAACGTCCGCACCTGGAACGCGCCTCCAGCGGCCGTACCGAGCACTTCTTTACCCCGGACACCGACAAGACCTTCCACCGTGGAAGCACCGATTATTTCGTCACCGACCGCAAGGTGGACATCGGCGCGTTCGACTCACCAACCTTTACCGGGCTGACCGTGGGCGTGGTGGAGAAGGTGAACAAGCGCGACCTGATCGCCGTCACCGACACGCCGCTGTCCAACGGCGATGGCCTTAACGTGCTGATCAAGCGTGAAGTGGTGGGTTTCCGCGCCAATATCGCGGAGCTTAAAAGCGAGTTCGAGGAAGAGGGCGAGAAGCGCTACCGCTACCGCGTCGAGCCTAATGAGATGCCCGAGGCCATGCACCGCGTGCGTCCGCTGCAGCCGCTGCATCGTAACCTCGACCACAACTGGCAGCAGGCTTTGCAGAAAACCTCGTCCGAGCGGCGCATTGCCGTCAGCTGGCAGCTCAGCCTGCGCGGCGAGCAACTGAATGTGAGCGTCACCAGTGCTGACGGCATCAGCGCCAGCGTCAGCCTGGCCGGCCCGTTCGCCGCCGCCAAGGATGCCGAACAGGCCCGCGAGCAGCTGGCCGATGGCTTGAGCAAACTGGGCACCACCATCTACTACAGCGCCGGCGCGCAGATCGACTGCGAGTCAGTGCCCTTTATCCCCGGCTCGCAACTCAAGGCCCTGCGTCGCGAAGCCATCGAAGCCCTGACCCAGGCCCGCATCGCTGCCCATCCCCGTGGCGGGCGCAAGGCGGTCAGCGTGCCTGCGCCGGTCTATCCGGAATCGCACCTGACCTTTCTCGCCAACGTCTACAACGACAAGGCCCGCACCTTCTACAAACGTTACGGCGTGCAACTGATCGACGCCGCTTACGAGGCCCACGAAGAGTCGGGCGAAGTGCCGGTGATGATCACCAAGCACTGCCTGCGCTTCTCCTTCAACCTGTGCCCGAAACAGGCCAAGGGCGTCACCGGCGTGCGCACCAAAGTCTCGGATATGCAGCTGATCCACCAGGACGAAGTGCTGACCCTGAAGTTCGACTGCAAACCCTGCGAGATGCATATCATCGGCAAGATGAAGGGCCATATCCTCCACCAACCGCAACCGGGCAGCGCCCAGAGCAAGGGCGGCGCGGTGGGCTATATCACCCCGGACGATCTGCTCAAGACCATCAAGCGGTAAGCCTGTAGGAGCCAGCTTATGGCGATGCTCTTGCTTGGGCATGGATCGCCAGCAAGCTGGCTCCTACAAAAGCTCATGGCGTAAACCCGCGAAGCGTTTTCCAGCAACGGGCTTTACCCGCAAGGCCTGCGGTCTGCCAGGACGGACATGTCGCAGGCTTGTCCGCCACTGATGGCCACTGATGGCCAGTGGTGGACAAAGCTTCGCTATGTCCACCCTACAAATAGCCATCGTGGATACCCGGATAACTTGCTAGGCGGCGGCCTCCGTTGGTGCGCACGGCGCACCCTACGGGCGGGCTTCTCTGTAAGTAGCAACCCCAACGAAAAAGGCGAAGCCCATGGGCTTCGCCTTTTGTTTTCCAGCGCAGGCCTAATGCTTGCGCGGTACCGGCTTGAGCAGTTCGTCCGGCGGCATTTCGCAGGCGATCTTGCGGCCCATCAGGGCTTCGATGGCCGGCAGGGCGTAGGCGTCGTCTTCGCCGGCGAAGCTGATCGAGGTGCCGCTGCTGCCTGCGCGGCCGGTACGACCGATGCGGTGCACGTAGTCGTCCGGGGTTTCCGGCAGGGTGAAGTTGATCACATGGCTAATGGCGTCGACATGGATGCCGCGGCCGGCCACGTCGGTGGCCACCATGACGCGGATCTTGCCTTCGCGGAAGCCTTCCAGGGCGCGGATGCGCTTGTGCTGCGGTACGTCACCGGACATCTGCACGGCGCTGATGCCGTCGCGGGTCAGGCGTTCTTCGATGCGCCGCACTTCATCCTTGCGGTTGGCGAAGACCATCACGCGGATCCAGTCGTTCTGGGTGATCAGGTTGTACAGCAGCTTGTATTTGTCGCTGCCGGCTACGGCGTAGACGTGCTGTTCCACCGTGTCGCTGGCGACGTTCTCCGGCTCGATCTCGACGATGGCAGGCTCGGTGGTCCACTGCTTGGCCAGGTTCATCACGTCTTCGGTGAAGGTGGCGGAGAACAGCAGGGTCTGGCGTTCGCCCCGGGGTGGGGTCTGGCGGATGATCTGGCGTACCTGGGGGATAAAGCCCATGTCGAGCATGCGGTCGGCTTCATCCAGCACCATCACCTCGACCATATCCAGGTGCACTTCGCCACGCTGGTTGAAGTCCAGCAGGCGGCCCGGGGTGGCCACCAGGATGTCGCAGTAGCGCGATTCGAGCAGCTTGAGCTGTTTGTCGAAGTCCATGCCGCCGACAAACTGCATGACGTTGAGGCCGGTGTACTTGGTCAGGTCGGCGGCGTCCTTGGCGATCTGCACCACCAGCTCGCGGGTCGGCGCGATGATCAGCGCCCGCGGCTCGCCCATATAGCGCTCTTTCGGCGGCGGGGTCTGCAGCAGCTGGGTGATGATCGAGACCAGGAAGGCCGCGGTCTTGCCGGTGCCGGTCTGGGCGCGGCCGATGGCGTCCTGACCCTTGAGGGTGAAGCCCAGCACCTGCGCCTGAATCGGCGTGCAATAGGGGAAGCCCAGGTCGTGGATGGCGTGCATCAACTCGGGGGCCAGCTTGAAGTCGTGGAAGCGGGTCTTGCCCTCGGCGGGCTCGACCTGGAAGTCTTCCAGTTTCCAGGTGTCTACCGGCTTGGCCGCACGTTCGCGGCGTGGCTTGTTCTCCGCGCTGCTGCGTGCGGGCTTGGCGGCGCTGGCCGCGGGAGCCTCTGGGGCCGGGGAAGCAGTGGGTTCGCTGGCCGCCTTGCGCGGGCTGGCGTTGCGGTTGCGGTTTTCGCTGGTGGCATCATTAGCGCGAGGCGTTGCAGGCGGGCTTGCTGGGCTGGGCTGCGGGCCCTCGGCTTTGCCGAACATTTTCTTGAGTGCTTTGAGCACGGTCATCTCTTCAATTGGTTAAGGAGTGAACGGCTGCCAGTGTAAAGCAAGAAGCCGGCGCGGCGAAGTGCCGCGCTGATCGCTGCCGTTACAGGGTTTTTAGCAGGGGTTAACCAGGCTGGAGGGTCCATAAACCGGGGCTTTGGCCGTAATCGCTCGGTCCGTGCGGGCGACTTTTCAGCGCTGCGGCAGGCTGGCCAGCAGCAGGCGCTGCACATTGCCGCCCATGATCGCGGCGATCTCCCCGTGGCTGAAGCCCGCTTCGAGCAGGCCCTGGGTCAGTTGCGGCAGGCCGGTGACGTCGAAGGGGGTGTGCACGGTGCCGTTGAAATCCGAGCCCAGAGCCACGTGCTGGACCCCGACTTTATCGGCGGTGTAGCGGATCGCCTGGACTATGGCGTCGACCGAGGTGGCGCAGACCGCGGTTTCCCAGTAGCCGATGCCGATCACCCCGCCGGTGGCGGCGATGCCCTGCAGATGTCTGTCGCTGAGGTTGCGGGTGCCCGGGCAGGTGCCTTCGACACCGGTGTGGGACACCAGCACGGGGCGTGTGGCCATGGCCAGCACATCGTCGATCAACGGCCGCGAGGCGTGGGCCAGGTCGATCAGCATGGCTTTTTCTTCCAGGCGTTTGACCACCTGGCGACCCAGTGCGGTCAGGCCACCCTTTTCCAGGCCATGGGCCGAACCGCCCACTTCGTTATCGAAGAAGTGGACCAGGCCGGCGATGCGAAAGCCGGCGGCATACAGCCTATCGACGTTCTCCAGCTGGCCTTCAATGGGCTGCAGGCCCTCGGTGGCGAGGATGGCGGCCAGGCGCTGCGGATCCTGTTGCCAGGCCTGGATAAAGCTGGCCAGGTCGTCGCGGGTTTCGATCATGACCAAGCGGCCCTGGCTGTTGGCGCTGGCTTCGCCGAGTTTCTGTGCCTGATAGAGCGCGCGCTGCAGCAGGCTGCTCCAGGTTGCCCGCGGCCAGCGCTGGGCCATGGCCAGCAGGGTGATGTTGTCGCTGTCGCCGCTGTTGCGCTCGTAGTTGATGCCGCGCGGGGTCTTGGTCACGGTGGAGAAGACCTGCAGGCCGACCCGCGCTTCGAGCATACGCGGCAGATCGGAGTGGCCGAAGTCGTAGCGCCCCAGCAGGTCGCGCTCCCAGAGCAGGGCGTCGTCATGCAGGTCGGCAATAAACAGGGTCTGGTGCAACTGCTCGGCGGGGGCGCTGGCAGGGTAGGGCGCGGGCGACTCGACGCTGTTCATCTGGCGATCGAGCAGGGATGGCAGGCTGAAGACCAGCGCGCTGCCGATCAACAGAACAATCAGTAGGCTCAGGAGAAGTTTGCGCATGGGCTGCGATCCGGGCGTGGTTGTGATGCGCGGACTCTAGCAGAGCGCTGGCTGTTAACCGTATAAGCAGTTGCGACCCTGCCGCTTGGCCCGATACAGGGCGCTGTCGGCGCGGGCGATCAGGCCTTGCAGGCTGTCCTTGGGGCGCATCTTGGCCAGGCCGATGGAGACGGTTACCCCCGGTATAACGCCTACGGGGGAGTGGAACGAGCTGATTTTCTGCAGCGCCAGGCGCAGCCGTTCGCCGATGCTGCGGGCTTCCTCCTCGGAGATGTCCGGCAGCAGGATAACGAACTCCTCGCCGCCGAAGCGGGTCAGGCTGTCCTTGGGCCGCAGCTGGTTGCGCAGGGTGTTGGCCACCAGAGTCAGGGCATAGTCGCCGGCCAGGTGGCCGTGCTGGTCGTTGTAGGCCTTGAAGTGGTCGACATCGAGCATCAGCATGCACAGGGGTTTGCCATTGAAGGCGCTGCGGGTGCTTTCCCGCTCGAACATCTGCTCCAGCCAGCGCCGGTTGTAGGCACCGGTGAGGGCGTCGATATTGGCGTTCTGCTCGCTGCTGATAATGATCCGGTTGCCCTTGCGCACTCGCTCGCAGAGCAGCTCCAGCATGTTCTGCATCAGTTCGGGGGATTGCTGGAACAGCTGGAACAGCGACTCGCGGTGCAGGCGCAGAACCTGGCTCGGTTCGCTCGCCACGACATAGGCGGAAGGGTGGTCGTTGTCGATAAAGCTGATTTCGCCGGCGCAGTCGCCGGTTTTCAGGGTGCTCACCGCCTGGCTTTCCAGGGTGCCGAGGTGGACCTTGAGTTGGCCCTTGAGCAGCAGGTAGAGGTACTGATTGCGGTTGAAGGGCGAGAGCAGCACTTCTCCCGCTTCGAGATCGCAGGCGCGAAATTCCTTGAGCAGCAGATTGATGCTGCCGAGCGCGACATTCTGGAACAGCCGCAGTTGCCGCAGCTGGTGCAGGTCGGCCTGCCAGGTCGCCTTTTTCATGGCAGTGGCATGGCCGGCTGATTGAATACTGTGGTTGGCATCGCTAACGCTCCCTGCATTGTGGGCGAACACCTTGGACGAACATATTCCTGAGTCTGTGGGCTGACAATCCCAGGCACCAGTCTGAGTGACCGGCGGCATTTAAAATGAACCTTCGGTCACACTTTCGGCGCAATCCCTGCGCCGGCGTGCATGTTTAGTGGCCGTGATGCAATTGGACGGGGATGGCGAAACCCGCCAGCCGTTCAGTCACTGCCTGTGCAAGCGCCGCATCCTTGGTGGCCAGGTGGATATGGGCCACCTGGCCGAGGCGCTCATCGCTAAGCACTTCGACTCGCAAGTTGCCGGACAGTTCACTCAGGGCCTGTTCATAGGTGCGGCGAATGGCATCGAAGCGCAGGCTCGGTTTGAAGGTCTTGCCCACTGCGGTCAGCGGAATGGCCTCGATGATCCACACATCCTTGGGGATGGCTGCGCGCTCGGGGATATGGGCGGCGGCATGGGCCAGCAGTTCGGCCTCGCTGGCCTGCAGGCCGGGCTTGAGCTGCACATAGACCACCGGCAGTTCGCCGGCCTTCTCGTCGGGCTTGCCGACAGCGGCGGCCAGGGCCACGGCAGGGTGTTTGTGCAGCGCCTCTTCGATCAGCTGCGGGTCGATATTGTGCCCACCGCGGATGATCAGGTCCTTGCTGCGCCCGGTCAGCCAGATATAGCCATCGGCGTCCATACGGCCCAGATCGCCGGTGTTGAACCAGTCGCCGTCGACCCAGATGCCGGCATTCTTGCCGGCCTGCAGGTAACCCTTGAACACCGTGGCCCCGCGGATGCACAGGTTGCCGATTTCATTGCACGCTGCCTCGCGCAGGTACTGGCCCTGGTCGTCGAGAACCTTGATGCTCACCTCGCAGTAGGGCATGCGCAGGCCGATGGAGCCGGGGCGGCGCTCGCCGCCGACCGGGTTGGCGCAACTGCCGCAGGTGCCTTCGGTGAGGCCGTAGCCTTCGATCAGGGTCAGGCCGGTCTTGCTTTCGAACTGGCGGATCAGCTCCACCGGCATCGGCGCGGCACCGCACAGGGCATATTTCAGCGAGGACAGGTCATGACCCTCGCTGGGCACCTGCAACAGGCCGGCATAGATGGTCGGCACGCCGCTGAAGAAGCTGACCTTGTGGCGCTCGATGATTTTCCAGAAATTGCCGATCAGCGCCGTGTTGCGATAACCCTGGGGCGTGGCCAGCAGCACTTCGGCCCCGCCGCTGAAGGCAGTCAGACCGGTGACGATCACGCCGTTGACGTGGAACAGCGGCAGGCCGCAGAGGGTCACGTCGCCCGGGGCGAAACGGGTCACCAGGTTCATGCTGTAGGCCATGGCCACTTCGTTGCCGTGGCTGTGCGGGGCCAGTTTCGGCGTACCGGTGGTGCCGCCGGTGTGGAAGTAGCTGGCGATATCGTCGGCGGCGATCACCCGGCCGCTTTCCAGGCGGTCGGCGGGGCAGGCGGCGATCAGTTCGTCGAAGTCCAGTACGCCGTCCGGCAGCGCACCGCGCTGGGCCTGCACGGCACTGCGCTGCGGCTCGGGCAGCAGCCTGGCCATGTCCACGCAGATAATCGCCTTGAGCTGCGGCAGGCGTGCGCGCAACCCTGCGACCTTGGCCCACAGGTCGGTGCCGGGGAAGGGGGCCAGGGTGACCAGCAGCTCCGAGTCGGAGGCCTCTATCAGTTCGGCGATATGCTCGGGTTCGAGCAGCGGGTTGATCGCGTTGACGATCCCGGCCGCTTCGCCACCCCAGATGGTGAAGTGGGTCTGCGGCAGGTTGGGCAGCAGGAAGGACACCGCCTTGCCCGGGCGCAGGCCCAGGCGATGGAAGGCGTTGGCGGTCTGGGTGATCTTGCCCAGCAGCTCGTTGTAGCTCAGGCGATAGGCCGCTTCATCGGCGCTGCCTTGCAGGATAAACGACAGGGCGGGCGCATCCCCGTGGCGGGCGGCGCTGCGGCGAATCAGTTCGAAGGTACTGGCCGGCAGGTCGCGGGCGGCCAGCGGGGTCTGTTCGATCTGTTTGATATCGCGCAGTGATTCGATTGCGGGGATGGCGTGCACTGTTGTTCTCGCTCCGGCGGTCAGCGGTTCAGACGTTGCTCCAGCCAGTCGGCGATGTCGCGGATTTCCTCATTGATCACTTCATGACCCATCGGATACTCGCGCCATTGCACGCTGACGCCGGAGGCGCTCAGGTGGTCATGGGCGGCGCGGCCCATGGCCGGCAGCACGATGTCGTCGAATGTGCCATGCAGGCAGAGAACTGGCAGTTGTCTTTTTGTATCTGGCCATCCCTGGCCGATACCCTGCGGGCCGTCGCTGCGCGACGTCAAAAATGCTTCCTGAGCATTTTTTGTATCCGCCAGCTTGATGTCGTCGCTGAAGGTCGGCGCATAGGTGGACAGCGCGAGGACACCGCCGAGGGCGAACTGCCAGCGCAGGAAGGCGGTGTGCAACACCACCGCGCCGCCCTGGGAGAAACCGGCAAGGATGATGCGCGCCGGATCGATGCCGCTGTCGCGTTGTGCCTCGATCAGTTCGATCACCTGGCGCGCCGAGTCTTCCAGCTGGTCGCGGTTGATCGCCCGCGCCGGGCTCATGGCCAGAATGTCGTACCAGCTGGGCATGGCGTAGCCGCCATTGATGGTCACCGCCCGGGTTGGTGCCTGTGGCAGGACGAAGCGGGTACTGGGCAAACGCTGCTGCAAGGCCTCGGCCACGGGCATAAAGTCGTAACGGTCGGCCCCCAGGCCGTGCAACCAAATGACGCAGGCATCGGCCGCAAGTGTGGGCTGAAGGATCAAGGGTTCACTCATCTGTGGTTCCGCCGTGGTGCGTGCGCGCCGAATTAGTGCGCGCTAAATTTTAGGGGGTGACTAATCTGGAAAGAAGTTGTCGCCAGGCTGCAAGTTTTGCTCTTGACCTGTCCGTATGGTGCTCAAAGCGCGGCGCTGGTACGGGCCTTGCTATAAACCTTAGGGACTGATGACGTTGTCCGGTAGTGGTAACACTGCTACCGAACCGGGCGCGGAGCAGACTGGAATGCCTTTGCATGGGCTTCCAATACGTTCGCCACGGGCTACAGGCTGAGCGATATGTCACTTGCTATCTGTCTCTGGCCCATTCAAATAATGGGCGGGTGTGAGTTTATGGCCGTTGGAGCATTCGGCAACTAGACTCGCATCAAGGTCCGATCCCCGGTTGTGCCTGTTGCTGCCGACAGGTTCAACGAGCCCCACAAGGGTACGGTGGTAGAACCGAGACTCCAAACACAACAAAAGCAACTGGAGGTTTTAATGAAGATGGTGAAATCCACTCTGGCAGTACTGACTACCGCAGCCGTTCTCGGTGTCAGCAGCTTCGCGCAAGCGGGCGCTACCCTGGACGCGGTACAGAAGAAAGGTTTTGTGCAGTGCGGTATCAGCGATGGTCTGCCTGGCTTCTCCTACGCTGACGAAAAAGGCAATTACCTGGGTCTGGACGTCGACGTCTGTCGCGCCGTAGCCGCCGCCGTCTTCGGCGACTCGACCAAGGTCAAGTACAGCCCGCTGACCGCCAAGGAGCGCTTCACCGCGCTGCAATCCGGCGAAGTCGACATCCTCTCGCGCAACACCACCTGGACCAGCTCGCGCGATTCCGGCCTGGGTCTGAACTTTGCCGGCGTCAACTACTACGACGGCCAGGGCTTCCTGGTGAACAAGAAGCTGGGTGTTTCCAGTGCTAAAGAGCTCGACGGCGCAACCGTGTGCATCCAGGCCGGTACCACCACCGAGCTGAACCTCTCCGACTACTTCCGCGCCAATGGCCTGAAGTACACCCCGATCACCTACGATACCTCCGACGAGAGCGCCAAGTCGGTGGAAGCCGGCCGTTGCGACGTGCTGACCTCCGACCAGTCGCAGCTGTACGCACAGCGCATCAAGCTGGCCGACCCGGAATCCTACGTGGTACTGCCTGAAGTGATCTCCAAGGAGCCGCTGGGTCCGGTCGTACGTCAGGGTGACGACGAGTGGTTCAACATCGTGCGCTGGTCGCTGTTCGCCATGGTCAACGCCGAAGAACTGGGTGTCGACTCGAAGAACGTCGAAGACCTGGCCAAAACCACCAAGAACCCCGACGTAGCGCGTCTGCTCGGTGGCGAAGGTGAGTTCGGCAAGGATCTGAAACTGCCGAAAGACTGGGCCGTGCAGATCGTCAAGCAAGTGGGTAACTACGGCGAAAGCTTCGAGCGCAACGTCGGTAGCGGCAGCGAGCTGAAGATCGAACGTGGCCTCAACGCCCTGTGGAACAAGGGTGGTCTGCAATACGCACCGCCGGTGCGCTGACCGTCTGTTGCCAGCGTCCCGTCCTGGGCCGCTGGCATCGTTCTGATTGATGTGAACCTCATGCCCGCCGATGCGGGCATAAGGGTTCCAAGAGGGCTCCTATGCAAACTAGTGCAAATGTCCCGCGCCCGGGTGGATCGGTCTGGACCGATCCCAAGGTGCGTGCGTGGCTATTCCAGATTCTCGCCGTTATCGCCGTCGTGGCGCTCGGCTGGTTCCTGTTCGACAACACCCAGACCAACCTGGAGAAGCGCGGCATCACCTCGGGCTTTTCCTTTCTCAACAACAGTGCCGGCTTCGGCATTGCGCAAAGCCTGATCGACTACAACGAAAGCCACACCTACGGCCGGGTATTCGTCGTCGGTTTGCTCAATACCCTGCTGGTCTCGGTTATCGGCATCGTCCTGGCGACCATGCTGGGCTTTCTGCTCGGTGTTGCGCGGCTGTCGCCCAACTGGCTGATCAGCAAGCTGGCCACCGTCTATATCGAGATCTTCCGTAATATTCCACCGCTGCTGCAGATCTTCTTCTGGTACTTCGCGGTCATGCTGTCGTTGCCCGGGCCGCGCCAGAGCATGGATCTGGGCGAGATCTTCTTTCTCAACAGCCGCGGCTTGTATATGCCGGCCCCCAGCCCTTCGGACAGCTTCGGCACCTTTATCGCCGCCCTGGTGATCGCAATTATCGGTGCGGTGCTGCTGGTGCGCTGGTCGCGGGCGCGTTTCGAGGCCACCGGCAAATACTTCCCGGTGTCCCTGGGCGTGGTGCCGCTGTTGCTGGTTCTGCCTGGCCTGGCGATCCTGCTGACCGGCAATCCGCTGCAATGGAGTACGCCTGAGCTGACCGGCTTCAACTTCCGTGGCGGCTGGGTGCTGATCCCCGAACTGATGGCCCTGACCCTGGCGCTGACCATCTACACCGCGGCCTTTATCGCCGAGAACGTGCGCTCCGGGATCATGGCCGTCAGCCATGGCCAGACCGAAGCGGCGCGCTCCCTGGGCCTGCCGGCGGGCAAGACCCTGCGGCTGGTGATCATTCCCCAGGCCCTGCGGGTGATCATTCCGCCGTTGACCAGTCAGTACCTCAACCTGGCGAAGAACTCCTCGCTGGCGGCCGGTATCGGCTACCCCGACATGGTCTCGCTGTTTGCCGGCACGGTGCTTAACCAGACCGGACAGGCGATCGAGGTGATTGCCATCACCATGAGCGTGTACCTGGCGATCAGTATCA
>CAZOEC010000149.1:0-11088 GCA_964578635.1 uncultured Pseudomonas sp.
CGATCATGGTGGTGACGCCGCTCATCAAGGCCTCTTCGATCTGCTGCGGGCAGATAAAGTGGATATGGGTATCGATGCCACCGGCGGTGAGGATCATGCCTTCACCAGCGATCACCTCGGTACCGGCACCGATGGCGATGGTCACGTCGGGCTGGATATCCGGGTTGCCAGCCTTGCCGATGGCGGCGATGCGCCCATCCTTCAAGCCGACATCGGCCTTGACGATGCCCCAGTGGTCGATGATCAGCGCATTGGTGATCAGGGTGTCGACTACATCTTTAGCACAGAGCTGGCCCTGGCCCATGCCATCGCGGATCACCTTGCCGCCGCCGAATTTCACTTCTTCACCGTAGGTGGTGAAGTCTTTTTCCACTTCGATCCACAGCTCGGTATCGGCCAGGCGCACCTTGTCGCCGACGGTGGGGCCGAACATATCGGCATAGGCTTGTCTGCTGATCTTCATTGGTCATCTTCCCGTAGGGTGCGCCGTGCGCACCGCGGCTATCTGCATGGTTTCTGGTGCGCGCAGCGCACCCTAGGCACCGGCTGAACTAGAGATCGCCCATCACCCGTCCGGCAAAGCCGAACACCCGGCGATGGCCGGCCAGGTCGACCAGTTCGACTTCTCGGCTCTGCCCCGGCTCGAAGCGTACGGCGGTGCCGGCCGGGATATTCAGACGCATACCGCGTGTGCTCACACGGTCGAAGGTCAGCGCATCGTTGGTTTCGAAAAAGTGATAGTGCGAGCCGACCTGGATCGGCCGGTCGCCGCTATTGGCCACAGTAAGGGTCAAGGTGCGGCGGCCTGCGTTGAGTTCGATTTCGCCGTCCTGGATCTGGTATTCGCCGGGGATCATCGCTGCTTCACTCCAGGGTCAATTGCATAAAGGTGAGGTCCAGCCAGCGGCCGAACTTGCGGCCGACCTGGGGCATCTGTCCGCTGGTAACGAAACCGAGGCGTTCATGCAGGCGGATCGAGGCGGCGTTCTCGCTCTCGATGGCGGCGACCATTACATGCAGCTCTGCCGACTTCGCCCGCTCGATCAATGCCTTCAGCAAGGCCAGGCCGAGGCCACGGCCGCGCTGGTCGGCGCGTACGTACAGCGAGTGCTCGACGGTATGGCGAAAGCCTTCGTTGCTGCGCCAACCGCCGTAACTGGCATAGCCCAGCACCTCGCCTGCGTCATCCAGGGCCACCAGTACCGGAAAGCCGGCGGCATTGCGTTCGCTTAGCCAGGCGCGGCGGTTGGCCAGATCGGCCAGGGTTTCGATCCACAGTGCGGTGCTGTGTAGCACCGCATCGTTATAGATGGCCAGGATGCCGGGCAGATCGTCGTCGCGGGCATCGCGAATCGAAATACTCATGGCGTCACACTATCGGCTGATGGACGGTGACCAGCTTGGTGCCGTCGGGGAAGGTGGCTTCGACCTGAATCTCCGGGATCATTTCCGGGATGCCTTCCATTACCTGATCGCGGCTCAGCAAGGTGGTGCCGAAGTGCATCAGCTCGGCCACGGTCTGGCCGTCGCGCGCGCCTTCGAGCAGGGCGGCGCTGATATAGGCCATGGCTTCCGGGTAGTTGAGCTTGACCCCGCGGGCCAGGCGGCGTTCGGCTACCAGGCCGGCGGTGAAAATCAGCAGTTTGTCTTTTTCGCGGGGCGACAGGTCCATCGGTTAAGTGCTCCAGATTCTTGGGGGGATGGCCGTGCGGCCGAGCAGGGCCGGGCGCAGCAGCTGCCAGAGTTGGATCAGCCAGGCGCGGGCGTGCTGGGTTTCGCTGGCCAGGCAGCGGGCCACCAGCAGGCCGGGTAATTGAGTCAGGTCGCCGCGCACGGGCGTGCTCAGGCTGCGACAGTGTTCCAGCAGTTCGCTGTCGATTTCACCGGTGATCAGCAGGGTGGCGAACACTGGTTTGCCAGCCAGACCGATGGGCGAGTCGAGCAGGCCATCGCCGCCGACCACGCGCTGACGTTCGTGCCAGAGCAACTGGCCGTCGCGACGGATATTCAGCTGCGCTTGAAAGTGCCCGGCATCGAAGCGTTCACCACTGGCCGGGCGGCCGAGGGCGACCATGTCCCAGTAGAGCAGCTTGGCATCGCCGAGCAGTTCGATATCGGTGGTCAGTTCAGCCTGGGCTGCGGCGTAGACGATGGTTTCCTGCGGCAGCCATTCCAGGGTGGCACCGGCTTCCACGCGCAGCTTGAGGCTCTGGTAAGCCGGGCCGGCGGCGCGGTACCACTTGGCCGCGCCGGGGCTGGTCAACTGCGCCCACGCACCGCTGGCAACACTGGCCGAGATATCCAGGCGATCGCCACCGGCGATGCCGCCGGGTGGGTGGACGATGATGTGTTGGCACACCTGCGGGCCTTCGGCATACAGGTGCTTCTGCACCCGCAGCGGGCCTTTATGCCGGCGCAGTGTCGGTCGCGTGCAGTCGCCATCGCGGCCATAGGCCAGCTCCAGTTCAGCATGCCAGCTGGGGGTAAACAGGGCGGCGGGGGCGTTCATGCCGCCACCTTGTTGCGGCGCTGCCGCCAGGCCTGAGCGGCGGAGTAAAGGCTCAGCAGCACCAGGCCCAGGCAAACCACCAGCCACCATTGCAGGTGCATGCCGTAGTAGGGCGGCGCGTGCAGCGTGCCCTGTATCCACACCAGCGCCAGGCCCAGGGCCAGTAGGCTGGCGCACAGGGCACGGCCCCAGGAGCGGCAATAGGATCGCGGGCGCAATACTGCCAACAGCAGGCTGCATTCGGCCAGAACAATGGCGCAGAAAATCAGCACCGGCTTGAGCGGATAGACCGCTTCGCTGCCAACCGGCATGGCGCGCAGCATCCAGTAATCCGGCAGGCTGCCGGCCCAGATCACCAGTGCCATGCCGACCAGTGCGGTAAGCGGGAGAAGAAGCGTGCGCAGGGGTGGCATTGGGGCCTCGAGTCCATGAGCGAAAAGCTGATTATGCGCAAAGTACAGGTGCCGCGTCGCCATTCAGATGGCAACCAGGCCGCGCACGCCGTCGCTTTCCATGGTCTCGCCGCGGCCCTGCTGGACGATCTCGCCACGGCTCATCACCAGGTACTGATCGGCCAGCTCGGCGGCAAAATCATAGAACTGCTCGACCAGCAGAATGGCCATATCGCCGCGCTCGGCGAGCTTCTTGATTACCACGCCGATCTCCTTGATCACCGAAGGCTGGATGCCTTCGGTGGGTTCGTCGAGGATCAGCAGGCGCGGCTTACTGGCCAGTGCTCTGCCTATCGCAAGCTGTTGCTGCTGGCCGCCAGAGAGGTCGCCGCCGCGGCGTTGCTTCATCTCGCGCAGCACCGGGAATAGCTCGTAGATAAACTCCGGCACCACCTTGGCTTCGCTGCCGGGAAAGCGTGAAAGCCCCATCAGCAGGTTCTCTTCCACGGTCAGGCGAGCGAAGATTTCCCGGCCCTGGGGCACGTAGGCGATGCCGGCGTGCACGCGCTGGTGCGGCTTGAAGGCGGTGATCGGTTGGCCTTCCCACTGCACTGCGCCTTCCTTGGCCGGGATCAGGCCCATCAGGCATTTCAGCAGGGTGGTCTTGCCCACGCCGTTGCGCCCGAGCAGGCAGGTGACTTCGCCGACCTTGGCCTCGAACGACAGGCCACGGAGGATATGGCTGCCGCCGTAGTATTGGTGGAGTTGTTGGACTTGCAGCATGGATGCCTCACATTCCGTAGGGTGCGCCGTGCGCACCAATGGCCAGGGAGGGTGCGCACGGCCTAGGCGGCTCCGCGCACCCTACGTCCTAGCGCCCCAGATAAACCTCGATCACCCGCTCATCGTTCTGCACCTGCTCAAGCGAGCCTTCGGCCAGCACGCTGCCCTGGTGCAGCACGGTGACGTGGTCGGCAATGCTGCCGACAAAGCCCATATCGTGTTCCACCACCATCAGCGAGTGCTTGCGCGCCAGGGACTTGAACAGCTCGGCGGTGAACTCGGTTTCGGCGTCGGTCATGCCCGCCACCGGCTCATCCAGCAGCAACAGTTGCGGGTCCTGCACCAGCAGCATGCCGATCTCGAGGAACTGCTTCTGGCCGTGGGACAACAGTCCGGCCGGGCGATTGCGCGAGGCGTCGAGCTTGATCGTCTGCAGCACTTCATCGATGCGGTCTTTCTGCTCGCCGCTGAGTTTGGCGCGCAGGCTGGCCCACACCGACTTGTTGGTTTTCTGCGCCAGTTCGAGGTTTTCGAACACGCTCAGCGCTTCGAACACAGTCGGCTTCTGGAACTTGCGACCGATGCCGGACTGGGCGATCTGCACTTCGCTCATCTGGGTCAGATCAAGGGTTTCGCCGAAGTAGGCGACGCCGTTGTCCGGGCGGGTCTTGCCGGTGATCACGTCCATCATGGTGGTCTTGCCGGCACCGTTGGGGCCGATGATGCAGCGCAGTTCACCGACACCGATATACAGGGTCAGGTTAGTCAGCGCCTTGAAACCGTCGAAGCTGACGTTGATATCTTCCAGGGTCAGGATGGTGCCGTGACGAACGTTCAGGCCCTTGCTCGCCAGGGTGCTTGCACCAATCGCATCGCGGCCGCTGCCGGCGGGGTCAAAGGCGGGTTCGAGCATAAATTCGGGGACCGGAGTGGCGCGCATCATTGCTCTCCTTTTTTACGAAGAAGGCCGATTACACCTTTAGGCAGGAACAGCGTCACGACGATAAACAGAAAGCCCAGGGCGAACAGCCAGTACTCGGGGAAGGCCACGGTAAACCAGCTCTTCATACCGTTGACCAAACCGGCGCCGAGCAGCGGGCCGATCAGCGTGCCACGCCCACCGAGGGCCACCCAGACGGCGGCTTCGATGGAGTTGGTGGGCGACATTTCGCTGGGGTTGATGATGCCCACCTGTGGCACATACAACGCGCCGGCCAGGCCGCAGAGCACGGCGCTGAGCACCCAGATAAACAGCTTGTAGCCGCGCGGGTCGTAGCCGCAGAACATCAGGCGGTTTTCCGCATCGCGCAGGGCGGTCAGCACGCGGCCAAACTTGCTGCGCGCCAGCGTCCAGCCCAGGTACAGGCTGGCAACCAACAGCGCCACGGTGGCGAGAAACAGCACCGCGCGGGTGTGCGCCGAGGTGATATCGAAACCCAGAATCGTGCGGAAGTTGGTAAAGCCGTTGTTGCCGCCAAAGCCGGTTTCGTTGCGAAAGAACAGCAGCATGCCGGCGAAGGTCAGCGCCTGGGTCATGATCGAGAAGTACACGCCCTTGATCCGCGAGCGGAAGGCGAAGAAGCCGAAGACGAAGGCCAGCACGCCGGGCACCAGCACCACCAGGCACATGGCCCAGAGAAAGCTCGACGTGCCGTACCAGTACCAGGGCAGTTCGTTCCAGGCGAGGAAGCTCATGAACGCCGGCAGGCCGTCACCTGCGCTCTGCCGCATCAGGTACATGCCCATGGCGTAACCGCCGAGGGCGAAGAACAGGCCGTGGCCGAGCGACAGCAGGCCGGCGTAACCCCAGACCAGATCGAGCGCCAGGGCGACAATGCAGTAGCAGAGGATTTTGCCAACCAGGGTCAGGGTGTAGGCCGAGACGTGCAGGGCGTTGTCCGCCGGCAGCAGGTGCAGCAGCGGCATGGCGATCAGCAGGGCCAGTACCAGCAGGCCGATGGCGATTGATACCTGCGGGCCGAGCTTGGCGCTGGCACGGGCCAATAGCGTTTGATTGAGTGGCATGGTCATCAGTCGATCACCTGTCCTGTTGCGGCAAATGATTGTTGGCTCGGAGTGGGCTCATCAGCCTGTAGGAGCGCGCCATGCGCGCGAACAATGGCGGTGGCGCGGTCGCAGGCATGGCCAGCTCCTACGGCTTCAATGCGGCTAATCTGGTTCAATCGATCACCCGTCCTTTCAAAGCAAACAGACCTTGCGGGCGTTTCTGAATAAACAGAATGATCAGCGCGAGGATAAGGATCTTGCCGAGTACGGCACCGATCTGCGGTTCGAGAATCTTGTTGGCGATGCCCAGGCCGAAGGCCGCCATCACGCTACCGGCCAATTGACCGACACCGCCGAGCACCACCACCAGGAAGGAGTCGATGATATAGCTCTGCCCCAGGTCCGGGCCGACGTTGCCGATCTGGCTCAGGGCAACGCCGCCGAGACCGGCGATACCCGAGCCCAAACCGAACGCCAGCATGTCTACCCGACCAGTCGGCACGCCGCAGCAGGCAGCCATATTGCGGTTCTGGGTGACCGCACGAACGTTAAGGCCCAGGCGGGTCTTGTTCAGCAGCAGCCAGGTCAGCACCACGACAAACAGGGCGAAGCCGATAATCACGATGCGGTTGTACGGCAGCACCAGATTCGGCAGCACCTGAATGCCGCCGGACAGCCAGTAGGGGTTGGCCACTTCGACGTTCTGCGCGCCGAAGATCACCCGCACCAGCTGGATCAGGATCAGGCTGATGCCCCAGGTCGCCAGCAGGGTTTCCAGCGGGCGACCGTAGAGGTGGCGAATCACCGTGCGTTCCAGGGCCATGCCGATGGCCGCAGTGACGAAGAACGCCACCGGCAGTGCCACCAGCGGGTAGAGCGCCAGGGCTTCCGGAGCGAAACGCTGGAACAGCACCTGCACCATATAGGTGGAATAGGCGCCGAGCATCAGCATCTCGCCGTGGGCCATATTGATCACCCCGAGCAGGCCGAAGGTGATGGCCAGGCCCAGCGCCGCCAGCAACAGGATCGAGCCGAGCGACAGGCCGCTAAAGGCCTGGCCGAGCAGCTCACCAATCAGCAGTTTGCGTTTGACCTGGGCCAGGCTGGTTTCCGCGGCGGTGCGCACCGTGGCGTCGCTTTCCACGGCCGGGTCGAGCAGGGTTTCCAGGCGGGTGCGGGCCAGCGGGTCGCCGGTTTCGCCGAGCAGGCGCACGGCCGCCAGACGAATGGCCGGATCGTTGTCGACCAGTTGCAGGTTGGCCAGGGCCAGGGTCAGGGCATCGCGCACGCCATCATCGGTTTCGCTGGTGACGCGGGCGTTAAGCAATTCCAGTTGCGCCGGTTTGGCGCTCTTTTGCAGTTGCCGAGCGGCGATCAGGCGCAGCGCCGGGTCTTCGGCCAGCAGCTGGTGGCTGGCCATGGCGGTGCTGATCAGGCCACGCAGGCGGTTATTTAGGCGCAGTTTCTTTGGCGCGTCGACCGGCGGTGCATCGCTTTCGGCGGCCTGGTAGCTGCCAGCCGTTTCGATAAAGGCGGTCTTTGTGCTGTCGGCGGCGACGCGGCCTTGTTGCAGGGCTTCGAGCAGCGGCAGGCGCGCGGCATCCGGCGCGGCGGACCAGCTTTCCAGCAGGCTGGCCTGCTTGGCCGGGCTGGCGGCGACAAAGTCCTGGGCATCACCGGCGTGCGCGGCCAGGGGCAGCAGCAACAGCAGGGTCAGCAGAATTCGGGTAAAGGCAGTGGGCATAGGGCAGTCCTTTGGTATCCCGGTAAAGGCGGGACACTGTAGGAGCGAGGGGGCACCATGTTCTTGCTCGCGTATCGCCAGCAATGACGAGGCGTCCCCCTGGCTCCTACAGGATTGAAGCGGGCGAGGCCCGTCGGATCAGTTCGACTTGACCGCGTAATCCGGCTTCTTGTCGTTGCCTTCGATATAGGGGCTCCACGGCTGGGCGCGGATCGGGCTGCTGGTTTCCCAGACCACGGAGAACTGCCCGTCGTCCTGGATCTCGCCGATCATCACCGGCTTATGCAGGTGGTGGTTGGTGGCGTCCATGGTCAGGGTGTAGCCGCTCGGCGCGGCGAAGGTCTGGCCGGCCAGGGCGTCACGCACCTTGTCGACGTCGGTGGTGCCGGCTTTCTCGACCGCCTGGGCCCACATATGAATGCCCACATAGGTGGCTTCCATCGGGTCGTTGGTCACGGCCTTGTCCGCGCCCGGCAGGTTCTTGGCCTTGGCGTAGGCCTTCCACTTGTTGACGAACTCGGTGTTGACCGGGTTTTCCACGGACTGGAAGTAGTTCCACGCCGCCAGATGGCCGACCAGCGGCTTGGTGTCGATGCCGCGCAGCTCTTCTTCACCCACGGAGAAGGCCACCACTGGTACGTCTGTGGCTTCCAGGCCCTGGTTGGCCAGTTCCTTGTAGAACGGCACGTTGGAGTCGCCGTTGACGGTGGAGATCACCGCGGTCTTGCCGCCGGCGGAGAACTTCTTGATGTTGGCGACGATGGTCTGGTAATCGCTGTGGCCGAACGGGGTGTAGACCTCTTCGATGTCCTTGTCGGCCACGCCTTTGGAGTGCAGGAACGAACGCAGGATCTTGTTGGTGGTGCGCGGGTAGACGTAGTCGGTGCCGAGCAGGAAGTAGCGCTTGGCCGCGCCGCCGTCTTCGCTCATCAGGTACTCGACTGCCGGGATGGCCTGCTGGTTGGGCGCGGCACCGGTGTAGAAGACATTCGGCGACAGCTCTTCGCCTTCGTACTGCACCGGGTAGAACAGCAGGCCATTCAGCTCTTCATAGACCGGCAGTACGGATTTGCGTGACACCGAGGTCCAGCAGCCGAAGGTGACGTCGACCTTGTCCTGGGTCAGCAGCTGGCGACCGCGCTCGGCGAACAGCGGCCAGTTGGAGGCCGGATCGACCACTACGGGTTCGAGTTGCTTGCCGAGTACGCCGCCCTTGGCGTTGATCTCGTCGATGGTCATCAGTGCCATGTCTTTCAACGAGGTTTCGGAAATAGCCATGGTGCCGGACAGCGAGTGCAGAATGCCGACCTTGATGGTCTCGGCGGCCTGCACGGTGAACGGGAACAGACCGCTGAGCAGCAAAGCGCTGGCGGCAAAGGTGGATTTCAGAAAGGGACGACGTTTCATTGTTATGGCTCCGTGCGCAACGATTGGGAGAGACCAGGAAAGGGTCGTCAGTCCAATGGCAGCATCCGTGCCAAGCGCCGCAAAGCCCTGTTTTAGAAGGCGTCGGCGCGATCAGGAGATAATCGCCGGGTTAGCCGGTGCGCCGCTTTGGTGCGCCAGCCCGGCCGAAACGGCGCTCTGCGGCGAGGGTGCACCGAGTTAGAGCGCCAGGTAGTTCTTTACCCCGGTAAAGATAATCTGCGCAGCCAGGGCGCAGACGAACAGGCCCATCAGGCGGCTGACGATCTGCAGGCCCTGATCACCGAGCAGGCGTTCGAACTGGTTGGACAGGTACAGCACCACGCCGACCGTGAGGCTGGCCAGGAAGATGGCCAATACCGCCACCAGCTTGTCGTCCCAGTGCGGCTGGCTGGCCCCCATCAGCAGCAGGGCACCGATGGTGCCGGGGCCGACGGTGAGGGGGATGGTCAGCGGCACTATGGTCACGTCCTGCTGCACGTTGTCGCTCTGCACCGCCGGTTTACCCTGGGCCATGCCCAGTGCCGAGATAAACAGCACGCTGCCCGCGCCGATGCGGAAGGCGTCGATGGTGATGCCGAACAGGGTGAAGATATGTTTGCCGAACAGGTACAGCAGCACGCTGGCGATCAGTACGCCCAGGGCGACTTTCCAGGCCAGACGCTTGCGCTCCTTGACCGTATAGCCGCGGCTCAGGCCGATAAAACACGACAGCACGAAGAAGGGGCTATAGAGCACCAGCAGTTTCAAATACAGGCTGAACAGCGCGGACGCCATGGAAGACTCGTCTCTTGGAATGGGTGGATTAGAGCCTGGAGGCAGGCTCGGGGCTTATGACGGCAGGGCATTGCGCTGGCGGCGTATTTCCCGCTCGGCGACCCAGTGTTCGATCAGTTCGCGCAGCTGCGACAACTCCACCGGCTTGGACATATGGCCGTCCATGCCGACCTGGCGCGCGCGCTCCTTGTGTTCGTTGAGGATATGCGCGGTCAGGGCCACCACCGGGGTGCGGTTGCGGTGTTCGGCGGCCTCCCAGGCGCGCAACTGCTCGGTGGCGGAGAAGCCGTCGAGCACCGGCATTTCGCAGTCCATCAGCACCAGGTCGTACTGCTGGGCTTTCATCGCGCTAAGGGCTTCCTCGCCATTGCTGGCGGTGTCGGGCTGCAGGTTGAGCTTGCCGAGCATGCCGCGGATCACCTTGGTGGAGATGCTGTTGTCCTCGGCCACCAGGATGCGGAAGTCACTGGGCACATTCAGCGGCGGGCTGGCCTGGGCCGGGGTAAACAGCGGCGAGTCGCCCTTGCCGCGCTGGGCCAGTTCGTCGGCCAAGGTGGTGCGCAATGTGTAGCCGGCCACCGGTTTGGCCAGGATGCGCTTGATCCCGGCGTTGCGCGCGATGATCTTGCTCGGCGCATTGCTGATGCCGGTGAGCATGATCACCAGGATGTCGTGGTTGAGATTGGGGTCTTCCTTGATCCGCGCGGCCAGCTGCATGCCGCTCATGCCGGGCATGTCCTGATCGAGCAGGACGGCATCGAAATACTCGTGCAGATGCGCCTTGGTGCGCAGCAGGGCCATGGCTTCCTTGCCCGAAGGTACGGCGCTGACCTGCAGGCCCCAGGCGCTGCACTGCTGCACCAGGACCTTGCGGCAGGTGTCGTTGTCGTCGACCACCAGCAGCCGCGCACCCTGCAGCGAGGCGTCGAGGTCGGCGGGCGGTTGCTCCAGGCGGGTGCTGTCCAGCGGCAGGCTGACCCACAGGGTCGAGCCCTGGTTGCCGCCGCTCTGGATGCCGAACTCGCCGCCCATCAGGCGCACCAGCTGGCGGGCAATGATCAGGCCCAGGCGGCCGCCGAGCTTGGTCGCGGCGAGGAAGTCCTTGCTGTGCAGTTCGGCGTTGAGCAGGGCATCGCGCTCGCTGGCATCCAGCGGTTTGCCGCTGTCCTGCACGGCGATGCGCAGGCGCGGCTGCTCGCTGCTGGTGTCGAGGGCCACTACCAGAAGGATTTCACCTTCGTCGGTCTGCTTGAAGGCGTTGTCCAGCAGGCTCAGCAGGGTCTGGCGCAGGCGCGTGGGGTCGCCGCTGATCACCCGTGGCACCTGCGGTTGCATAAAGCTGATCAGTTCGACCTTCTGCTGCTCGGCCTTGGCGCGGAAGATATCCAGGCTGTCTTCGATCAGGGCATTGAGGTCGAACTGCACGTCGTCCAGCTCGATCTGCCCGGATT
>CAZOEC010000150.1:0-10954 GCA_964578635.1 uncultured Pseudomonas sp.
ACTTCTTCCAGGCTGCTGGCGTCGAGCAGGTCGAGCACCAGGCGGCGGGTCTTGTCGAACAGGCGGTCGTTGTCGCGGGCCACGTCCATCAGTTGCGAGAGGCGGTGGCGCATCTCGATATTGCGCTCGCGCAGCAGTTTGACCTGGCGCTCGACCAGCGACACGGTGTCGCCGCGCTGGTGCGGAATGCGCAGCTCGGGGATCAGCTCGTCGTGGTCGATAAAGAATTCCGGATGCAGGCGCAGGTAGGCGGCGACTGTTTCCGAATCCAGTGGTTTGGGCGAATCCTGCTTGTCGGTCATAAACGAACCTGTCCTTCGTACACGCGTACCGCGGGTCCGGTCATCATAACGGGCTGACCTGGGCCTGCCCACTCGATGGACAGCTTGCCGCCCGGCAGTTCGATCTGCACCGGCGAGTCCATCCAGCCCTGGCTGATCGCCGCCACGGCCGCGGCGCAGGCCCCGGTACCGCAGGCCTGGGTTTCCCCGGCACCGCGTTCCCAGACGCGCAGCTTGGCGCGCTGGCGATCCAGCACCTGGAGGAAGCCAACATTGACCCGCTGCGGAAAGCGCGGATGGTGTTCGAGTTTCGCGCCCAGGCTGTGCACCGGCGCGCTGTCGACGCTGTCGACGCGCAGCACCGCATGGGGGTTGCCCATGGATACGGCGGCCAGCTCGACGTTCAGCCCGTCGACCTCGACCACATAGCTCAGCGCCTGCTGCTCGGCCTGGAACGGGATATCGGCCGGCACCAGTCGTGGCGGGCCCATATTGACGCTGATCTGGCCGTCACTGCGTACGTCCAGCTCGATGATGCCGCCCTTGGTTTCCACGCGCATCTGCCGCTTTACCGTCAGGCGCTTGTCCAGCACGAAGCGGGCAAAGCAGCGCGCGCCGTTACCGCACTGCTCCACTTCCGAGCCGTCAGCATTGAAGATGCGGTAGCGGAAGTCGACGTCCGGGTTGCTCGGCGGCTCGACGATCAGCAGCTGATCGAAGCCCACGCCGGTGTGGCGGTCGCCCCACTGCTTGGCGTTCTTCGGCTGGATATGCGCGTGCTGGCTGACCAGGTCGAGGACCATGAAGTCGTTGCCGAGGCCGTGCATCTTGGTAAAGCGCAATAACATGAGCTTGTCCTTAGCGGGCGGGCGGCAGGCAGCTTTCGCCGGCAAACAGCTCGCTGAGCGTCTCGCGGCGACGCACTTCGAAGGCCTGGTCACCCTCTACCATCACCTCGGCGGCGCGGCCGCGGGTGTTGTAGTTGGAACTCATGACAAAACCATAGGCGCCGGCCGAACGCACGGCCAGCAGATCGCCTTCGGCCAGGACCAGGTCGCGGTCCTTGGCGAGGAAGTCGCCGGTTTCGCAGATCGGCCCGACGATGTCGTAGTTGCGGCTGCTGCCGTCGCGCGGCTGCACCGCCTGCACGTCCATCCAGGCCTGGTATAGGGCCGGGCGGATCAGGTCGTTCATCGCCGCATCGACGATGGCGAAGTCCTTGTGCTCGGTGTGCTTGAGGTACTCGACCCGGGTCAGCAGCACGCCGGCGTTGGCCACGATCGAGCGGCCCGGCTCGAACACCAGGGCCAGGTCGCTCCCGGCAATGCGCTCACGCACCGCCTTGATATAGTCGCCGGCCAGCGGCGGCTGCTCGTCGCGGTACTGCACACCGAGGCCGCCGCCCAGGTCCAGATGCTTGATCTGGATGCCGCGTGCGGCCAGGCGGTCGACCAGCGTCAGCAGGCGATCGAGGGCGTCGAGGAAGGGCGGCAGGGTGGTCAGCTGCGAGCCGATATGGCAATCGACGCCGACGATCTGCAGGTTCGCCAATTCGGCGGCGCGGGCGTAGACCGATTCGGCCTGCTCGATATCGATGCCGAACTTGTTCTCCTTCAACCCCGTGGAAATATAGGGGTGGGTGCCGGCGTCGACGTCCGGGTTGACCCGCAGGGAAATCGCCGCGGTCTTGCCCATTTCGGCAGCGACGACCTGCAGGCGCTCCAGCTCTTCGGTGGACTCGACGTTGAAGCAGTGCACGCCCACTTCCAGAGCGCGGCGCATGTCGTCGCGGCTCTTGCCGACGCCGGAGAAGACGATCTTGCTCGCCTCGCCACCGGCGGCCAGCACCCGCTCCAGCTCGCCGCGGGAGACGATATCGAAGCCCGCGCCGAGGCGCGCCAGCACATTCAGCACGCCGAGGTTGGAGTTGGCCTTGACCGCAAAACAGACCAGATGGGGCATGCCGGCCAGGGCATCGGCATAGGCGTGGTATTGCGCCTCGATATGGGCACGGGAGTAGACGTAGGTCGGCGTACCGAAGCGTTGGGCGATGGCGGACAAGGCCACGCCTTCCGCGAACAGCGCGCCGTCGCGGTAGTTGAAGGCGTTCATGGGGCTGTCCTTATTCGGTCTGCGCAGGGGCGGGCTGGCTTTCTTCCGGGAGGAACAGCGGGCCTTTCTGACCACAACCGGCGAGCAGTGTGGTGACGGCGACCAAGGCAATAAGGGCAGTAAACAACCGCTTCATGGTGGAATCCTTGTAATAAAGCATGATTGCGCAGGAGTATACCGACCCCCCGGACCCTTGCCTATGCGCCAGGATTCCCGTCTGGCGGGGCTTTGCTTGTATCTTGGCGGATAGCTTTGCGCCCATGGCCAGTGATCAGGAGTCTGCATGGACAACCCCGTAGCGCTTGCTAGCTCGGTTTCGGTGGCCTACCTGCAGGGTTTGCTCGACTACCTGGAGCGCCATGGGGTGGCCAGCGCTGCCCTGCTCGAGCGGGCGCAACTGAGCCCGCAGCTGCTCGCCCAGCGCGATCAGCGTATCGCCGCCAGTACTTATCTGGAACTGCTCGGCCTGGGTGTGCAGCTGAGTGGCGACGACTGCCTCGGCCTGCACCTGGGCGAGGCGGTGCGCCCCGGTTATTACGGCGTGCTGGGTTACCTGATCATGAGCTGCGCGACCCTGGCCGATGCCCTCCATCGCCAGGCCCGCTACGCCGCCCTGGTGGGTAACCTGGGCCGGGTCGACCTGGCCGACGAGCCGCCCAGGGAAGGCCTAGAACCCCAGGTGGCGCACAGCTGGCAGCCCTTGCTGGCGCAACAGCAGCGTCAGCTCAGCGAAGAAACCCTGGCCGCCTGGGTGACCTTCGGCCACTGGATCAGCGGCCTGGATGTACCGCCCAGCGAAGTGCGCTTCCAGCATGCGGCACCGGCGGATACCCGCGAGCATCAGCGCATCTTTCGCTGCCCGGTGCTGTTCGATCAGGCCGACAACGCCCTGGTCTTTCCCAAGCGCCTGCTGAGCACGCCGCTCGGCCAGGCCGACGCTCAGGTGCGGCTGATGCTCGATGCCTACGCCGATCGTCTGCTCGGCGAAATCCAGCAGGGTCATAGCGTGCTCGACCGCGCGCGGCTGGAGCTGGCCCGGCAGTTGCCCGAGGCCGGTGCCGACCTGGGCCTGATCGCCGCGCACCTGGCCCTCAGCCCGCGCACCCTGCAGCGGCGTTTGCGTGAGGCGGGGCTGTCCTTCAACCAGCTGGTCGACGAGACGCGGCAGCAACTGGTGTTGCACTACCTGCGCGACCCGGCGCTGGAACTGGCGGAAATCGCCTTTCTGGTCGGCTTTAGCGAGCCGGGCTCGCTGGCCCGAGCCTTTCGCCGCTGGACCGGGAAAAGCCCCGGCGAGTATCGCCGCCATCTGGGATGATAAAAGCCACTGCGCCGGCGGATGCCATGCAGCGTCTTGCGCAGGGGCCTGATCGGGGCAATGCTCATGTACACTTTGCCGCTTGCGCCTGCCTTGTGGGTTCCCGGCTGGCGCGTTGATAACGCCTATTCTGTGCAGTCGCTGAATCTTTTGAGGTAAGTCGCAATGAGTTTGACCGAAGCCCGCTTTCACGATCTGGTCGATGCCACCCAGCAGGCGGTGGAAGATATTTTCGATGACAGTGACCTGGACCTGGATCTGGAAAACTCTGCCGGGGTACTGACCGTGCGCTTCGAGAACGGCACCCAGCTGATCTTCAGCCGCCAGGAGCCGCTGCGCCAACTCTGGCTGGCGGCGCGCTCCGGCGGTTTCCATTTCGATTACGACCCGACCAGCGAGCGCTGGATCTGCGACAGCAGCGACGAGCAGCTGGGCGAGATGCTGGCACGCATCACTCTGGAACAATCCGGTGCCGACCTTGAGTTCGAAGAGCTCTGACAGCCCCGGCGCAAGCCCGCAGGTCGTCTCGCCCTGCCGCCGCCAGTGCTGCCTGGACGAGCGGGATATCTGCCTGGGCTGCGGTCGCACGCTGGCGGAGATTCTCGAGTGGGGCCAGGCCGACGGCCCGCGTCGCCGCGCCATCTGCGCCGCCGCCGAGACACGCGTGCAGCAGCGCCCCGGCATCCACTGACCAGGCGGCCTTGTTTATTTGAGTGGCTGTGATACGGTCGGGATCACTCTTGCAAAACCCCATCCCCGTGATGGGGTTTTGCTTTTTCCGCAACCGGCAAAGGCCGTCTGGAATGCAGCACCGTGTTCGCCCGGTGGTTTCCGGCGGTCAGACCAAGGAGATTTACCCGCACCATGACCAGCGCACCTTCGATCACCATTACCCGTCTGGACCTGCAGCGTCTGGAGCATCTGCTCGACAGCCTGGACGACTTCGGCCCCGGTGCCGTGGCCTTGCAGGCCGAGCTGGACCGCGCCGAAGTGGTCGGCCACGACGAGGTGCCGGCGGGTGTGGTGACCATGAATTCGCAGGTGCATTGCCGCGAAGAAAGCAGCGGCAAGGACTACCACCTGAAACTGGTGTACCCGCAGGATGCCGGCGGAGAAGGCACGGTATCGATCCTCGCGCCGGTTGGCAGCGCCCTGCTGGGCTTGTCCGTGGGCCAGCATATCGACTGGACGTCCCCCACCGGCAAGGTGCTCAAACTGACCCTGCTGGCGGTTGAGTATCAGCCGGAAGCCGCCGGCGAATACAACCGCTGAGCCGTTCGGCTAGCTGCCTCGGGGGTTTGGGCTAGGCTGCATGATGTGTTCCACCCGGCAAGGAGGCCCCCATGTCCAGTCTGCCCCTGTATTTCCCCCAGGGCTTTGCCCTGACCCGGGCGCTGCAATGCGCCCAGCTGGTCGCTGCGGCCTATGCCCAGTACGACCAATGGCAAGCCCAGGACCGGCCGCGGCGGCCTCAGGATTTCGCCTGGCAACCGCCAGCGCTGCCCGGCTGGCGCTTCTCCGCGCCGATCTGGAGCGTGCTCAGCGAGCTGCACTTTCTCAACGAATCCGAACCCTTCGGCTTTGCCGCGCGCGATCCCGAGGGGGCGCTGTACCTGGTATTTCGCGGCACCGACACGGCGCAGGACTGGCTGGACGATCTGGCTGCCGAGCAGCGTGCCTACCCCTGGCAGCCAGGGGTAGGCCAGGTGCATGCTGGTTTTCTCAAGCTCTACGCTTCGCTGCGCGATCTGGCCCTGCACGAGGTGGATGCCCTGCAGCCCAATGAGCGTCTCTGGGTCTGCGGTCATAGCCTGGGTTGCAGCCTGTCGAGCCTGGCGGTGCTGGATCTGCGCGAGCGCTGGCCGGACCTGCCGCTGGAGCATTACAACTTCGCCAGCCCGCGCCTGGCCGCGCCGGACTTTGCCGCCCACTACAACGCCTTGCAGGTGCCGACCTTCCGCCTGGTCAACGACAGCGATCTGGTGCCGCAGGTACCGCCCGGCGCGGTGGATGGCTTGCTCTATCAGCACCTGGGGCAGGCCGTGACCTTTACCGCCAGCTATGCCGATGTAGCGGCCAATCACAGCCTGGCGGACTGCTACCTGTACGCGCTGCAAAACCCACAGGCACCGATGCGCTAGCGCTTTACCGCGCCGGGCTCAGGCCTGCTGCAGGGCGTTGTTCAGCGCCTCTTCCAGGCGCGTCTTGTAGCGCAGGTAATGCACCGTCTGCATATGCCCCTCGCCCAGCACCGCGGAGAGATCCAGGTCGGTGATATAGCAGGGGTAGCGGGCCCCGCCCGAGCGTTGGGAGAGGATGTGCTGGGCCACGGCGGCGAACAGGTCGCCGGCGTACTCCAGTTCGGAAAACTCGCGGTGGTTGCAGTACAGGGTGACGTGGGAGCGCGTGGGACCTGCCGCCCCTGCGGGTCGCCGCTGCACGACATTGAGAATCGCACCCGAGGACTTCTTGCCGTCGGCCGGTTCGACAATCGCCTGTACGTCATAGAAGGGGTGGCTGATCGGTGTCTGCGGCGCGGGCCGGCGTTCCAGGCGCTGGGCCCGGTGCGGTGCATCCGGCTCGACCCGGTAGTAATGGATGTCCAGGTGCGCATTGTCCTGCAGGTTGTCCAGCGGCAGCAGGGCATTGCGCCGGTACAGCACCGATTGCAGGAAGCGTTGCAGGGGCGTCAGCAGGCTCAGTTCGTCACGGAAGGGCATCTGCTGTCGCCACAGCCCATTGTGCTCGTCGAGCACAGTGATTTCGGCCAGGCCGCTGGTTTCGTGGATGCGGTAGAACACCTGGATGCAGTGGGGCCGGCCGAACGGCAGGATCAGGGCCAGGTCGTCGCCCTCCAGGGCGCTGCGATCCAGATGCAGTTCGCTGTAGTGCGGTTGCTCGCTGCCCAGGTGTTCAATCAGCGCGGGCAGGTCTTTCAGGGCGGTGTGGTGCACCTGGCCGGGGATCAGTTCGAGCAGGTGGTAGTGCTGCTTGATCTGCAGCAGGTAGCGCTTGCGCTGCGCGCTGCCGAAGTTGCTCAGGGCTTCGCGGAACAGTTCCTCGACCCGCTCGGCGATGGTGCCGGCGCGATTGCGGCAGAAACAGCGCACCCGCAGGTTCGGTGGTTTGCCCCCGGCCGGCAGGTTGTTGAGGAAGTCGCGCAGGCAGTCGAGCAGCGCGTGGGGGCCGTCGTAGCGGCTCACCAGCAGCTCGTTCCAGCTGTTCAGGCTGACCTGGTCGATGGTCAGGATCAGGTTTTCGCGGACCCCGGAATAGCCCAGGGCATCGGTACGCTCGCTGGTCATATGCACATTCAGCTGGCTGAAGTGCTTGAGCGGATCGATGCCGACGTTCACCAGCAGCAGCACTTCGCTGGGCACGCTGGCGCTGAGCAGGGCGCTTTCGTCGACTGCCGGCAGCGGCAGGGGCACCACCTGCTGCAGGCTGGCCAGCAGATTGGACAGCTCGTACTCGTTCAGGTCGCTGCTGCCCGGGTACAGCGACAGTCGTGTGCTGTTGTCGATCACGCCGTTGCGCTGACACCAGGCGAGCAGCTCGATCAGTTCGCGGGTGCGCTTGAGCGGCGAGAAGTTTTCCAGCTCCTGGGCGTTGATGCTGCCGCTATAGAGCGCCCACTGGCTTTCGTTGGGCGCATCCGGGCTGGGGCTCTGGGCCAGGGTCAGGGTGTCTTCGGCGAGGTCCGGGGCGATCCCTGGGTTGATAAATTCGACCTTGCCGGCCTTACGTTCGAAGGCCGCATACAGGCGGCGGCCGAGTACCCCGAGGTCGCGGCTGTTGAGGGAGCTGCCGGCATGCTCGCTGCGGGCGAAGGCGGAGAGAAAGCGATAGCTGTAGGTCAGCTCGTTGACCAGCATGCGCCGCTCGGCCCCGACCTGGCGCACCTTCCACTGGCTGCGGCTGTCGAGCAGGGCCAGCTGGCGGGCGTCCCAGTTCCAGTCATGGGTCAGGCGTTCGAGCAGCTGGCGTTGCCAGCTCTTGTGTGGGCTGCGCGGCGGGCGGCTGAGTTTCTTGTCCACTTTCAGGTACAGGCAGCGGCGGATCAGCTCCAGGCGCTCGTGCTCGCCGCGGGCCTTGAGGTATTCCTCCAGGCGGCGGTACACCACGATATAGGGGTCGAGTTCATCGAGGTCCAGCTGGTTGGCGAACACCGCCTGCTTGAAGCGCAGCGACAGGCACTGGACCTTGGGGTGCTCGCTGGCATAGACCTCGGTAAGCAGCAGCTTGAGTACCGACTTGTATGGCGATTCGATGCCCTTGAACAGCTGCCACATGCCGGCCCCGATAAATTCATCGGCGGGGATGCGCGCCAGGTGACCGAGATCGAGCACCTCCTCGGCGCGGATAAAGCGTTTCGAGAGCAGGGTGTCGATGTAGTGCTGGTAGCGCTGCTCCTCGTAGACCGGTACCAGCCACCACAGTGGCGTGCGCCCGCCGAGCCAGATCGCGGTGCGGTAGAACTCGTCGAGCAGCAGGTAGTGCTGGGTGGTGCCGCAGTCGTCCGAGGTCAACTGGGCGGCGCGGTCGCCCAGGGTGAAGCGCACCGGGTCGATCAGAAAGAAATGTGCCTCGGCTCCCAGGGTCGCGGCCCAGGCCTCGAGCAGGCTGCACTTCTTGTGCAGCTCGTCGAGCTGCAGGGCGCTGAGGTCGCTGGCATGGCACAGCCACAGGTCCATGTCGCTGTTCTCGGCCTGGGCCACGGTGCCCAGGCTGCCCATCAGAAACAGGCCGTGGATCGGCAGCGTCTGCTTGCCGCGGTAGGGCTTGTAGGCGAAGGAGCGGGTCAGACGCTGAACTTCGCCGAGCAGCTCGTCGCTCGGTTCGAAACCGCTGAGGCCGGCCGGGGTCAGCCCCGAGACATAGCCGGGGAGCAGTGGATGGTTGACGTGAAACAGCAGCGGCAGCAGCTTGAGCACCAGCTGCTGGCGCGTTGACAGGGCCTGCATGGCGCGCTGCAGACGGCCCTGGTTGAGTTTGAGGAAACGCGCGCGCAGCTGGCTGAGGACCTTGCGGTCGATGCCTTCGTCAATATCCGGGCGAATTTCCTGGGTGCGACTCATGCTCGGGCTCTGCGGGACGGTAGGCCAAGGGGATGAGGCCGCTGGTTGGTGTGGCAGCCTGCGTCGATACCCGCTCCAGGCGTTGCGGGGCGACGCAGGCGGTGGTGGGTCAGACCACTTCCGGTACGTTGAGGATGGTCAGCAGAACCTGGGTGTGCTCGGCGGCATCCAGGCCCAGGCTGGTCAGGTAACCGCCGTCGGCCTGGCTGATCAGGCCTTTGTCGTGCAGCCGTTTGGCGGCGGCGATGGCAGTGGGGGCGGCAGTATGGTGAACCTTGATGCCCTCCTGGGTGTTGCCCAGATTGAACAGCGCGAGAATTTCCAGTTCGGCAAGCAACTCGGGGGTAAAGGCCATAAGTACTCCTGCTTCTTGTTTTGGTGAGCCGCGGCCCAGTGGCCGACGGCGGAAGCGGTATGCGGCATTCGACGAAGCTGCTGCATCCAGTCCAGGCAGTGTAGTGAAGCCCGGTCTAATCTGCCGCCACTCGATGCTGCCAGAAGTCGCGGGGCTGCGGGTTAAAAATTTGCGCCGCGGGCAAGAAAGGTCGAGCGGGCCCCGTGCGCGCATGGGCCTAGTCGGCTTGCGGCAGTTCCGGCAGGGCGCGCAGGCCCTGCTCGTAGCGGCTGGCGTCGAAGGCACGATCGTCGCGCAGCATGGCGTCGATCTCGTCGGCCAGCACCAGGGCCATCAGCTGGAGAATTTCCTCGCGTTCATAGCCCACCAGCAGCAGCTTGTTCAGCACTGCCTGGACAAAGGCCGGCTCGCCCGCTTCCAGCTGGTTTTCCACGGCCTGGATCAGGGTCGCTTCGGCAAAGCGCTCTTCGCTGTCGTCGTCTTCGTTCATGGTCGCTCCTGCTGCGGGTCGGGAGTGGGATGTTGGTAGAAACCTTCGGTCAGGGCCTGGCCATGGCGTTTGCTCAGCAGCTTGCGCAGCGTGCCGTCGGCAATCATGGCCTGTATATGCAGGCGCAGCCAGTCGATGTCGGGTTGGGTCAGGGTCAGGCGCGAGAGGTACAGGCCGACGCTGAAGGCGTCCGACTCCGGCACCCGGATGATCCGCAGCTGTTCGTGCAGGGCCAGCTCGTCGAGTTCCTTCTGGTAGATCCCGGCGGTCATCACCGTTGCCTGGATGCGCCCGGCCTTGAGTTTGTGGAACAGGTTGCGCGGGGTAGTGGACAGCTGGATGCGCTGCTGGTCGATAAGCGGCAGCAGCTGCCAGTCGAAATAGGGGCCGTTGGAGTGGCCACGGATCAGGCCGATCTTGATGCTCGGGTCGGCCAGCAACTGGGCCAGCGAGTCGATTCCCGCGCCTTGTCTGCGGTCGATAAGGATATCGTTGCGGTTCTTGAAGTATTCAACGAACACGCCCTGCTGGTCGCGTTCGGCGGTGCGGATGGTCGGTGAGATGATATCCAGTTGCTGCAGGCCGGCTTCGTGCCAGGCGCGCATACGCGGCAGTGGCCAGAGCTGGAAGGTGCAGCCGCTGCGCCGGCCCAGTTCGGTGTAGAAATCGAAGGAAGAACCCGCCGGGGTGCCATCTTCCAGCAGGTAGTAGCTGTAGCCGATCTGCGAAATGCCCACGCGGTAGGCATGGGCGCAGTTGCTGGCGGCCTGGGCCGCGCCGCTGAGCAGCAGGCAGAGCAGAAGCACAATGGCAGGCATGGCAGCTCTTGGTTGAGTGCGGGGAATGGGCCGGTTACATGGACCGGCCCTGTCTTTGCCGCAGTCTAGCGGCTGGCTAGCAGCTCGCGGCCGCGCTGTACCGCGGCGCGTACCTGATTCGGCGCGGTGCCGCCGATATGGTCGCGGGCGTTGACCGAGCCTTCCAGAGTCAGCACGGCGAACACGTCCTGCTCGATCTGCTCGCTGAACTGGCGCAGTTCATCCAGGCTCATCTCGGCCAGGTCCTTGCCGCTGTCGACGCCGTATTTCACCGCGTGGCCGACGATCTCGTGGCAGTCACGGAACGGCAGGCCCCTGCGCACCAGGTAGTCGGCCAGATCGGTGGCAGTGGAGAAGCCGCGCAGCGCCGCTTCACGCATGATCGCGTGCTTGGGTTTGATCGCCGGAATCATATCGGCAAAGGCGCGCAGCGAGTCGCGCAGGGTATCGGCGGCGTCGAACAGCGGTTCCTTGTCTTCCTGGTTGTCCTTGTTGTAGGCCA
>CAZOEC010000151.1:0-10765 GCA_964578635.1 uncultured Pseudomonas sp.
CTGCCCTCCGAAGGCAGGGGTCGTGGGTTCGAATCCCGCCTGGTGCACCATCTTCAAGCGAAAGGCCTCAGGTTAAAACCTGGGGCCTTTTGCGTTTCTGCGGTTTTATCCGGGCGATATGGCCGGGCCTGCTTCAGTTCAAGCCCAGACGCCGCGCCAGGCGGATCAGGTTGGCGCGGTCGATGCCCAGTTCGCGGGCGGCGGGGGACCATTTGTGTTGGTGGCGGGCGAGGGTCTGACTGATCAGTTGTTTCTGGTAGGCGTCCAGGGCTTCGCGCAGGGGCAGGCCGTTGTGTTCGGCGGGGGCGCTGGGCGTGGGGTCGGGTGCGGCGGGCTGGCTGTCGGGCAGGTCGAGGGCTCGGGTGTCGATGCTGAGGATACGCGGACGTTCGCTGCAGGCCGACAGGGCCTTGAGCGCGGCGCGGCCGATCAGGTGTTCCAGTTCGCGCACGTTGCCCGGCCAGTCGTGGGCCAGCAGGGCCTTCTGCGCCTCGCTGCTCAGGCGCAGGCTGCGTAGGCCCAGGCGTGCGCGGTTCTCCTCGAGGAAGTAGCCGGCCAGCAGCAATACGTCGCGGCCGCGTTCGCGCAGCGTCGGCACCTTGAGCGGGTAGACGCTGAGGCGGTGGTAGAGGTCGGCGCGAAAGCGCCCGGCGCGCACTTCTTCGGCCAGGTCGCGATTGGTCGCCGCCAGCACCCGCACATTGACCCGTTGTTCGCGGTCGCTCCCGACCCGCTGCAACTGGCCGCTCTGCAAAACACGCAGCAGCTTGGCCTGGGCCGCTAGCGGCAGTTCGCCGACCTCGTCGAGAAACAGGGTGCCGCCGTCGGCCAGTTCGAACTTGCCGCGGCGTTCGCTGTGGGCCCCGGTAAAGGCTCCGCGCACATGGCCGAACAGTTCGCTTTCCACCAGGTTGTCCGGCAGCGCCGCGCAGTTGAGGCTGATCAGCGGCCGCGCCGCCCGTAGCGAGGCGGCGTGAATGGCTTCGGCCACCAGTTCCTTGCCGACTCCGGTGGCACCGCTGATCAGCACGCTCAGCTCGCTGTCGCCGACCAGGGCGATTTCCTGCTGCAGCTGTTTATGCACCGCGCTCTGGCCGATCAGTTCGCGCGGGCGCTGCTGGCCGGCGGCCTGCTTATAGATTTCCGCCAGTTGGTGTTCGTCTTCGGCCCGGCGCTGTAGCAGGCTGATCCGCTCGTTGGCCATCACGGTGGCGGCGGCCAGGCTGGCGAAGGCCTGCAGGTTGTCCAGGTCGACGCTGCCGAAGCTGGCCGGGTCGAGGGAGTCCAGGGTCAGCAGGCCCCAGGGCTGGTCCTGTACATAGAGTGGGCAGCCCAGGCAGTCGTGTACCTGGAGGTGGCCGCGATGGCCCTCGACCAGGCCGTCGTAAGGGTCGGGCAGTTCGCAGTCGGTGGCGAAGCGGGTCGGCCCGCGTTGGCTAAGCAGGGCCTGCAGGCGTGGGTGTTCGCTGAGCTTGAAGCGTCGGCCGAGGGTGTCGACGCTCAGGCCAAGGACCGCCAGGGGCACCAGTTGCTCGCCATCGAGCCTGAGCAGGGCCACGGCATCGCAGGGCAGCAGCTGGCGCAGGGCCTGCAGCAGGCGGCGATAGCGTTCGGCTTCGGGCAGTTCGCGGGCCAGGTCGGCAACCAGGGGAATTAGAGCGGTAAGCAGTGGGTTTGCTGTCATAAGGACACTTTGTCAGTCATTTTGACTCGTAATATTTGCTGTCATAAACACAGCACAATAATTAACTACTTGAAATATATAGATAAATTTAGTGGCACGATTTCTGTAGTAATCAGGGTGATATGAACTTAGCACGTCAGCAAGCGCGGCGTGTCAGCCCTGCAGGAGTCACCCCATGCTCAGCCCGCAACAGATCACCCTGATCAAGGCCACCGTACCGCTGCTGGAAACCGGCGGCGAAGCCCTGACCCGGCACTTCTACCAGCTGATGTTCAGCCAGTACCCCGAGGTGCGTGCGCTGTTCAATCAGGCGCACCAGGCCAGCGGCAGCCAGCAGCGCGCCCTGGCCAATGCAGTGCTGATGTACGCCCGGCATATCGACAAGCTCGACGCGCTGGGTCCTCTGGTAGGACAGATCGTCAACAAGCATGTGTCGCTGCAGATCCTCCCCGAGCATTACCCGATTGTTGGCAGTTGCCTGTTGCAGGCGATCCGCGAAGTGCTGGGTGCCGAGATCGCCACCGATGAGGTGATCGCCGCCTGGGCCGGGGCCTATGGCCAGCTGGCGGACATCCTGATCGGTGCCGAGGAGGCCGCCTATGCCGCCACGGCCGAGGCCCCGGGCGGCTGGCGTGGCGCGCGCAGTTTTCGCCTGAGCCGCAAGGTGCAGGAGAGCGAGGAAATCGTCTCGCTGTACCTGGCCCCGGCCGATGGCGGCAGCCTGCCGCCGTTCCAGGCGGGTCAATATATCGGCCTGCGCCTGCTGTTGGATGGCGAGGAGCAACGGCGCAACTATTCGTTGTCGGCCCTGGGCGATGGCCGCGAGTACCGCATCAGCGTCAAGCGCGAGGCGGGCGGCAAGGTGTCCAACTACCTGCATGACCAGTTGCAGGTCGGTGCCAGTCTGGAGCTGTTCCCGCCGGCCGGGGACTTCGTCCTGCGCGAGTCGGACAAGCCGCTGGTGCTGATCACTGCCGGCGTCGGCATTACTCCGGCGCTGAGCATGCTGGAGGCGGCGCGCGACAGTGGCCGCGAAATCCACTTTATTCACTGCGCGCGGCACGCCGGGGTGCATGCCTTCCGCGACTGGGTCGACAGCCAGGGCGCTGAGCGTCCGCAGCTGCGTCACTATGTGTGCTACAGCGAACCGCGGGCAGGCGATGAGGCCGATGCCGAGGGCTTTCTCAGCCTAGAGCAGTTGGAGCAATGGTTGCCCGAACAACGCGATCTGGACGCTTACTTCCTCGGCCCCAAGCCCTTTATGGCGCAGATCAAGCGGCACCTGCAGGAGCTCGGCGTGCCGCCCGGGCAGAGTCATTACGAGTTCTTCGGCCCGGCCAGCGCGCTGGACGGTTAATAACCTGGCCTAGGAGGTGATTATGTTGGCGTACCTATCCTGCCCATTGCGGGTACTGCAACTGGCGAACCGCATGCTGCTGGTTGGCGTGCTGCTGTTGCTCAGCGGGTTGCTTGGCGCGTATGGGCTGGAGGCGCAGCTGAGCATGGGCCGCCTGGTCACGGCCCACTCGCTGACGATCATCGGCCCGGGCCTGCTCAAGCTGGGTTATGTGCTGCGCCTGGCCGCGCAGCAGCACCTGCGCAAGCAACAGGAGCCCTGCTGTGTGGCTGCGTGACCGGCAGCGCGAGCTGAGCATCGCGCCGTTCTGGCGGCTGGGCTTTCGCCCGTTCTTTCTCGGTGGGGCGCTGTTTGCCGTGCTGGCGATCAGTTTGTGGGCGGCGCTGTTGCTGGGTTATCTGCCTGGCTGGCAGCCTGGCCAGCCGGGATAGATGATGCATCAAGCTGCACGCTCGGCATTGGTAGAGGGGGCCTGGTGCGCGAGGGCCGGTGGTGAGGTCTTGGTGCGCGCGGCGCACCCTACGGGTCTGCTAATGATTTATCGGGAGAAGGTCTTCAGTAGAAACGCGAGCTGATCCGCTACGCTCTTTTCCCGGTTCTTCCCCTGATAGATGTCGAAATGGCCCATGTCGTAACGACGCACTTCTGCGTGCTTCATTTTCTTCGCGGCCTTCTCTGCTGCTGCCACCGGAGCTACGGTGTCCTTCTCGCAAATCTGGATCAGCGCCGGGCAAGTGACCTTGTGCGCTTGCGTTATCGGGCGGAAGGTCATCAGGGTGCTGGAGACGCGCGCGGCCACCGTATTCGGTACGCCTTCGGGTACCAGGGCGAGATAGCCGTCATAGCAATCGGCTGCAGTCATTGCTGCCACTTCGCCGGGACGACCGGCGGACGCAATGTAGTGCGGGGATATGCCGAGCAGGGCGCGGGTTATATCTACAGCGCCGTGGGCGCTGAGTTTCAGTACATGGGCAATGCCGGCATAGCGGATCACTTCGAGCGCCGAGGCCAGGCCGTCCATCATCGGGCATTGAGCAATGATGGCCTGCACATTACCGTCGCGTGCCGCGGCGACTGTGACGAGGCCGCCACCGAAGGAGGTGCCCCACAGGGCGATGGCGTCGGGCTTGATGCCATCGAGCTGGCGCACGAAGGCGATGGCGCAGAGCCAGTCTTGCACTTCCCGCGATGGCACCAGCAGTTGACGCGGTTGGCCGTCGCTGGCCCCGAAGTGCCGGTAGTCGAACATAAAGGCGGCATAACCGGCGTTGGCGAAAGCCTCGGCAAAGGGCGCAATGCCGCATTCGCGGGTGGCGGCAAAGCCGTGGCCCATGATCACGCAGGGCACCGGCCCTTTGGCTTCCGCCGGCATATACAGGTAGCCCTTGCAGGTAATGCCGTGACTGGTGAAAGCGAGATCAGTGCGGGTGAACATGCTGTGTTCCTTGCGGGTGTGGCTGTTTCGCGGTCGATCGGCCGCATCTAGGAGTTTCCAGGTGTCGACGCCTGCACCGAGCACAAGGAAATACGGGTTGAAAATGGCCCGTTTGTTGTACTGCAGCGGCTAGAAGGAAGTATTGGCCAGGGTGCCACCGGCAATGCGCACTACGGCATCTTCAGAATCAGCTTGAGGGCGGTAAGGCCAGCGGCTGTAAGCTGGGGACATCCCTTTCTTTACGCAGCGCGGGCCTAATTGGTTCACGCCTGTTTTGACCCGCCTCACCTGGATTGCTTAAGGCTATGTACCCGTACGCGGGCGACTCCGCGGCGAATGCTCCCCTCTCCCTAGCCCTCTCCTAGCCGGCCGCCCCCAGAGGGGCGAGGGGACTAATCGGCGTATGCCGGGCAATCGCGCAACAGCCAACGGGTACATAGCCTTGTTCAACGGCCTGTCAGGTGACGGATATAGCAGCAGGCTTGGCGTCGGTAGGGTGCGCCATGCGCACCGGGGTAGACGGCGGGCTCTTGGTGAACACGCGGCGCACCCTACGTGGCCGATTAGAGCTCGGGCGGGTTTAAAGCACTCCGGCGGCGCGCAAGGCGGCCAGTTGTTCCGCGCTCAGGCCCAGATGGCGGCTCAGTACCTGTTCGGTGTGTTCGCCGAGCAGTGGCGGTGCGTTGCGGTATTCCACCGGGGTCTGCGACAGGCGCAGCGGGCTGGCCACCAGCGGGGTGCTGCTGCCCAGGCCGTTGGGCAGTTCGATGCGCAGGCCGCGGGCCTTGACCTGGGGGTCATCGAATACCTGGGCCAGGTCGTTGATCGGCCCGCACGGCACGCCGGCCTGTTCCAGCAGGGCGATCCATTCGGCGGTGCTCTTGAACACCGTGGCCTGGCGCAGCAGCGGAATCAGCTCGGCGCGGTGAGCGACGCGGGCCTGGTTGGAAGAAAAACGCGGGTCGTCGGCCAAAGCCGGAAGGCCGGCAACCTCGCAAAGTTTGCGGAATTGCCCGTCGTTGCCCACGGCGATAATGAAGTCGCCATCGGCCGAGGGGAAATCCTGGTAGGGCACGATATTGGGGTGGGCATTGCCCAGGCGCTTGGGCGCGACCCCGGTGTTGAGGTAGTTCATCGCCTGGTTGGCCAGGCAGGCCACCTGCACGTCGAGCAGGGCCACATCGATATGCTGGCCGAGGCCGGACTGCTCGCGCTGATTGAGAGCGGCCAGCACGCCGACCGTGGCGTACAGGCCGGTGAGGATATCGGTGAGGGCGACGCCGACCTTTATGGGGCCGGCACCCTCCTCGCCTTCGGGCTTGCCGGTGAGGCTCATCAGCCCGCCGAGGCCCTGAATCATAAAGTCGTAACCTGCTCGCTTGGCGTAGGGCCCGTTTTGCCCGAAGCCGGTGATGGAGCAGTAGATCAGGCGTGGGTTAAGCGCCTTGAGGGATTCATAATCGAGGCCGTAGGCCGCCAGGCCGCCGACCTTGAAGTTTTCCAGCAGCACATCGCAGTTCTGCACCAGCTCGCGCACCAGGCGCTGGCCTTCGGCCTGGGTGAAGTCCAGGGTCACCGACTGCTTGTTGCGGTTGGCACTCTGGAAATAGGCCGCCTCGCGCGAGTCGTTGCCCTCGCTGTCTTTCACATAGGGCGGGCCCCAGTGACGGGTATCGTCGCCGGTGCCGGGGCGCTCGACCTTGATCACCTCGGCCCCGAGGTCACCGAGGATCTGCCCGGCCCATGGCCCGGCGAGTACGCGGGACAGATCGAGTACGCGGATATGCGAGAGTGCGCCGGGCATGGGTAGACCTCGTGGCGAATGTAGGATGGGTTAGCCGCAAGGCGGCGTAACCCATCGGGCGATCTGATGGGTATCGCTGCGCTCAGGCTTCGCGCCCCGACCCATCCTACGTAGCGGGGTTTAGAAGAACGCCTGAATACCGGTCTGAGCGCGACCCAGGATCAGGGCGTGGACGTCGTGGGTTCCTTCATAGGTATTCACCACTTCCAGGTTGACTAGGTGGCGGGCTACGCCGAATTCGTCGCTGATGCCGTTGCCGCCGAGCATGTCGCGGGCCAGGCGGGCGACATCCAGGGCCTTGCCGCAGCTGTTGCGCTTCATGATCGAGGTGATTTCCACCGCGGCGGTGCCTTCGTCCTTCATCCGGCCGAGGCGCAGGCAGCCCTGCAGCGCGAGGGTGATTTCGGTCTGCATATCGGCCAGCTTCTTCTGGATCAGCTGATTGGCGGCCAGTGGGCGGCCGAACTGCTTGCGGTCCAGGGTGTATTGGCGGGCGGTGTGCCAGCAGTCTTCGGCGGCACCCAGCGCGCCCCAGCTGATGCCGTAGCGGGCGGAGTTGAGGCAGGTGAACGGACCCTTGAGGCCACGCACATCGGGGAAGGCGTTTTCTTCCGGGCAGAACACGTTGTCCATGACGATTTCGCCGGTGATCGAGGCGCGCAGGCCGACCTTGCCGTGAATCGCCGGGGCGCTGAGGCCCTGCCAGCCTTTTTCCAGGACGAAGCCGCGAATCTCGCCGGCATCATCCTTGGCCCAGACCACAAATACATCGGCGATGGGCGAGTTGGTGATCCACATCTTCGCGCCAGTCAGGCGGTAGCCGCCGTCGACCTTCTTCGCCCGGGTAATCATCGAGCCCGGGTCGGAGCCATGGTCCGGCTCGGTCAGGCCGAAGCAGCCGATGTATTCGCCGCTGGCCAGTTTGGGCAGGTACTTCTGCTTGGTCGCTTCGTTGCCGAATTCGAAGATCGGCACCATCACCAGGGACGACTGCACGCTCATCATCGAGCGGTAGCCGGAGTCGATGCGTTCCACTTCACGGGCGATCAGGCCGTAGCACACGTAGTTGAGGCCGCTGCCGCCGTAGGCTTCGGGGATGGTCGCGCCGAGCAGGCCGGTGTCGCCCATCTCGCGGAAGATTTTCGGGTCGGTCTGCTCATGGCGGAAGGCTTCGATTACCCGCGGGGCCAGCTTGTCGGCGGCGAACTGCTGAGCGCTGTCGCGCACCATGCGCTCTTCTTCGGTCAGTTGCTGGTCGAGCAGCAGCGGGTCGATCCAGTTAAAGCTTGCCTTGGCCATGGTGAAAACCTCGAATCAGATGGTGAAGAAGCACGGCTCGGGCCGCGGCTACAGAGTGTGTGAGTGATCCTAGGTGGCATCCGCGCAGCAGGCAAACGAGGATTACGCACGCTATTGTGCGTAATCCGCACTTCGAGATAGTTTTAGCGGGCAATTTCCTAATTATCAGTGAGGCTGCCGCATAGATGCGTCGCAAGATTCCCAGTACTGCCGCCCTGGTCGCCTTCGAGTCGGCGGCGCGGCACCAGAGTTTTACCCGGGCCGCGGAAGAACTCAGCCTGACCCAGAGCGCCATCTGTCGGCAGATCGCCAGCCTGGAGGAGTTTCTCAACGTCGAGCTGTTCCGCCGCTCGCGGCGTGGGGTCAAGCTGACCGAGGCCGGCCTGTCCTATGCCCGCCGGGTGGCGACCCAACTGGATGCGGTGGAGCGCGACACCCTGGCGGTGATGGGCCAGCAGGGGGCGATGAGCATCGAGCTGGCGGTGGTGCCGACCTTCGGCACCCAGTGGCTGCTGCCGCGGCTGAAGGACTTCCAGCGTCTGCACCCGGAGGTCACAGTCAACCTGACCAACCGCACCCGGCCCTTTCTGTTTGCCGACACCGAGTTCGACGCCGCGGTGTATTTCGGCGATGGCGACTGGTCCGGTACCCGCTCGCACCTGCTGATGCGGGAAAACCCCATGCCCGTGTGCAGCCCAGCGTTGCTTGAGGGCGCAGGTGAGCTGAGCGCCGAGCAGATCGCCAGCTTGCCGCTGCTGCAGCAGACCACCCGGCCCTATGCCTGGCGCCAGTGGTTCAACGCCCAGGGCCTGAGCATCCCCCGAGACATGAGCGGGCCGCGCTACGAACTGTTCTCCATGCTCGCCCAGGCGGCCATGCATGAGATGGGCATTGCCCTGATTCCGCCCTTTCTTATTCGCCGCGAGCTGGACGAAGGCCGTCTGGTGATTGCCTCGAGCTATAACCAGCCGAGCGACAAGGCCTATTACCTGATCATCCCCGAGCGCAAGCTGGAGTCGGCCGCGCTGCAAGGCTTCCGCGACTGGCTGGTGCGGCAAGCACGGGACTATGCTCGGGACGGGGGTCTGGAATAAACGACAGCAAGCGAAGTAACTGCTCTGGCAACAACCCGCCTGGTATTCCTGCAAGGGCTGGCAGACCCTTTTAGCCTGAGCGATTCAGGCTAAGCTGACTCCGTAGTCAGCAATACAGGCGACTACACTCTTGCGGTTGGCACCGAGTGATGGCGTCCAATTTATTGCACAGAAAAGCCTGCATAACGCCCGAAGTAGCAGGGCTTTACGCCCATTTTGCCTGCGCAGCAGCCATTTGATGGGCGGCCATTCATGGCACCCATGCCAAGGATGCTGAAAGTATCCGTCAATAACCCTGGCGGCCAGGCGTGGCAAGCCTTTGCCGAAAATAATGGCCTGCAAGTCGCTGAGTGACTTGTAGTTGTCGCAAGGTTTTACTCCATAACGCCTTGAACGACTTATGCTGCGCCTGCAAAATGCCGCCCCCGCCCGCGATATAGCTTCTGCTAGGGTGATTTGTGCTGATCCTCCCTTCGCCGCCGTGCCATCCGCAGTGCGCCGGTTCATTAAAAAAGATCACGCAGGAGATTTGACGTGCACATCGGTGTTCCACTCGAAACCCATGCTGGCGAGACGCGCGTTGCCGCGACTCCCGAAACCCTCAAGAAGCTGATCGGCCAGGGCCATCAGGTCACGGTACAGACCGGTGCCGGCGTCAGCGCCAGCATCCCGGACAGCGCCTATGAAGCTGTTGGTGCGGTTATCGGTAACGATGCTGCAGCCTTCGGTGCCGATCTGGTGCTGAAAGTGCTCGCGCCCAGCGACGCCGAACTGAGCCATATGAAGACCGGTGCAGTGCTGGTCGGCATGCTCAACCCGTTCAGCAACGAGACCATTGCGCGGATGAACGCCCGCGGCATTACCGCCTTCGCCCTGGAGGCCGCACCGCGCACCTCCCGCGCGCAGAGCCTGGACGTGCTCAGCTCCCAGGCCAACATCGCCGGCTACAAGGCGGTGATGCTGGCGGCCAACCACTACCCGCGCTTTATGCCGATGCTGATGACCGCCGCCGGTACCGTAAAGGCTGCCCGCGTGCTGATCCTCGGTGCCGGTGTCGCCGGGCTGCAGGCCATCGCCACGGCCAAGCGCCTGGGTGCGGTGATCGAGGCCTCGGACGTGCGGCCGGCGGTGAAGGAGCAGATCGAATCCCTCGGTGCCAAGTTCGTCGATGTGCCGTGTGAGACCGATGAAGAGCGCGAATGCGCCGAAGGTGTTGGCGGCTACGCGCGGCCGATGCCGGCTTCGTGGATGGAGCGTCAGGCCAAGGCGGTGCACGAGCGCGCCAAGCAGGCCGATATCGTTATCACCACCGCGCTGATCCCGGGTCGCAAGGCCCCGACCCTGCTGCATGCCGCCACCGTGGCGGAAATGAAGCCGGGCTCGGTGGTTATCGACCTCGCTGCAGCGCAAGGCGGCAACTGCCCGCTGACCGTGGCCGAGCAAGTGGTCGTCAGCAACGGCGTGACCATCGTCGGCCATAGCAACCTGGCGGCCTTGGTGCCGGCCGATGCTTCGGCGCTGTACGCACGCAACCTGCTGGACTTCCTCAAGCTGGTGATCGACGGCGAAGGCAAGTTCCACCTCAACCTCGAAGACGACATCGTCAAAGCGTGCCTGATGTGCGCAGACGGCCAAGTCGTACGAACCAACGGCTAAGGGGAGAACAACCATGGATATGATTTCCGACGGTATCTACAACCTGATCATCTTCGTGCTGGCGATTTATGTCGGCTACCACGTGGTCTGGAACGTCACACCGGCCCTGCATACCCCGCTGATGGCGGTAACCAACGCGATTTCCGCGATCGTTATCGTCGGGGCCATGCTGGCGGCGGCGCTGACCGTAACCCCGCTGGGCAAGACCATGGGCACCCTGGCCGTGGCCCTGGCTGCGGTCAACGTGTTCGGTGGTTTCCTGGTAACCCGGCGCATGCTGGAAATGTTCAAGAAGAAAGCGCCGAAAGCGCCTGTGGAGAAGCACTGACCATGAGCATGAATCTGATCACTGTTCTCTACCTGATCGCCTCGATCTGCTTTATCCAGGCGCTCAAGGGCCTGTCGCACCCGACCACCTCGCGGCGCGGCAACCTGT
>CAZOEC010000152.1:0-10752 GCA_964578635.1 uncultured Pseudomonas sp.
GTCTTTTGGCTTGTAGGTACCTGTAGGAGCGGGCCATGCCCGCGATACGTTTCGCGGGCATGGCCCGCTCCTACAGGTCTTTGTGCGGATTTAATTTCTATATATAAAACAAAGAGTTTTTTTGATGAGAGCGGCGGGGACGCCCAGTCCCATGGCCGCGATTATCGCCTCGCGTACAGGGCCGCGAATCTACTCGCGCAGGTCGATTGCTTCTGGCTCGGCCTGGTCGAACAGTTGCACCGGGTTGCGCGGCAGGATGCCGGGGCGGTAGTTCTCGCGAATATCGCCGAGCACGCGGATATCGCTGTATTTCTTCCCGGACAACGCCGCCATACCTGCCGCGTCGCGGATCACCGTAGGACGCAGAAACACCATCAGGTTGCGCTTGATGCGGGTTTCCTTGGTCGAGCGGAACAGCCGGCCGAGCAGGGGGATATCGCCCAGCAGCGGCACCTTGGAGTCGGCCTGGGTGACGTCATCCTGAATCAGCCCGCCAAGTACGATGACCTGGCCGTTTTCGGCGAGGATGGTGCTCTTGATCGAGCGCTTGTTGGTGATCAGGTCGACCGCATTGACGCCCTGGCTGGTGGGGGCGATGGAGGAGATTTCCTGCTCGATTTCCAGACGCAGCGAGGCTCCGTCGTTGATATGCGGGGTGACCTTGAGGGTCACGCCGATGTCCTGGCGTTCGATGGTGGTGAAGGGGTTGTCGGCACCCGAACCGCTGGTGGTAAAGGAGCCGGTCTGGAACGGCACGTTCTGCCCGACCAGGATTTCCGCCTTCTGGTGGTCCAGGGTCAGCAGGCTGGGAGTGGACAGCAGGTTGCTCTTGCTGTTGGCCGACAGCGCAGTGATCAGCACGCCGAAGCTGTCGGTGCCCAGGCCGATGATCGCGCCATCCGGCAGATTGTTCAGAGTATTGTTGTCGGTGCCATTGCCCTGATCCTGAATGGCCTGCAGCACGCTGCCGACCGACAGGCCGGTGCCGCTGAAGTTGGTGCCGCCCAGGCCGCCGGTGCTGCCGCGGGCGTCCACCGCCCACTGCACGCCCAGGGCGTCGCTGATATCGCCGGAGACCTCGACAATCGCCGCCTCGACCATCACCTGGGCGCGTGGCACGTCGAGCTGACGCACGATATCTTCCAGGGTCGCCACCACGTCGGGCTCGGCCAGCAGCACCAGGGCGTTGAGGCTCTCGTCGGCGCGGATCAGCACCGTCTGCGGTTTGCCGGTGCCTTCGCCACCGGCCTCCGGCTTGAGCTTCTCGGAAATCTCGCCGAGGGTTTCCGCCAGGCTCTTGGCATCACTGTGGCGCAGGCGAATCACCCGGGTATTGGCCGAACGGCTGGTGGGGGTGTCCAGCGATTGCGCCAGGGCCATCAGCTTGGCGCGCGCCGCCGGTGGGCCGAGCAGGATCAGGCGGTTGGTGCGGCCGTCGGCCACCACCTGGGTGCCGGTCGCGCCCTTGGCCTGGCCGCGGTCGATGGCGCTGCGCAGCACCTCGGCGGTGTCCATGACCCAGGCATGTTGCAGGTTGAGCACGCTGTAGTCGTTCTGGCCCTTCTGATCGAGCTGGCGCAGCAGGTCTTCGATGCGTTCGATATTGGCGCTGCGGTCGCTGATGATAATGGCGTTGGCCGAGCTGACCGCAGCCAGATGGCCGTACTGCGGAATCAGCGGACGAATCAGCGGGATCAGCTCGGTGGCCGAGCCATGTTGCACCTGGATCAGGCGGGTCTCCAGACGGTCCGGGGCGGCGCGGCCGGAGTCGGCGTCGGCCTTGGCTTCGGCATTGGGCACGATGCGCGCCTGGTCGCCCTGGGTGATCACGCTGAAGCCGTGGGTGGCCATGACCGAGAGAAACAGCTGGTAGACCTCGCTGAGATTCAGTGCGGTGTTCGACACCACGCTGACCTGGCCTTTGACCCGGGGGTCGACGACAAAGGTCTGCCCGCTGATCTGCGCCACCTGGTCGATAAACTCGCGGATATCGGCACCCTTGAGGTTGATGGTCCAGCTTTCTTCCTGCTGACTGGCGCTCGGGGTCACGGCATTGACGGCGGCGCTGAGCGGCAGCGGGCTGCAAGCCAGGCCTGCGGCGAGCAGGGCGAAGGTAAGGCGCGAAAGGATCGGGGTCATCGGTTCAGTCGTTTTCCGTAGGCTGATCGGTGGGTTCAGCGTCCGCCGGCAAGGTGCCGGAGGCTTCCATCTGCTGGCGCAGGGCATCCATGCGTTCGCGCAGTTGCGCCAGGTTGTCGTTTTCCATTTCGCTGAGCTGTTCGAGTGAGTCCTCGGCGCTGTCGCTTCTGCTATATGAATTGGCGCTGTCCTGGGGCTGGCTGAGTGGGAAACTCAGGCTCTCGCGGCGGCCATTGCGCAGCAACTCGACTCGATCGGCGCTCACCGCATGCAGGCGCACGCCGCTGCTAATTTCGCTGTCCACGCTGTAGCGCTGAGCCGGGCTGCCTTCGCTGCGGATAATCGCGCTGGAGCGCTTTGGGTCGGCATGCACGAAACTGCCCAGCAGGGTCAGGCGCAGGTTGGTGGCCGGGGCGTCGGCGCTGTCAGGCTGGCTGTGGCCGAACAGCTGGCCGAGCTGCGGGTGGCTTGCCGGGGCGTTGGGGGCACTGGGGTTGAGCTCGCTGGTCGCCGGCGGGGTACGCAACAGGCGCAGCCAGTCGGCGCTTTGCCAGGCCAGGCTGATGCTCATGGCGAGAACGATAGCGATGGCTGCCAGGGTGATGGCATGCCGCTGGAGCCAGTGTTGGGTTGCCGAAACGGGCAAAAGCGTCACTCCGCGTTTTATTATTCTGTGGCCTGGATCGCGCGCTGATCATAGACAGTTGCCGTCGATTTGACAGCCCCCCGTCAGGGGCGTGTGTCGCTCGGCTCAATGTGCTAAAGATAGCGCGCCCTTGTTTGCGTTCTAATTGCAGGCAACTTACAACAATTAACTCGTGGAACCCTAGGTGTTGAGCGCTCGGTTGCTGCTTTTGCGACAGACGCCTGGTTACCGTGGTCAAGGTCCGTTACCCCATGAATGCGCTGCTCACCGAAGTGCCACTACGGCGTTTACCGTTCAGCTTTGCCAGGCGCCACGGCGTGGTTCTGCTGAGCGAACGCGAGGGCCCCTGCCTGGCTTATCGTCCGGGTGTCGAGCTGGTGGCCCTGGCCGAAGCCCAGCGGATGATCGGCGCGCAGCTGGCGCTGCGTGGCCTGACCCAGGAGGCCTTCGAACAGGCGCTGGGCCAGGCCTACCAGCATGATTCGGCGTCCATGCAGCTGGCCGAGGACATCGGCGGCAGCCTGGATCTGGCGGCGCTGGCCGAGCAGGTGCCGGAAACCGAGGACCTGCTGGAGCAGGAAGACGACGCGCCGATCATTCGCCTGATCAACGCCATCCTCGGCGAGGCGATCAAGGAAAACGCCTCGGATATCCACCTGGAAACCTTCGAGAAACGCCTGGTCGTACGCTTCCGGGTGGACGGCATCCTGCGTGAGGTTCTCGAGCCCAAGCGTGAGCTGGCGGCCTTGCTGGTCTCGCGGATCAAGGTGATGGCGCGCCTGGATATCGCCGAGAAGCGTATTCCCCAGGACGGGCGGATTTCCCTGAAAGTCGGCGGTCGTGAGGTGGATGTGCGGGTCTCGACCCTGCCTTCGGCCAATGGCGAGCGGGTGGTGCTGCGTCTGCTCGACAAACAGGCCGGCCGTCTCAACCTGCAGCACCTGGGCATGAGCGCCCGCGACCGCGACCTGATGGAAGCCACGGTACGCAAACCCCATGGCATCCTGCTGGTGACCGGCCCCACTGGCTCGGGCAAGACCACCACGCTGTACGCCAGCCTGGTCAGCCTGAATGACCGCAGCCGCAATATTCTTACCGTCGAAGACCCAATCGAATATCACCTCGAAGGTATTGGTCAGACCCAGGTAAACGCCAAGGTCGACATGACCTTTGCCCGCGGCCTGCGCGCCATCCTGCGTCAGGACCCGGACGTGGTGATGGTCGGCGAGATTCGCGACAAGGAAACCGCGGAAATCGCCGTACAGGCTTCCCTGACCGGTCACCTGGTACTCTCGACCCTGCACACCAACAGTGCCATCGGGGCCATCACGCGCCTGGTGGATATGGGCGTCGAACCCTTTCTGCTGTCCTCGTCCCTGCTCGGGGTGCTGGCCCAGCGCCTGGTGCGGGTGCTCTGCCCGCACTGCAAGGAGGCCTACCAGGCCGATGCGGCGGAATGCGCGCTGCTGGGGGTAAGTGCTGCATCGCCGCCAAGCCTGTATCACGCCCGCGGCTGCGCCGAATGCCATCAGCAGGGTTATCGCGGACGTACCGGCATCTATGAGCTGGTGGTGTTCGACGATCAGCTGCGCACCTTGATCCACAATGCCGCCTCCGAACAGGACATGGTTCGCCATGCCCGCAGCCTGGGTTCGAGCATCCGGGCCGACGGCATGCGCAACGTACTGGCCGGGGTTACCACCCTGGAGGAAGTGCTGCGCGTGACCCGCGAGGAATAGGGCATGGCCGCTTTCGAATACCTCGCCCTCGACAGCAAGGGCCGCCAGCAGAAAGGCGTGCTGGAGGCCGACAGCGCCCGCCAGGTGCGCCAGGTGCTGCGCGACCGCCAGCTCGCCCCGCTGGACGTCAAGCCGACCCGGACCCGCGAGCACGCCGGCGGCGGTAGCCATTTCAGCTTTAGTCGCGGCCTGTCGGCCAGCGATCTGGCGCTGCTGACGCGCCAGCTGGCGACGCTGATCCAGGCGGCCTTGCCGATCGAGGAGGCCCTGCGCGCGGCGGCGGCCCAGGCCCGTTCGCCGCGGGTGCAGAGCATGCTCCTGGCCGTGCGCGCGCGGGTGCTGGAGGGTCATGACCTGGCCAGCAGCCTGAAGGAATTCCCCTCGGCCTTCCCCGAGCTGTACCGCGCCACGGTGGCGGCGGGCGAGCACGCCGGGCATCTGGGCCCGGTGTTGGAGCAACTGGCCGATTACACCGAGCAACGCCAGCAGTCGCGGCAGAAAATCCAGCTGGCGCTGCTCTATCCGCTGATTCTGATGTGCGCCTCGCTGCTGATCGTTGGCTTTCTGCTCGGCTATGTAGTGCCGGATGTGGTGCGGGTGTTCGTCGATTCCGGACAGACCCTGCCGGCCCTGACCCGCGGTCTGATTGCTTTGAGTGATTGGGTCAAGAGCTGGGGCTGGCTGGCGGTTATTCTGGCGGTGGCGGCGGTGTTCACCCTGCGCTGGACATTGCGCGACGACGCGCTGAAGGCGCGCTGGCATGGCCTGCTATTGCGCCTGCCGCTGATCGGGCGGCTGATTCGGGCCACCGATTGCGCGCGCTTTGCCTCGACCCTGGCGATCCTGACTCGCAGTGGCGTGCCCCTGGTCGAAGCCCTGGGTATTGGCGCGCAGGTGATCGCCAACCGGGTGATCCGCGCCGATGTGGTGATCGCCGCGCAAAAGGTCCGCGAAGGTGGCAGCCTGACCCGCGCGCTGGAGGCCAGCGGCCAGTTTCCGCCGATGATGCTGCATATGATTGCCAGCGGCGAACGCTCCGGCGAACTGGATCAGATGCTGGCGCGTACCGCGCGCAATCAGGAAAACGACCTGGGGGCCCAGGTGGCGTTGCTGGTCGGGTTGTTCGAACCTTTTATGCTGGTTTTTATGGGAGCAGTGGTGCTGGTCATAGTGCTGGCCATCCTGCTGCCGATTCTGTCGCTCAATCAATTGGTGGGGTAAGCACGTGAACAAGGGGCAAAAGGGTTTTACGCTGATCGAAATCATGGTGGTGGTGGTGATCCTGGGCATTCTTGCCGCCCTGGTGGTGCCGCAGGTGATGAGCCGGCCGGACCAGGCCAAGGTCACCGTGGCCAAGGGTGATATCAAGTCGATCGCCGCCGCCCTGGATATGTACAAGCTGGACAATCACAGCTACCCGAGCACCCAGCAGGGCCTGGAAGCCCTGGTGAAAAAACCTTCGGGCAATCCACAGCCGAAGAACTGGAACCGCGATGGCTACCTCAAGCGCATGCCGGTGGACCCCTGGGGCAATGACTACCAATACCTGGCCCCGGGCACCAAGGGTGCGTTCGACCTCTATTCGCTGGGTGCCGACGGCAAGGAAGGTGGCAGCGAGAATGATGCCGATATCGGTAACTGGGACCTCTGATGGGGCGCTGCTGAGTGCGCCGTGCCGCCATGCGGGTTCCCGCCGCAGCCGGGTCGCGGGCCTTTACCCTGATCGAGTTGCTGGTGGTGCTGGTGATTCTCGGCAGCTTGATTGGCCTGACGGTGCTCAGCCTGGGCATCGTCGGTCCGGGGCGGGAGCTGCACAGCGAGGCCGAGCGCCTGGCTGGCCTGATTGGTGTGCTGGCCGAGGAGGCGGTGCTGGATAACCGTGAATATGGCCTGTTGCTCAGCCCCGATAGTTACCAGGTGCTGCGCTACGACTCGCTGACCCTGAGCTGGCAGGCGCTGCCCGGCAAACCCCATCGATTGCCTGCCTGGGCCGAGCTGAGTGTCGAGCTGGAGGGTGCCGCCCTGGCCCTGCCGCTGCCCGAGGACAAGGCCGAGGGCGGCGAGGGTGTGGCGCTGCTGCCACAGTTGCTGTTGCTCTCCAGCGGCGAAATGAGCCCCTTTCGCCTGCGCCTGGCGGAGCGGCGTGCCGATGGCCTGCGCCTGGTGTTGAGCAGCGACGGTTTTCGCCTGCCCAGGGTTGAAATCGAATCGCCGCCAGGACGCGCCGGATGAAGCGCGTAGCCGGTTTTACCCTGCTTGAGGTGCTGGTGGCGCTGGCCATTTTCGCCATGGTCGCGGCCAGCGTGCTGACCGCCACCGCGCGCAGCCTGCAGACCGCTTCGCGTCTGGAAGACAAGACCCTGGCAATGTGGATCGCCGACAACCAACTGAGCGAACTGCAGCTGGCGCAAACCCCGGTGGCCGATGGCCGCGCCCAGGGTGAGCTGATGTTCGCCGGGCGGCGCTGGCAGTGGCAGAGCGAAGTCCGGGCGACCAGCGAGCCGGCGCTGCGCCGCGTCACCCTGTGGGTGGCGGAGCGTGCCGAGCGTGGCAATAGCGGCGAGGTGCGCGAGCGCGCCCTGGTCAGCCTCGAAGGTTTCCTCGGGGACGGGCTATGAAGGCGGCGCGGGGCTTTACCCTGCTCGAATTGCTGATCGCCATCGCGATTTTCGCGCTGCTGGGCCTGGGCACCTACCGCATGCTCGACAGCGTATTGCAAACCGACAAGGTCACCCGTAGCCATGAGGCGCAGTTGCGCGAGCTGGTGCGGGCCATGGCGGCATTCGAGCGGGATCTGTTGCAGGTACAGGCCAGGCCGGTGCGCGACCCCTTCGGCGAGCCGCGGGCGGCGCTGCTCGCCGAGGCGGGCGATGAGGGCGCGCTCGAACTCAGTCGTAGTGGCTGGCGCAATCCCCTGGCGCAGCCGCGTGCCTCGCTGCAACGGGTGCGCTGGCAGCGCAGTGGCGAGCAATGGCAGCGCCTGTACTGGACGGTGCTCGATCAGGCCCAGGACAGTCAGCCCCAGGTGCAGCAGGCCCTGGATGGGGTCACGGCCCTGCAGCTGCGCTATCGGGACGCCAAGGGTGTGTGGCATGACAGCTGGCCGCCCGAGTCGGGGCCGGGGGAAGACGGCCTGACCCGGCTGCCTCAGGCCCTTGAACTGCTGCTGGAGCATCGCCGCTATGGCCAGCTGCGCCGCCTGTTGCGCTTGCCCGAGGGGCTGCCCGAGCGCCAGGGGCAGATCCCCGGGGAGGGCCCCGAGACCCCGCAGGACCAGGCGGGTGACGAGCCGGGAGCGCCACAAGCATGAGGCATCAGCGCGGCATGGCCCTGATCACCGTATTGCTGGTGGTGGCGGTGGTCACGGTGGTCAGTGCCGGGATCATCGCCCGTCAGCAGCTGTCGATTCGCAGCAGCACCAACCAGCTGCATGTGCGCCAGGCCTGGCACTATGCCCTGGGCGGCGAGACCCTGGCCAAGGCGGTGCTGCTGCGCGATCTGCGTCAGGGCGACCCGCGTATGCCGGTCGATCACCTGAACGAGTCATGGGCCAAGCCCCTGGCTCCCTTTGCCCTGGATGAGGGCGGCGAATTGCGGGTGCAGATCAGTGATCTGAGTGCGCGCTTCAACCTCAACAGCCTGGTGCGCCAGGGGCAGCCCAACGACGCCGCCATGGCCCAGTTTCGCCGGTTGCTGCTGGGGCTGCAGATCGAAACGCCTTATGCCGAGCGCCTGCTCGACTGGCTGGATGCCGACGACCAGGCCAGCGGGGCTTACGGGGCCGAGGACAATCAGTACCTGCTGCAACAGCCGCCCTATCGCGCCGGTAATCGGGCGCTGGCGGATGTATCGGAGCTGCGTCTGCTGCTGGAAATGAACGAGGTCGACTACCAGCGCGTGTCGCCCTATGTCACTGCCTTGCCGGCGGAGGCGACCCTGAACGTCAATACCGCCAGCGCCCGGGTGTTGGCCAGCGTAGCCGATGGCTTGTCGCTGAGCGCTGCCTTGGGGCTGGTCGCCGCACGCGGCAGCGAGGGCTACGACAAGCCGGAGGGCTTTACCGGGCAGCCTGCTCTTGCTGGCCTGCAGCCACAGAGCCAGGCCCTGGGTGTCGGTAGCCAGTATTTTCAGGTGGTCAGCGAAGTCCATATCGGCGATCGCCGACAGGTTCTGCGCAGCACCTTGTACCGCGCCAGCGATGGCCGGATATATGTTTTAGCCCGTGATCTGGGGCTCAGCGGCATGCCGGCTGCGCCCGTCGAGGAAGTCGAGCCATGAGTCAGTTGCATATATTTCTACCGCCCGCGGCCTGCGCCGGTGCCCGCCTGGACCTGCTGGTACAGCGGGTCGCGGAGGGGCGCAGCGAGTGTCTGCGGTTCGACGAGGTGCAGGCGCAGCTGTCGGGCAGCTGGACCCTGGTGCTGCCGGTCGAGGCGGTGACTGCCTGCGCGGTCAATCTGCCGACCCGCAAGGCGCGCTGGCTGCGTCAGGCGCTGCCCTTCGCCGTGGAGGAGTTGCTGGCCGAGGATGTCGAGTTGATGCACCTGGCGCTGGGGGAGGCCCTGGCCGATGGCCGCTACCGGGTGATTGCCGTACGTCGCAGCTGGCTGGCCGCCTGGTTGGCGCTATGTGACACGCCCCCGCAGCGCATCGTCGTGGATGCCGATTTGCTGCCGGCAACCGGCAGCCAGTTGCTGGAGTTGCATGGCCGCTGGTTGCTGGGCGGCGAGGGGGTTGCCCGCCTGGCCCTGACTGCTGCCGACTGGCCGGCCTTGGCGGCGCTTTGCGCGCATCCGCAGCAGGCCTGGTGTTGCCCCGGCCAGGAGGCCCCGCAGCCGGTGGATGAGCGTGTGCAGATCGACGCACCATTCCTCTGGCTGGCGCAGCAGACTACTGGTACGAATCTGGCGCAGGAGGCTTTTGCCGCGCAGTCGAGTGGCGGCCAGTGGCAGCGCTGGAAACCGCTGCTGGGCGTGCTCGGCCTCTGGCTGGTGCTGCAATGGGGCTTCTATCTGGCCCAGGGCTGGCATTTGCAGCGCCAGGCCGATAACTACGCCGCGGCCAGCGCCGCGCTCTATCAGGAGCTGTTTCCCCAGGACAGCAAGCTGGTCAATCTGCGGGCGCAGTTCGATCAGCATCTGGGGGCGGGCAGTGGGCCTGGCCAAGCGCGCTTGCTGAGTTTGCTGGCGCAGGTCAGTCAGGCCGTGGTGGCCGAGGGCGGGCAGGTGCAGATCCGGCAGGTGGACTTTAGCGAGAACCGCGGCGACCTGGCCATGCAGGTGCAGGCCGCAGGCTTTGCCGAGCTGGAGCGGCTGCGCGAGCGCCTGCAGGAAGGCGGGCTGGCCGTGCAGCTGGGCTCGGCCAGCCGGGAAGCCGATGGTGTCAGTGCCCGCGTGGTGATCGGAGGATGAGTATGCTCGAGCTCGATAAAGGTTTTGCCGCCCAGCTGGAACGCTCGGTGCTGGTTCAGCGCTGGCGCGCCCTGGCCCCCCGTGATCGGCTGTCGTTGACCTGCCTGGCGCTGTTTGTCCTGCTGGTACTGCTCTACCTGGCGCTTTGGCAGCCGGCCCAGCAGCGTCTGGCGAGTGCGCGCAGCGCCTTCGAAACCCAGCGCGAACTGCATGCCTACCTGCAGAGCCGGGCTCCGCTGGCGCGCAGCCTGGCGAGCCGGCCGCAGGTGAGCGTCGAACCGGCGCGCCTGCAGGGTCTGGTGACGGCCAGTGCTGGGGCGCAGGGCCTGAGCATCGAACGGCTGGATAGCGACAGTGGCGGTGCCTTGCAGGTCAGTGTGCAGCCGGCATCTTTTGCCCAGTTACTGCGCTGGTTCGCCGCGCTGGAGGCCCAGGGGGTGCAGATTGTCGAGGCGGGGCTGGACCGTGCCGAGGACAGCAAGGTAGCTGCACGTTTGAGCCTGCGGGTCGCGCCATAAGCGCCGCGCCAGGCTGCATGGCGGTGCACGACGCTGCAAATGGGCACTGCATGGGGGCACCGGGTTTTCCATCTTTTTAGAAAAACTTGAAGCAGGGTATTGACTTAGCTTCGGCCCTTGCGTAAATTTCGCGCCTCGCAAGCAGCGGGTGATTAGCTCAGCTGGGAGAGCATCTGCCTTACAAGCAGAGGGTCGGCGGTTCGATCCCGTCATCACCCACCACTCTTGTGAAACCGGACGAAAGTCCACCGACGCGCAGCGGTAGTTCAGTCGGTTAGAATACCGGCCTGTCACGCCGG
>CAZOEC010000153.1:0-10733 GCA_964578635.1 uncultured Pseudomonas sp.
GCCCTGTTCGCCATCGACGAGGCGCACTGCGTGTCGCAGTGGGGCCATGACTTCCGTCCGGAATACCTGCAGCTGGGCCAGCTCGCCGAGCTGTTCCCCAATGTGCCACGCATCGCCCTGACCGCCACCGCGGATATGCGCACCCGTGAGGAAATCGTCCAGCGCCTGCATCTGCAGAATGCCGAGCGCTTTCTGTCGAGCTTCGACCGGCCGAATATCTTCTACCGCATCGTGCCCAAGGAGCAGCCGCGCAAGCAGTTGCTGAATTTTCTTGCGGCGCGCAAGGGCGATGCCGGCATCGTCTATTGCCTGTCGCGCAAGAAAGTCGAAGAAGTTGCCACGTTCCTCTCCGAGCAGGGCTTCCCCGCGCTGCCTTACCACGCCGGCTTGGCCAACGAGCTGCGTGCCTATCACCAGAAACGCTTTCTCAACGAGGAAGGTCTGATCATGGTGGCCACGATCGCCTTCGGCATGGGCATCGACAAACCCAACGTGCGCTTTGTCGCCCACCTCGACTTACCGAAATCCCTGGAAGCCTATTACCAGGAAACCGGCCGCGCCGGCCGTGATGGCCTGCCGGCAGATGCCTGGATGGCCTACGGCCTGCAGGATGTGATCTTCCTCAAGCAGATGCTCAACAACTCCGAGGGCGATGAGCGGCACAAGCGAGTCGAACAGCACAAACTCGATGCCATGCTGGCGCTGTGCGAGGAAACCCGCTGCCGGCGTCAGGCGCTGCTGGCCTATTTTGATGAAGAGATGCCGCAACCCTGCGGCCATTGCGACAACTGCACCGACGGCGTGCAGACCTGGGATGCCACCGAGCCGGCGCGTCAGGCCCTGTCGGCGATCTATCGCACCGGCCAGCGCTATGGCGTGGGGCACCTGGTCGATGTGCTGCTCGGGCGCGACAACGAGAAGATCCGTGGCGTGGGGCATCAGCACCTGGCGGTATTCGGTATCGGCAAGGCGCTGGCCGAGGGGGAATGGCGTTCGTTGTTCCGCCAACTGGTGGCGCGCGGCCTGGCTGATGTCGACCTCGAGGGCTTTGGTGGCCTGCGCTTAGCCGATAGCTGCCGGCCCTTGCTCAAGGGCGAGGTAACGCTGCAGCTGCGTCGTGATCTCAAACCGCAACAAAGTGCCAAGGCCTCCAGCAGCGCCGCCAGCCAGTTGGTGCGCGGTGAGGAGCGCGAGCAGTGGGAAGCTTTGCGCGCCTTGCGGCGCAAGCTGGCCGAGGAGCATGGGGTGCCGCCCTATGTGATTTTCCCCGACGCCACCCTGCTGGAAATGCTGCGCAGCAAGCCCAGTACCCTGGCCGAAATGGCGCGGGTCAGCGGCGTTGGCGCGCGCAAGCTGGAGCGTTATGGCGAGGCCTTCCTCGCCGTGCTCGGTGGCGAGGCCGAAGCGCCGCGGGCGGTGGTCGACCTGCGCCATGAGCTGGTCAGTCTGGCCCGCGCCGGGATGACCCCGGCGCAGATCGCCGGCCAACTCGGCTGCAGCGAGAAGAATGTCTACGGCCTGCTGGCAGAGGCCATCGGCCGTCAGCAACTGTCCCTGGAGCAGGCCCTGGATCTGCCCGAGGAGTTGCTGGGCGAGATTCAGGATGCCTTTCTCGATGGCGAGGGCGAGCTGCCAGCGGTCACGGCGATCAGCGAGCGCTTTGTAGGGCGTGTTGAACTGGGCGTGTTGCACTGCGTGCGCGCCGCCCTGCAGGCCGAGTTCGAGGCCTGAGGCGCGGACGGCTCCGGGGTGACGAGCCGCATTCGCTGCGCCGCAGCAGGGAGTCGCTTGTGGCTGGGGTGGCGAGCAGCTAAGGTGATTTCAGTCCTTCCCCAGTAGAGGTCTAGGTTGTCGCTCTCACACGTCTGGTTGGATGATGTTCGTTCCAGCGCCTATGCCGATCAGCTGGCCCTGGGGTTTCGCTGGCTGCGTTTCGCCCCGCCGCTCGAGCGCGAGTACCGCCTAGCCTTGCGTGACGAGACCTACGACCTCAAGCGCATTGCGCTGTCCGTGGGCATGCTGATCTGGCTGGCCTTCGCCGCCTTTGACTTTGTCCTGATCCAGGCCCCCGAGGTCTGGTGGATGCTCGGTATCCGCCTGGTTGTGCTGCTGGTCCTGATCATCCTGTCCGGGCTGTTGCTGCAGCGACGGCACATCCGCTTGCTACAACCCCTGAGCCTGGTGGCCATTCTGGCCCTGGGTGTTGGAGCCTCGCTGGTGGTCGGCCTGGCGCATCGGGTCGACCCGAGCTACCCCTACGAGGGCCTGCTGCTGGTGTGCATGGCGTCCTACTTTCTGGTCGGTCTGCGTCTGTGTGAAGCCCTGGCCTGTTCCCTGCTGATCCTGCTGACCTATATCGCGGCCGAGCTGTTGATGGCCGATGTGCCACTGCCTCGCCTGATCAATAACAGCCTGTTTCTGTTGTTCGGTAACCTGATGGGCGCGGTCGGCTGCTATCTGCTGGAGTTCAAGTCGCGCGAGCATTTTCTGATCAGTCGGCTGATGCGGGTGCTGGCCGATCAGGACAGTCTTACCGGGCTGCACAACCGGCGCAGTTTCAACCGGCAGTTCGAGCGCCTGTGGCGTCAGGCCCAGCGCGAGAAGCGCAGCCTGGCACTGCTGCTGTGCGATATCGATCACTTCAAGGCCTACAACGATCACTACGGCCATCAGGCTGGCGACAGCGTCTTGCAGCGGGTCGGCAGCCTGCTTCTGGATGCGGCGCGGCGGCCGCTGGACATGGCGGTGCGCCTGGGCGGCGAGGAGTTTGCCGTGCTGCTGTACGACATCGATGTGGCCCAGGCGCGGCAGCATGCCGAGGCCCTGCGCCAGACCCTGCAAACCCAGGCCATCGAGCATGCCGGCTCGGACACTGCGGCGATGCTGACCATGTCGATTGGCGTGGCCTGTATCCGCCCCGAGGAGAGTGGCGCGCTGGCGCAGCTCTACGAACATGCCGATCGCGCCCTGTATGAGGCCAAGGCGTTTGGTCGCAATCAGGTGGTCGCGTAGGTCGGGGCGGGCGACGAAGCCCAATCGACACCGTATTGGCCGATTTTGCCGCTGTGCTTGGCGCGCCGGGTGAATGCCTGAGCGCCAGGGCCGGTGCTAGCATGCGCAGGGTTTCCCTTGAGTGAATGCCCCCATGGATCGACTGATTCAGGCCAACGGCCAGCCCCATTACGGCATCTTTGCCGCCGCTCCGGGGCTGATCAATTACCGCGACTTTGACTTCCGTTCACCCATGGGCAAACGTCTGGGCGCGTTGGCGAAGTGGCGGCGCTTTCATCAGTTCCAGTATTTCGGCTTGATCAGCGACGAGTTGATCGGCGGCTGCGCCCTGGCCAATCTGAGCCTGGCCGGGATCGGCTTCGTCTATCTGTTTCACCCCGCCAGCGGGCGCATGATCGAGCGGCGCTTCAAGTTGCCGCTGGGCGTTGGCAGCAGCTTTTCCCAGACGCCGAACGAGGGCGTGTGCCAGTTACGCAGCGGGCGCAACCTGCTGCGCCTGGAGAACCAGGCTGCCGGCAGGCAAAAACGCCTGGTGGTGGAGCTGGACGATGGCACCCACATCGACGCCTGCTTTGCCGAAACGCAGCCGGCGTTCCAGCCCATGTGCATCAATACCCGGGCGGGGGTCAATGGCTGGGTCTATGCGCAGAAAGTCGCGGGGGTGCGCTGCACGGGGCAGGTGCGCAGCGCCCTGGGGGATTTCGACCTGGCGCAGATCGATGCCTTTGCCCACCACGACTGGTCGGCCGGCTATATGCGCCCGGAAACTCACTGGAACTGGGCCTGCCTGTCCGGTCAGGCGGGTGCGCAGCGGGTTGGCCTGAACCTGTCCTGCGGGGTCAATGAAACCAGCTTCAGCGAGAACTGCTACTGGCTCGATGGCGAGTTGATCAAGGTCGACGGCGTGCATTTTACCTTCGACCGCGACCTACCCCTGCAGCCCTGGCGGATCAGTTCCCATGACGGCCAGGTGGAGTTGCACTTCGAGGGTCGCGGCCTGCATCGGGAACAGACCAACCTTGGCGTGCTGGCCAGTAACTTCAAGCAGATCTTCGGCCGCTTCACGGGCGTGCTGCGCCCCATTGGCCGTGCCGAGGTGCGCATCGACAACCTCTGGGGCTTTGTCGAAGACCAGTATGTGAAATGGTGAAACAGATGGGCGACGGGGCGGGGCTTGCCTCCGTATGGTGGTTATGGTTAGCTGGCTAATAATTAGTTTTTTGATAGATATTAGAGCCGTTATCCATGTCGCACACCGATCAACACCGTTTTGCCATGCAAGTCGCCCAACTTTCCCGCGCCTGGCGCGCCGAACTGGACCGTCGTCTGGTCGGCCTGGGCCTGTCCCAGGCGCGCTGGCTGGTCCTGTTGCACCTGGGCCGTTTTGCCGAACTGCCCACCCAGCGCGAACTGGCGCAAAGCGTTGGCGTCGAGGGGCCGACCCTGGCGCGTCTGCTCGACAGCCTTGAGGCTCAGGGCCTGGTCAGCCGCCAGGCGGTGCCGGAAGACCGTCGGGCGAAGAAGATTGCCCTGAGCCCCCAGGCCCTGCCACTGATCGAAAAGATCGAAGCGATCTCCGCCCAGTTGCGCAAGGAAGTCTTTGCCGGAATTGATGAAGATGACCTGCGCCGTTGCCAGCAGGTCCATGCCCAGGTGTTGAGTAACCTGGAACGGCGCTGATGCAGGACGACTTGCAGGCGCTGCAGCAGCGTTTCGGCAGGCATTATCCGCAGTGGTTATTGGCCCTGCTGATGATTGGCAGCATGGCCATGGTGCTGGCTTCCACCAGCATCAACGTGGCGTTGCCGGCGATCATGGCGGACTTCGCCATTGGCCGGCCGCTGGCGCAGTGGCTGTCTACCGGTTTTCTCGCGGCCATGACCGTCGGCCTGCTGCTGGCGGCCTGGGCTCAGGCGCGTTTCGGTGCGCGGCGTACGGCGCAGACAGGTTTGTTGCTGTTTATCTTCGCTTCCCTGTTGGCCCTGGTGGCGCAGGCCGCCTGGCAATTGATCGCCCTGCGTATCGTACAGGGGCTCTGTGCCGGCGTCGTACAACCCCTGGCCATGGTGCTGATCTTTCGCGTGTTCGCCGACGGTGGGCGCGGTACGGCGCTCGGCCTGTATGGTCTGGGGGTGATGCTGGCTCCCACGCTGGGACCGGGCATCGGCGGCTATCTGGTCGATCATTTCGGCTGGAACGCGGTGTTCTGGATGCCGCTGCCGATGTGTGTGCTGGCCTTGGGTGCCGGCCAGTGGCTGCTGCCCAATCAGCGCGAGCGCAGCACCCCGGCACTGGATCTCGTGGCCTTTGTCTGGCTCGCTGTGGCGATCTTCGCCGCCCTCGGCACCCTGGCCGAGGCGCAGCGGTTTGCCTGGTCGCAGCCGCGGGTCTGGGGGCCGTTGCTCCTGACGCTGCTGGCGCTCGCGCTGTTTGTACTGCGCAGCCGCCGCAGCGCCAAGCCCTTGCTGCCCCTGAGCCTGTGGCGGCACGCGGGGTTTCGCAGTGCCAGCTGGGTGGCCTTGACCCTGGGGCTGGGCCTGTACGGCTCCACCTATCTGATCCCGCTGTACCTGCAAACCGTCGAGGGTTACAGCGCCGGTCGCGCCGGCCTGTTGCTGTTGCCCGCCGGAGCCTTTATGGGCCTGGCCTCTTTTGCCGGTGGCTGGCTGAGCGATCGACTCTCGACCGCCCTGTTGCTGATCAGCGGGTTGCTGATCTTCGCCCTGTCCGCCGCAGGCTTGGCCTGGGTCGGGGAGGGCGCGGCCTTTCTTATCCTGTGCTTCTGGACCTGCCTGGGGCGGGTCGGCCTGGGTCTGCTGCTGCCGGCTCTGAGCACCGGCTCGCTGGATATTCTCAGCCCCGAAGAGCTGGCCCAGGGGGCGGGAGCCATTACCTTCGTGCGACAGCTGGGCGGGGCTTTCGGGGTCAACCTGCTGACCTTTTTCCTCGAGTGGCGGCACAGCGCCGAGGGCGGTCATCCCCTGGCCGAAGCACTGGCCTTCAAGCAGAGTTTCTGGCTGGTGGCCGGGGTGTTCCTGCTGACGGTACTGGCGGCTCGCGGCGTTGTGTCGACAAAAAAATGACGATGTCTCGTCAAGATAATGTCCTTGTCGGTTTATTGACTGCTGGCCTATGCTGCAACCTGTAATGGCTATGTGCCCAACAGCCTGCGTGCGATTGCCGAGCACCGGGTGTAATTAAAGCCATGCGTCAGCCGGGTTCGACATGGAACGTATTTTCCCGATGCACGACTATGCTGTTCCTTAGGTTCTCTCCCTGCGCGGGATGCGTACGCTCAGGCGTATGGGGGGAGAGGCTGATCGGGCAGATTCAGCGGGAGATATTCATATGGCAAGGGTTCGTCAGCTACTGATCGGTCTGGCATCTGGTTCGGTCCTTTATTCGGGCATGGCCCCGGCGCTGGGACTGGGCGAAATCACCCTGCATTCGGCCCTGAGTCAGCCGCTGGATGCCGAGATCGAATTGCTCAATATCGGCGACCTCAGCGATAGCGACCTGAAGGTGCGCCTGGCCCCGGCCGAGGTGTTCAGCCGCTCCGGCGTCGACCGTCTGTATTTTCTCAACGACCTGCGTTTTACCCCGCTTCTGCGCGGTGGCCGTAGCGTGATTCGGGTGGTATCGGCGCAGCCGGTACGTGAGCCCTATCTGAACTTTATTGTCGAAGTGGCGCGGCCCAGCGGCCAGTTGTACCGCGAGTACACTATTCTGCTCGACCCGCCGGGCTCCTCCTCCTATCGCACCCTGGCGGCGGCACCGGCGTTGCCGGCCGCTGCTCCGATCCCCCGGATGGCCCCGCCAGCACCGAGCCAGGTAAGCCCCGCGCCAGTGGGCACGCCGCGTGAGTTGCCGCGTGCCGAACAGGGTCAGCGTTATGCCGTGGTCAGCGGCGACAGCCTGTGGAAGATTGCCGCCCGCCTGCGCGCGGAGGGCAGTACACGCGGCCAGCAGGCCTTGATGAACGATATCCTGGCGCTAAACCCCAGCGCCTTCAGCAATGGCGACAGCAACCGCCTGCTGGCCGGGGTCGAGCTGTTGCTGCCGGATGCGGCGCTCACGACTGCGGCTCCTGTCGCTGCACCGGTCGAGGTGGTTGAGTCCGCCGCGCCTGCTGTCGCCTCTGCCGCCGAGTCGAGCGAAGTGCCGGTCGAGGCGTCTGCTCCCTTGCTTGAGCTGGAGCAGAGCCGGGTCGACCAGGAACTGGCCAGTCAGCTGGCGGAAACTTCGCAGTTACAGCAAAGTCTGGCGCAACTGAGCCTGCAGGTGCAGCAACTGCAGGAACAGATGAGTGCCCGGGATCAGCAGATCGCCGGGTTGCAGGCCGAGCTGGCGGCGCGGCAGGCGGCTGATGCGGCTGCCGCTGCCGCCGCCCCTGCTGTGGCGGCGCAGCCTGCAGTGGCCGACGCTTCCCGCAGCTGGCTGGCTGCCGGGGTGGCGCTGCTGGCGTTGCTGCTGGCCGCCGTGGCCGGGTTGTTCTGGCGCACTCGAGCGCGCCCGCAACAGCCCCATACGCCAGCGCCACAGGCCCGTGTACCTCAGGTGGCCAAGGCTGCAGCGGCACCAGTGGTTGCTGCACCGGCACAGGCCAAGTCGGCGGTGGCGCTCAGTGCGCGTGATGTACCCAATGCCGGCCCGGTCTGGCCGGCGGCGGGCAACGACGCCCTGCAGAGTGCCAATGTCTATATCGCCTACGGCCGTTTCCCGGAAGCCGCGACTACCTTGCGCAAGGCGATTCAGGCGCAGCCGCAGCGCAGCGATATAGCGTTTCGTCTGCTCGAGGTGCTCGCCCAGCTTGGCGATGCCGAAGCCTTTGCCCTGCAGGAAGCCAGTTTGCGCGCGGTCGGCTTTTCGCCGGTACGCATCGATGAGCTGAAGGCACGTCATCCCGACCTGCTCAAGACGGCCCCGGTGGACTTGCTCGACGATGCGGTGCTGCAGTTGGACGAGCCCCAGGAGCCGATGCTGGACGAGGGGCTCGACGACGGCAAACTCAACCTCGACGACCTGTCGCTGGATGCCGACTGGGATCTGGTCAGCCCGTTCTCGCCGACCGCACAGTCCACGGTTGCCGGCGCAGCGGCCAGCAAGGCGGCCGCAGGCAAGCCGAGTAGCTCGGATATTTTCGAGCTGTCCGGCAGCCGTGATGCGCGCAGTCCCTTTGCCGAGTCCATGCTGGTGGAAGAAACACCCCATGACAGCTGGCTCGAGGACGAACTGGACGAGGCCTTTGTCGAACAGCCCAAGGTGGCCAGCAGCGCGGTGATGGGCGATCTCGACCATCTGGCGACCAACCGCGACAACCTGGCCAAACTGAACATGGCGCTGGCTTATATCGAGCAGGGCAGCCTGGACAGTGCCTGCAGCATCCTCAATGAAGTGATCAACAGCGGTGACGAGAAGCAGAAGCAGAGGGCTCGTCAGCTGCTGGCCAAGATCGCCTAGTCTGTTCTGGCCCTACAGAACGCCCGCTTGCCCCAGGCAAGCGGGCGTTTTGCTTGCTGGACTGGGCGTCGCAGGCGCTATCATGCGTGCTTCGTTATTGCCGGAGTCAGCGCATGTCCAGCCACAAAGCCGAAGTCGTCATCACCTATTGCACCCAGTGCCAGTGGTTGTTGCGCGCCGCCTGGCTGGCTCAGGAACTGCTGTCGACCTTTGCCGATGACCTCGCCCGGGTCAGCCTGGAACCCGCTACCGGCGGGGCGTTTCGCATCACCTGCGACGGCGTGCAGATCTGGGAGCGCAAGGCCGATGGTGGCTTCCCAGAGGCCAAGGTACTCAAGCAGCGGCTGCGCGACCAGATCGACCCGGCCCGGGACCTGGGCCATAACGACCGTCCGGCCAGCTAAGAACCTGCCGCTAGACGGCCTGTCCTGTAGGGTGCGTCGTGCGCACCAAGAAACTACGGCCTACGTAACACCTGGCAGTGACATAACCATTGCATATGGCCTGCCCCTGGCTGGCGAGCAGGCTCTGGATTACCTGGCCATCCGCGCCGAGAGAAAGATCGCGCTGACGATCAGCAGGCCGCCGGCGAGCATGCGCAGGGTCGGTACTTCGCTGAACAGCAGCCAGGCAAAGGTAATGCCGTAGATCGGCTCCAGGGCGAAAATCACCGCCGTGGTGCGCGCTTTGAGTACCCGCAGGCTGGCCACGAACAGGCTGTGGGCCAGGCCGGTGCAGAAGATCCCGAGCAGCGCCATCCATAGCCAGTCCTGCGCCTGCACGCTGGGCAGGGTCGGCCAGGCCAGCGGCAGGAACACCAGCAGCACCGTCAGGTTCTGGTACAGCGCGGCCTGCACCGGGTCGATGCCGCGGGTGCTGGCGCGGTTGAGCAGCGACAGCAGGGCGAATAACAGGCCCGAAAACACCGCCCAGAGCAGGCCGCCGGTGGCCTCGCTGCTCAGGTCGAAGTCCGGGGTGACCAGCACCAAGCCCAGGCACACCAGCAGCACCATGGCGTATTCGGCGGGCCGGGTGCGTTCGCGGAACAGCAAACCCTCGAGCAGCACGGTAAAAGCCGGGAAGCTGGCAAAACCGAGGGTGGCAATGGCCACGCCAGAGATATGCACGGACTCGAAAAAGCTCCACCAATGGCCGCCCAGCAGCAACCCGCCGAGGGCCAGTTGGCCCAGCTGGCGCAGGCCCAGGCGCACCAGAGCGGCCTGGCTGATCAGGCGGGCGAACAGCAGCAGGGCGGCGACGGCGAAGATGGCCCGGCCGGCGGAGATCATCTGTGGGGTGGTGTTGGCCAGCTTGCCGAAAATGCCGGACAGGCCGAACAGCAGGGCCCCCAGGTGGATGGCCCAGAGCGCATTACGTTGGTTCATGCCAGGCGTGCGCCGTTCGGTAGCGGCTTGTCGAAGCTGGCCAGCACCACGCGGTTGTCGGCGTCGTACACGCCCGTCACCAGCACCTCGGAGCGCACCCCGGCGATGCGTTTGGCGGCGAAGTTGCACACGCAGAGCACCTGGCGGCCGAGCAGTTGGTCGCAGCTGTAGTGGGCGGTGAGTTGCGCGCTGGATTGTCTGACGCCCAGCTCGCCAAGGTCGACCTGCAGCACATAGGCCGGTTTCACGGCCTTCTCGTTGACCACGGCGGACAGCACCGTGCCGACGCGCAGTTCCACCCGTTGAAAATCGTCCCACTCGATCTGTTGCATCCCACGTCTCCCTTGATGGCTGGTTGCAGTCTAGGGCGGCGCGGGGCGCGTGTCTGTCGCAGGGCTTGCGGCTTTTGTCGCATTACTCGCGCTGTTGGCGCAGGGCCCGGGCGGTGCAGCCGAACTGTCGCGACAGGGCTGCGGTAAAGGCGCTCTGCGAGCTGTAGCCCACCCGCGTGGCGATTTCGCCAATTGGCAGTGCGCTGCTCTGCAGCAACCAGCGACCCAGTTGCAGGCGGCGGCTGCGGACATAGTCCATGGGCGTTTGCCCGGTTTCCGCGAGAAAGCGCACATGAAAACGCGCCGCCGACAGTCCGGCCAGACGCGCCAGATCGCTGACCTGCAGAGGGTGCGCCGCATGCCGATCGATATGCGCATCGAGCGCCGCCAGCGGCAGGCGTTGGGCCATATGGGTGGCACCGTCGTTATTGGCCAGGCTGGCCAGCAGCAAGGCGGCACCCTGCCGGGCGATTACCGGGTCATCGACCGGGCTGGCGGCCAGCCAGCTGACCAACTGACTCTGTGCCGGGTCGAGGCCGACGGC
>CAZOEC010000154.1:0-10274 GCA_964578635.1 uncultured Pseudomonas sp.
GTAGCCGCGTTGAAGAACGCCTCTGGTACACCTTAGGCCGCAGCGTGACCGAGGAACAGAGACAACACCTACAAGACTTGCTTCTGGTGGCTGAAGGCAACCGCAGTTCCCGGCTGGATCAACTACGCTCCGGCCCGGTGATGGTCAGTGGCCCTGCTCTGATTCGGGCGCTGCGTCGGCTGGATGATGTGCGTGGGTTGGGTATCGCCTTGCCGCCGGCTGCACATATCCCGCCCAGCCGTATTGCAGCCCTGGCCCGCTTTTCCAACACGGCCAAGGTCACGGCCATCAATCGACTGCCGGCGTCGCGCCGGTTGGCGACGCTGGTGGCGTTCGCGGTTTCCCTTGAAGCCAGTGCGCACGACGATGCGCTGGAAGTTCTGGAGGCGCTACTACGTGATATTTTCAACAATGCGGAGAAGGCTGACAAGAAAGCCCGGTTGCGTAGCCTAAAAGACCTGGATCGCTCGGCGGCAACACTCGCTGCTGCGTGCAAGGTCGTGCTGGATAGCTCGATCAGCGATGACAACGTCCGTTCCCAGCTGTTCAACGACCTGCCACGTGTCAGGCTGGAGAAAGCCCTGGAAGAGGTCACTGCGTTGATCCGTCCGGCCAACGATGTATTTTACCTCGCCCTGGAGGAGCGCTACCGCAGTGTGCGCCGCTTCCTTCCCGATCTTCTGAAACATATTCGCTTCGGCTTCAGTCCCGCCGGCAAGGGGGTGGCGGCTAGTCTGGACTGGTTGCAACTGAATCTACCTCGCAGGAAGCCCGAGGATGACGCGCCGCAGGAGATTGTTGCCAAGGCCTGGCAGAACCACATCACCCGCGAAGATGGCTCCCTCGACATGGGCGCCTATGTCTTCTGCACGCTCGATGCACTACGCACGGCCCTACGCCGCCGCGATGTCTTTGTTGCACCCAGTTGGCGCTATGCCGACCCGCGTATCGGTCTGCTCGATGGCGCAGAATGGCTGTCGGCGCGACCGATCATCTGCCGCTCACTGGGCTTGACCATCGACGCCAAAACCACTTTGGACGCTTTGTCTGCTGAGCTGGATTCAACGTGGCAGGCGGTTGCCGCCCGACTTCCCGACAACCCGGCCATCCAGCTAAGTGAGAGCGCAGAGGGTAAAACCGAGCTGTCCCTCGGGGCGCTGGACAAGTTGGAGGAGCCAAACTCGCTATTGCAACTGCGTGCAGCAGTGGCCGACTTGATGCCGCGTGTCGATCTGCCGGAAATCCTATTGGAAATCGCGGCCCGTACCGGCTTCGCTGAGGCCTTCACCCATGTATCCGAACGCAATACGCGGGCCGACAACCTGGTGACAAGTCTGTGCGCCGTGCTGCTGGGAGGCGCCTGTAACACCGGCCTGGAGCCATTGATCCGCAACGATAACCAAGCGCTGCGCCGTGATCGGCTGTCGTGGGTCAGCCAGAACTATCTCCGTGACGACACCCTGTCAGCAGCCAACGCCATTCTGGTGTCGGCGCAAAGCCAACTGGAGCTGGCTCAGATCTGGGGCGGCGGCGAAGTGGCCTCCGCCGATGGCATGCGTTTCGTCGTACCAGTGCGCACCGTGCATGCTGGGCCCAACCCGAAATACTTCGGTACCGGCCGGGGCGTCACCTGGTACAACCTGATTTCCGACCAGTTCTCCGGCCTGAACGCCATCACAGTACCCGGCACCTTGCGCGACAGCCTGGTACTGCTTGCGGTTGTGCTGGAACAACAGACCGAATTGCAGCCCACACAAATCATGACCGATACCGGTGCCTACAGCGATGTGGTGTTCGGGTTGTTCCGTTTGCTCGGTTATCACTTCTGCCCGCGCTTGGCCGATGTCGGCGGCACCCGCTTCTGGCGCACACGCCCAGAAGCGGATTACGGCAAGCTCAACGGACTCGCCCGGCAGTCGGTCAAGCTCGACCTGATCGCGGAACACTGGGATGACCTACTACGCCTAGCTGGTTCACTCAAGCTCGGTCGAGTGCCGGCGACCGGCATCATGCGCACGCTGCAAACGGGAGATCGTCCGACCCGCCTGGCCCAAGCGCTGGCAGAGTTTGGGCGGATCGAGAAAACCCTGCACACACTGACCTACATCGATGATGAGTCCAAGCGCCGCGCCACCCTGACCCAACTGAACCGAGGCGAAGGTCGGCACAGCCTGGCCCGTGCCGTGTTCCATGGCAAACGCGGCGAGCTTCGCCAGCGCTATCGCGAAGGTCAAGAGGATCAACTCGGTGCTTTGGGCCTGGTGGTGAACATCATCGTGCTGTGGAACACCCTCTACATGACGGCAGCTGTGGAACGGCTAAAGCAGCACGGCTACCCGGTGCAGGAAGAGGATCTGGTTCGGCTGTCGCCGCTGATCTTCGAGCATATCAATATGTTGGGACGGTACTCCTTCGCGGTACCGGAAGAAGTCGCCCGAGGTGAGCTACGGCCACTGCGTAATCCAGAGGAAGACCTGTAGCTGTTTGTGATCGAAAGCGGCCATGCCCAGGCTGACGGTTATTTATTCTCAGGTAAAGAACTCAACCTCTCCACCCACAAGCTTATAGATAGCGCCTACAATTTTTATTTTCCCATCCTGCTCGAGCTTATTCAGGGTGGGGCTGTGTTGACGGATATCGGCCAGCGTCATCTTGATGTTGGTGCGGGCAACGGAATCGACAAAGTCATAGTTGTCAGCCGTACGCTCACCTGCGTATGCCGTTTCAGTAATTGCCGGTTTAATTTTGCTCAGCAATCCAGTCAGGTTTCCCAGTTCGGCGTTGGCAATGGCACCCTTCACCGCACCACAGGAGGTATGCCCCATCACCACTATTACCTTGGCCCCTGCCAGAGCACAGGCAAATTCCATGCTGCCGAGAATGTCTTCGTTTTCCACATTGCCAGCCACACGGCAGTTAAACGTTTCACCAATACCGGCATCCAGCAGGATTTCCGCCGGAGCGCGCGAATCAATACAGCTTAAAATTACCGCTGACGGATACTGCCCCTTTTGACTGGCGCGCTTTTGCGCCAAATAGTCATGCTGCTGCATTTTGCCTTCACGGAAACGCAGATTGCCAGATTTCAGGCTTTCAATGACCTCATCCGGCGTCATTTTATCTCGCTCTTCTTTGCTAAGCGCTGCGGCAAAAGACACTGAAGGCACAGTTAACCCGGCCACTCCAGTAATCGCCAATGTGGAAAGGGCAGCTCCGCGCTTGAGCAGCATGCGGCGGGATGGGTGTTGCGGGTCAGATTGGCTCATTGTTCAGCTCCTAGATTGTGGTGTTGGGCCACATTAACTCGGATGCACATTGCCGTCAGCAATACTTTCGAAAAGTACGGAAGATCAATCGAGGGAATTGCCTAGGAAGAAGGCTCTGAGCGGAGGTGGTAAGGCTTACGTTGGTTTTTGGTTCCATTGCTCCCCAAACCCCAACGTCAGCTATCCCAGCCTGGATAAGCGCATTGAGGAAACTTATGCTGCTTACTCACAAGGGGCAAATTTTCGAGGCCTTTACGATAGCTATATTCGAGCCATTCGATGGGCCAGCGACCGTATCGGTGATGCGGGCATTATTGGTTTCGTAACAAACGCTGGTTTTTTGGAAGCTAACACGGCAGATGGATTGCGTAAGTGCTTGGCCGATGAGTTTTCCAGCCTCTATGTATTCCATCTGCGCGGCAACCAGCGCACCAGTGGTGAAACCTCACGTAAGGAAGGAGGCAAGATATTTGGCAGCGGCAGTCGCGCTCCCATCGCTATCTCGCTGCTGGTCAAGAATCCCAACGCACAAGACCACGGCCAGATCTATTTCCATGACATTGGTGACTATCTCACCCGTGAGGAAAAGCTGGAGAAGATTGCAGGCTTCTCCAGTGTGGCTGGTATCGAAGCGTGGCAGCGGATCACCCCGGATGAACATGGCGACTGGCTGAAGCAGCGCGATGACAGTTTCGCTCAGTTCATCGCGATTGGTGACAAGAAGGGGGATGGGCTCAAACTGTTTGAAAATTTCTCGCTCGGCGTAGGAACCAACCGCGATGCCAGAGCTTATAACGCCAGCCAGTCCAAGGTGGGCGCCAATATGAAGGCCATGATTGACTACTACAACTCCGAAGTATTGCGCTTTAACCAGGCTCATCCGGAGTTGGACAAAAATGGACGCGAGCAGCTGCTGGATGTATTCATTGATACTAATCCGACGCGCATCAGTTGGACGCGCTCTCTTAAGCAAGAGTTGGCAAAAAACCGATCTTTCGAGTACCAGTCAAATTCCCTGAAAAAAGCGCACTACCGCCCGTTTACCAAGCAATGGTTGTACTTCAATAGGGTATTCAACGAGTACGTATTTCAGATGCCAAGGATATTCCCGGCAACAGGGGAGCCGAACATCGTCATCTTGGTGACGGCAACAGGTGCTAAGGAATTCAGCTCAACCATCAGCGCAGTGACTCCTGACCTCAACTCTATGGAAGCTGGAGCACAATGCTTCCCCCTTTATCTCTACGACGAAGCCCCCAAAGCCGCAAAAGACGACCTTTTTACTGAGTCCGCAGAGGTCGGCTTGCGCCGCCGAGATGCAATCACCGACGCTGGTTTAGCTCACTTCAAGAGCATCTACTCCGGCGAGGTCATTGGCAAGGAAGACCTGTTCTACTACGTCTACGGCATCCTACATTCCCCGGACTACCGCGAGCGCTACGCCGACAATCTGAGCAAGGAGCTGCCGCGCATTCCGGCAGTGAAGAAAGCCGCCGACTTCTGGGCTTTCAGCAAGGCTGGCCGAGCCCTGGCCGACCTTCACCTGAACTACGAAACCGTCGAGCCGTACCCGTTGACCATCGAGGCCAAGGGCACCCTCACCGATGCCGATTACCGGGTGGAGAAGATGAAGTTCGCCAAGAAGAAAGACCCGGAAACGGGCAAGAATGTGAATGATCGCAGCATAGTGATCTACAACCACCGCATCACCCTCAAGGGCATCCCCGAAGCGGCCTGGGACTACGTGGTCAACGGCAAGGCTGCATTGGATTGGGTGATGGAGCGCCAAGCCGTGCGCACCGACAAAGCCAGCGGCATCGTCAATGACGCCAACGACTGGGCCACCGAAACCATGGGAAACCCCAAGTACCCGCTTGAGCTGTTCCAGCGCGTGGTCACAGTGAGTCTGGAAACCCAGAAGATTGTGGCCAGTTTGCCAGCCCTAGATATTTGAAAGGTGATCATGCACCAGGGGTGTGCCTTGCCCCTGGTGTTAGCCGAGTTGAACATCTAGCTCAACACTTCACCTGCAGCAGCTCACTCCAGGACGTTGTAAATCGAGCGCTCAGCCGCTCGCGCTTCATAGAGAAGCCCTGATCAGGCGCTAGCCTGGCTGGCCTGATTGTCCCTCTACCCTGCTTGGCGTTGATTGTGTCGATGACAGCCATCAACCGCTCACTGCCTGGGCGTGGAGCCGGCGCGAAAAGGTCCGGGGTAAATCGGCCTGGCTCAACGAAGTCCATCAGGATCACGCCGGCCTTTGCATAGGCTGGTCCAGGCCTGAATATGGCCTGCAGCCCAGCCAACGACGCGGCTACCAGATCGCGAGTATCAGCCGAGGGATAAGGCAGCGCGACGCAGGTGGCGCGGCTGTAGGGTTCTCCCCGCTGATCGAAGGGGCTGGAGCGGATAAAGACCTGAATCGCCTGGCAGAGATGCCGCTGGCCACGCAGCTTATCACTTCCACGCTGCTCAGTCCGGCGGTCGGATTGACCGCTAGTTGCTCAATGCAGTGTTCATGGGCTTGTGCGTGCCAAGAGTCGGCCTGGTGTGTCGCCATGGTGTTTCTCCCTTATGTGGCGCCAATCATGGCTGCCGAGTCGTGATGCTTACCAAAACCCTGTTTTCTTTCTGCTGCACGAAGGTTACGCCAATACGTTCTTCTCCCTTGTGGTAATCATGGCGCTCCTCGCTTGGTGTGGCGGCGAGGAGTTCCTGTCGATAACCATGCTCGGCAAAGCCCTTGGCATAATGGTCCAGGACCGCTGCCAGATCAGCCTTTCCTTCGTAACGTACCGTGATGCCTTGATCTTCACGTTGCCAGTGCGTACGGGCTAGGCCAGGAAAACGCGCCACGGGAATCGGGTCGGTTCCTGAAACATCGCGGGCAGGCGGCGCCGCTTGACCGATCGCCCGCAGATCCTCGATGGCCTGGGTTGCCCCCGGCACGACTTTCTCAACTTGTTGAACGGCACTGCGCGCGACATCCGGCACAGCCGAAACCCCCTCCTGAGCCATGCCGAACAGCCATCCAGCCAAGCTGATCGTCAGCCAGACGGCCAGAATTGTGAACATCAGGATGACGACCGAAATCAGAATCCAGGTCCGGCGGCTGATTGCAAAAATCCGGCTCGCCAGCATGCTGAACAGGGAAAGTTTGGAAAGGCTCATTTCAGTCCTCCGTCGGGCAGGATGGCGGCAACGGGCCGAACTCACGCTGTCGCGACAAGCGACGCTCCAGACTACGGGACGCCCGGTCGACGGATCGGGCGATAGCGATCTGGAGATCATCGGCAACTTCCTCGATCACGACATCGCGCATCCGGGGTAGCGGTATTCTTAGCTGACACCGCTTATCGTTGCCACCACGCGGTCCATTGATGTCAGACAGTGTGATGACGACGCGATCTACATCTTGCTGGGCCCAATCCAGGCCAAAATTGAGGCAGCGCTCGGTATGATCACGCAAGCCTTCGCTCATTTCGATGCCTTTGGCGCGGATGTCGATCTGCATGTTTGCTCCTTCGTTGTGAATATGAGAGCACGATAGGAGCAAAAAATGCTTTAATAAACACGAATTTTTATTAACAATATTTCGGCAATTAACGAACAGTCACATGAACCTCAAGCATCTTCGGTATTTCTGGACGGTTGCCCAGGTGGGTGGCATCAGCCGTGCTGCTGAGACGTTGAATCTCACGCCGCAGACCATTAGCGGACAGATCCGCCATCTTGAAGAGGACCTCGGGGCGGCGCTGTTTCGTCCGGCTGGACGTGGCCTGGAACTTACCGAAGCGGGCCGGCAGGTTCTGTCCTACGCCGATGAAATCCTGCATCTGAGCGGGGAGTTGAAGCAGGCATTGTCGGCCCGCCAAAGACAACCGATCCCGGTACTGCGCATTGGCATCACGGACGTCGTCCCGAAAACATTCGCTTACCGTTTGCTGGCCCCTGTTGGCAAACTACCTGAGCCCGTTAGGCTGGTTTGCCGGGAAGGCACTATCGACATGCTGCTGGCCGAATTGGCCTTGCAGCGTCTTGACATGGTCGTGGCAGATCGTCCGATGCCGTCCGGGCTGGCCATCCGCGGGCACAGCCATAAGTTGGGGGAAAGCCCCTTGGCGTTTTTCGGGGGGGCGTCTTTGTGCGCAGAACTTGGCGATTTTCCGCAATGCCTGAACGATGCGCCGCTGCTTCTACCGGGGGGACATTCCGCTATTCGTGGTCATATCGATCGCTGGTTGAGCGACCTGCGCTTAGTGCCGCGGCTGATGGGCGAGTTCGACGATGGTGCATTGATGAAAGCTTTTGGGCAGGCGGGCGCTGGGTTTTTCCCGGGGCCCGCCGTTCTGAGGGATGAAATATGCACACGCTACAATACGCGCTGCATCGGCGTGGTCAATGAGATTCATGAGGGGTTCTGGGCCATAACGGCCGAGCGACGGGTTGTTCACCCGGCGATCATGACAGTCATGGAATCCGCACGTTCAGCATTATTTCCCAGCATCACCCAGCCAGTTCCAACAACGTGAGTTTCCTCAATCGGCAGCCATCATGCAAACAAACGAACAGTCAAATCACCAAACACAGGATCCTGTACTGTCCTTCTTCAACAGGGTAATCTCCCAAGTTGCACGCGTACTCGCTGCGGTCATGGTAATGGTCATCATCTGGGGCGTGGCGGATGTGGTCTATGTGCTTTACCAGCGCTTGATGGCACCGCCATTCATGCTGCTTGAAATCAAGGATATTCTCGCAACCTTCGGTGCATTCATGGCAGTGCTGATCGCAGTTGAAATATTTCACAACATCATTCTTTATGTCGAAGACAACCATAACCGGCAACTGGCCGTTGAGATTGTCCTCGGGACGGCTCTGATGGCCATTGCTCGCAAGGTCATCGTGCTGGACTTCAACGAGGTGGGGGCTGAGCATGTCTATGCAACAGCCGCGGTAACGCTGGCATTGTCCGTGGGATACTACTTGATCGTTATCCGGAGAAAAGGCTCGAATTCGTGAATGCCAGGCTCCATTATTCCTTCTGTCAATGGCTGACCGGAGCGCCGCGTTGATGCCCATGCTGCATGAACTGTTTGTCGCCATTCCTGGCCAATGGGAGAAGGTCATTGCGACCTTCTTCCTGATTGCCGTAGGTGCCGCTCTCTCTCACCTCTGGGCGCGCTATCTTGTGCGAGGGGAAATTTCCGCCGAGAAGCGTCGGATGCATCTGGTCTGGGCCCGGAACGTCATCTGGTTCCTGGTTTTTTTCGTCATCATCTCGGTCTGGGCGTCGACGATTGCCGGTTTTGCCCTGTCCCTAGCAGCGGTTGCCGGGGCCGTCCTGATCGTCAGCAAAGAACTGCTGATGTGCGTGCTGGGCTATCTTTACATCACCTTCGTCCGGCCGTTCAAGGTAGGTGATCTCATTGAAATCAACCAACTTCATGGCTGGGTCATCGACATCGACATATTTGCCACGACGTTGGCGGAGTTAGGCTATGCCGGGCAGCAGACCGGCAAGATGGCTGAGTTTCCGAATGGCTTGTTGCTGACCACGCCTTTGAAAAACACATCTCTCACCGGAGATTACGTATTGCATCTGTTTCGCATGCCGATCCCCGATGAAGCAATGTGGGATCTTGATCGCGTGGAATCTGCGGCGCTGGCGGCTGCCGATGAGGCGACACAGACTTGGCAAAGCGAGGCCGAAGCGCATTTCCGCAAAATTTCCGACGAAAGCTTCATCGCTTTTCCCTCTGGCCGCAACAAGATTCTGTGGGATTTTTCCGACCCCGAGCAACTAATGCTCGTGATCAGAGTGGCCTGTCCGAGTCATCTGCGGCTGAAAGTGGAGCAGGCCGTGTTTCGCGATACCTGGCGAATATTGAGACCGGGTCAGTTAACCAAACCGCACTGCGACATCAGCGCACAGTAGCGTCCGGTTCACCCGATTGCGCCAGGATGACTGCCCGCGCGGTGTCGCGCAGTACAAGGGCTGCGTGCCAGTTTGCTCCTGCGGGAATGATCGGTGGATGGACGGTAACCGTCAATTTGCTGTAGCGTGGCCACAGACTAAGGTCAGGAAGAAGACGGCGGGTGCCGCTCAAAGTGACAGGAATGACCGGAACATCGGCGCGGGCAGCGGCCAGGAAAGCCCCCATGCGGAAGGGCAATACACCGGGCGGTTCACGGAAGGTTCCTTCGGCAAAGACTACAAGGGCGTTGCCTGCTCCAGCCCGCCTCTCCAGTGCATGCGTGTCTTCAACACCGCGCACAGTATCAAAGCGCTCAACGAAAACTGCGCCTAGGCGTTTCAACGGTATCGCGGCCAGCGGGTGAGCAAGCAATTCCTGTTTGGCAACAAAAGCGAAACGTGCGGGTAGCGCAGCCGATTGCTCGTGGCTGGATGCCAGTCGCAGTCAGGGCAAGGCGCGCACGCCCGTGACTGCGGATTCCACGCCATCCGGCCACCCAGTCCGCTCTCATCTGGCCAGGCATTCCAGGGCCATCTGGCCACCTGTTCCACGGCCATCCGGCCGGGCAGTCGGAGCGCAGCGACGCAGGGGTGGCATTGTTAGTCCGGGTTGGCTGGCGTCGTCAATTTCTGCGTCCGTTTGCGCATTGATTCACCCTTCAGATTGATCCGGTAAGCGTTGTGCACCAGGCGGTCGAGGATAGCGTCGGCCAGGGTCGGATCGCCGATCAGTTCGTGCCAGTTGTCCACCGGCATCTGGCTGGTAACGATGGTCGAGCGCTGGCCGTAGCGGTCGTCCAGTAGCTCCAGCATGTCGCGCCGCTGTTCGGCGGTGAACGGGGCCAAGCCCCAGTCATCGAGGATCAGCAGGTCGGTCTTGGCGTAGCTGCTCATCAGCTTGGCGAAGCGCCCGTCGCCATGGGCCAGACCCAGTTCTTCCAGCAAACGCGGCAAGCGCAGGTAACGCACGCTGTAGCCTTCTCGGCAGGCCTGGTGGGCCAGGGCGCAGGCCAGCCAGGTTTTACCGACACCGG
>CAZOEC010000155.1:0-9966 GCA_964578635.1 uncultured Pseudomonas sp.
TTGATCAGCGCGCGGTAGAACTCCGACTTGCCGTGTTTGTAGAAGCCAATCGAGGTGTACAGCTCGGCGATATGCTTGCCCGGCAGAATGCGCTTGAGAAAACTGACGAACTCCGCCGGGTAGCCGACCCGCACCATGAAGTAGGAGCGGGTGAAGGAGAAGATGATCGACACCTCGGCCTCGTCGGTGATCAGCGCATCGATCTGGATACCCTGGCCCTCGCGGTGCAGCAGCGGAATCACCAGCGGCCATTGCTCGTCACGGGTGTAGATGCGCCCCACCAGATACGCGCCCTTGTTGCGATACAGACGCGAGGCGAACAGCTCGATGCGCAGCTCCGGGTCCTTGCATACCCAGTCCGGCAGGCTGGCGTGCAGCTGTTTGAGCAAACGTCGCAGATCGCGCTCCAGGTCCTCATAGCCCACCTCGAAGCTGAAGTCCTCGAATACCTGGCGCAGGGCCTGCTCCATGTTACCCGCCGGCTCGTAGACCCGGGTCTGCGGTGCCCGCACGTTGCCGCGCAAAGACGGCCGTGTGGTATGGATAAACATGCAGCCGTCATTGATCTGGTCGTGACTGAACAGGCTGCAGAAGATCGAGTTGAACCAGGTTTCCGCCAGTTCGTCGTCGTAGCGCGGGTCGATCAGGGCGATATAGGCCGACTTGACCAGGGGCCACTGCAGCACGTCCAGCAGCACCTCGTCGGCATAGACCTGGCGCAGGCCTGCGCTGACCGCACCGACGCACTCTTCATAGAGGGCAATACGGGCCGCCGAGGCCTGCTGGATCTCCTGCCACTGCGCCTGCTCGAAACGCACCCGCGCGCCATTGGTGATCTGGCGGAACTGCTCACGATAATCGTCAAAACCATCGAGGATAAGCTGGGCGATAGCACCAGCGGGCCATTGCTGCGGCATGAACGAACCTCTGCGCGAAGAAAGACGGAGCACTCGGCGAGCTTAGCCAGTGGCGGCGGCAAGTAAAAGCCGCAAAGGTCGTAAAGGGCCTTATCGGCGGCGAAATATCGGCGAACCACTTTTTGAAAGCGTTTTTCGAATTGCCTTGATGCCCCGGCCGGGCAACACTGCGCGGCCTTTTCAACTGCTGTGGAGTCTGTCGTGCGTCTTGCCGACCTGCTGCGTCTGCTCTTGCTGGCTGCCATCTGGGGCGCGAGCTTTCTGTTTATGCGCATTGTCGCGCCGGTGCTTGGCAGCATGCCGACGGCCTTCTTCCGCGCCAGCTTCGGCATGCTCGGCCTGCTCGCGATTCTGCTGCTGATGCGGGTCAGCTGGGACTTTCGCGGCAAACTCAAGCACTGCCTGGTGCTGGGTGTGATCAACGCCGGCCTGCCCTCGGCCATGTACTGCATGGCCGCCCTGGTGCTGCCGGCAGGTTATTCGTCGATTCTGAACGCCACGACTCCGATGATGGGGGTGCTGATCGGCATGCTGTTCTTCGCCGAGGCGCTGACCCTGAGCAAGGCTGCCGGCGTGGCCATCGGTCTGTTTGGTGTGGCGGTACTGACCCGCACCGGGCCGGTCGAGTTTGACCTGGATCTGCTGCTGGGCGCGGCGGCCTGTCTGGTGGCGACCACCTGCTATGGCTTTGCCGGTTTCCTCACCCGCCGCTGGATCGGCCAGCAGGGCGGCCTGGACAACCGTCTGACCGCCTTCGCCAGCCTGTGCGGTGCCAGCCTGTTCCTGCTGCCTTTGTTTGCCGGCGCACTGGCCCTGCAGCCACCGGCCAGTTGGGGCGGCCTGGATGTGTGGCTGTCCCTGGCGAGTCTGGGGCTTATCTGCACCGCCTTCGCCTATGTCCTGTATTTCCGCCTGCTCAGCGATATCGGCCCGATCAAGGCCTCGACCACCACCTTTCTGATCCCGCCCTTTGGCGTGCTCTGGGGCTGGTTGCTGCTCGACGAACCGCTGTCCTGGGCCTATCTGTATGGCGGAGTGCTGATCGCCGTGGCGTTGTGGTTGGTGGTAAGGCCGAGCGCGGCTAAAGCGTAGGATGGGTGGGGCCGCCTAGGTGACAACCCATCAATCGGCTGATGGGTTGTCACCCATCCTACGGCTACGCGCACCCTACGAAAAAGCCGCCCGAAGGCGGCTCGTTCACAGGCGCTGCGTGACGCTTACTGCTGCAGTTCCTGCTCGGTAAACATATCGCTGAACAGCATGCTCGACAAATAGCGCTCGCCGGAGTCCGGCAGGATCACCACGATGGTCTTGCCCTGCATACCCGGCTCGACGGCGATGCGCAAGGCCGCGGCCATGGCCGCGCCGCAGGAGATACCGCAGAGAATCCCCTCCTCGCGCATCAGGCGCTGGGCGATGGCCTTGGCGTCCTCGTCGGTCACCAGTTCAACCCGGTCGACCATGGCCAGATCCAGATTGCTCGGCACAAAACCCGCGCCTATGCCCTGAATCTTGTGCGGGCTGGGCTTGACCTCGTCGCCCGCCAGGGTCTGGCTGATCACCGGCGAGCCCAGCGGCTCAACCGCGACCGAGAGAATCGGCTTGCCCTGGGTTTGCTTGATATAACGCGACACCCCAGTGATGGTGCCGCCAGTACCGACGCCCGCCACCAGCACATCGACCGCGCCGTCGGTATCGTTCCAGATTTCCGGGCCGGTGGTCTTTTCATGGATCGCCGGGTTGGCCGGGTTATCGAACTGCTGCGGCATAAAGTAGGTGCTGCTATCCGAGGCGGCGATTTCCGCAGCTTTCTCGATAGCGCCCTTCATGCCCTTGGCCGGCTCGGTCAGCACCAGTTCGGCACCCAGAGCCTTGAGTACCTTGCGTCGCTCCAGGCTCATGGACGCCGGCATGGTCAGCAGCAACTTGTAGCCACGGGCCGCGGCGACAAAAGCCAGGCCGATACCGGTGTTGCCCGAGGTGGGTTCGACTATGGTCATGCCAGGCTTGAGCACGCCGCGCTCTTCCGCATCCCAGACCATGCTCGCGCCAATACGGCACTTCACCGAATAGGCCGGGTTGCGCCCTTCGATCTTGGCCAGAATGGTGACGCCTTTGGGGCCCAGGCGGTTGATCATCACCAGCGGTGTGTTGCCAATGGATTGCGCGTTGTCTGCGTAGATGCGGCTCATGGCAGTATCCTTGTGCGAAGTTGCCGAATAAGCTCTCAAGCCTATGACGCCTGTGCCTGGCCGTCCAGCCCGCTTGTTTACAGAGTCGCAACCCCTCCCCACCACCACGGGTCTGTCCTTTATGAAGAAACGCTACAGCATTCCTCAATGGATACTCCTGGGCCTAGTCGTCGCCCTGGTGGCGCTGCATTTCGCCCTGCCCTTGCTGGTGCGCGACTACCTGAACGACAAGCTCGCCAGGATGGGCGACTACCGCGGGCATATCGCCGATGTCGACCTGGCCTGGTGGCGCGGTGCCTACAAGATCAACGACCTGCGCATCGTCAAGGTCGACGGCAAGGTGCCGCTGCCCTTTGTCGAAGCTCCGCTTATCGACCTTGCGGTCAGCTGGAAAGCGCTCTGGAATGAGCGCGCGGTGGTGGCCGAGGTGGTGTTCGAGAAACCTGTGGTCAACTTCGTCGACGGTAAAAACCAGCAGAGCTCGCAGACCGGCCAGGGCACCAACTGGCGCGAGCAACTGACCAAGCTGCTGCCCATCACCCTCAACGAGGTGCAGGTGGTCGAGGGTGTGGTGCATTTTCACAACCTGACCTCCACGCCCCCGGTGGACCTGCAGGCCACCCAGGTCAATGCCAGCATTTACAACCTGACCAATGTCAGCGACGAACAGGGCGAGCGCGTCGCCCGCTTCGAAGGCACCGCCCAGTTACTCGGCCACGCACCGCTGGAAAGCAGTGCGAATTTCGACCCGTTCCAGGATTTCCAGGAGTTCGAGCTGAAGCTGCGCGCCACCGATATCGACCTGACCCGGCTCAACGATTTTTCCGCGGCCTATGGCAAATTCGATTTCAAGACCGGCAGCGGCGATCTGGTTATCGAGGCGAGCGCCGCTGACGGCCAGCTCAGCGGCTATATCAAGCCCCTGTTGCGCAATGTCGAGGTGTTCGATTGGCAGCAGGATATGGCCAACCAGGACAAGGGCCTGTTGCGCGGCCTCTGGGAGGCCCTGGTCGGCGGCGGCGAAACCCTGCTGAAGAATCAGCGCAAGGATCAGTTCGCCACCCGCGTGGCACTCAGCGGCAACGTGCGCCAGCAGAATGTCAGTGCGTTTCAGGCGTTTCTCGCCATTCTGCGCAATGCTTTTGTCGAAGCCTTAACCACCCAGTTCGAAAACCCGGCCAATCAGCGCGAACCGGTCAAGGAGTGACGGACCATTCAGTGACTGAATAAGCCGTCTACGTTCACAGTGGCCCGGCTCGCGCGTTATAGTCGAACTTTTCAAATACTGAACCCGCGGGTATGGCCCTGCGCGTTACCGTTCGAGGATTTACCGATGAAGTTCGAAGGCACCCAGTCCTACGTCGCCACCGACGACCTCAAGCTCGCGGTCAATGCCGCCATCACCCTGGAGCGTCCGTTGCTGGTCAAGGGCGAGCCGGGCACCGGTAAGACCATGCTGGCCGAACAACTGGCCGAGTCCTTTGGCGCGCGCCTGATCACCTGGCATATCAAGTCCACCACCAAGGCCCACCAGGGTCTGTACGAGTACGACGCGGTCAGCCGCCTGCGCGACTCGCAGCTGGATTCGGACAAGGTCCATGACGTACGCAACTACATCAAGAAGGGCAAGCTGTGGGAGGCCTTCGAGTCGGACGAGCGGGTGATCCTGCTGATCGACGAGATCGACAAGGCCGACATCGAGTTCCCCAACGACCTGCTGCAAGAACTCGACAAGATGGAGTTCTACGTTTACGAGACCGACGAAACGATCAAGGCGAAAAAGCGCCCGATCATCATCATCACCTCGAACAACGAGAAGGAACTGCCGGACGCCTTCCTGCGTCGCTGCTTCTTCCATTACATCGCCTTCCCGGATCGCAACACCCTGCAGAAGATCGTCGATGTGCACTACCCCAATATCAAGAAGGATCTGGTGGCCGAGGCGCTGGACGTGTTCTTCGACGTGCGCAAGGTCCCGGGCCTGAAGAAGAAGCCCTCCACCAGCGAACTGGTCGACTGGCTGAAACTGCTGATGGCCGACAATATCGGCGAAGCCGTGCTGCGCGAGCGCGACCCAACCAAAGCCATCCCGCCCCTGGCCGGTGCGCTGGTTAAGAACGAGCAGGATGTGCAACTGCTGGAGCGTCTGGCCTTTATGAGCCGTCGCGCTAGTCGCTAAGCTTTGAGCCCCCTCTCCCCTACGGGGAGAGGGCTGGGGTGAGGGGAGCAGTCTGATCGCGTGCGCCCGGCAGGCCACTCGGTGTCGCCCGTCCACCCTCACCCTAACCCTCTCCCTCAAGGGAGAGGGGATTTGTCCCCAGATGCCAAGAGGGCGCAGCCATGCTGCTCAACCTATTCAATGAAATGCGCGCCGCCAAGGTGCCGGTGTCGGTGCGTGAGCTGCTCGATCTGATCAACGCGTTGAAACACAACGTGGTGTTCGCCGATATGGACGAGTTCTATTTCCTCGCCCGGGCCATCCTGGTCAAGGACGAACGGCATTTCGACAAGTTCGACCGCGCGTTCGGGGCATACTTCAAGGGCCTGGAAAACCTCAACCAGCATATCGAGGCGTTGATCCCCGATGAGTGGCTGCGCAAGGAGTTCGAGCGTTCGCTGACCGACGAGGAACGCGCCAAAATCGAATCCCTCGGCGGCCTGGACAAGCTGATCGAGGAGTTCAAAAAACGCCTCGAAGAGCAGAAGGAACGCCACGAAGGCGGCAACAAGTGGATCGGCACCGGCGGCACCAGCCCGTTCGGCTCCGGCGGCTTCAACCCGGAAGGCATCCGGGTCGGCGATGCCGGCAAGCGCCAGGGCAAGGCGGTCAAGGTCTGGGACCAGCGCGAGTACAAGAACCTCGACGACCAGGTCGAGCTGGGCACGCGCAATATCAAGGTGGCCCTGCGCCGCCTGCGCAAATTCGCCCGTCAGGGTGCTCAGGATGAACTCGACCTCAACGGCACCATCGACCACACCGCAAAAGACGGCGGCCTGCTGAATATTCAGATGCGTCCGGAACGGCGTAACGCGGTCAAACTGCTGATCCTGTTCGACATCGGCGGCTCCATGGACGCCCACGTCAAGGTCTGCGAGGAGCTGTTTTCCGCCTGCAAGACCGAGTTCAAGCATATGGAGTATTTCTACTTCCATAACTGCGTGTACGAGTCGGTGTGGAAGAACAACCTGCGCCGCACCTCCGAGCGTTTCTCCACTCAGGATCTGCTGCACAAATACGGCGCCGACTACAAAGTGGTGTTCGTCGGCGACGCGGCCATGGCCCCCTACGAGATCACCCAGGCCGGCGGCAGCGTCGAGCACTGGAACGAGGAGCCGGGCTACGTCTGGATCAAGCGTTTTATGGAGAAGTACAAGAAGCTTATCTGGATCAACCCCTACCCCAAGGACACCTGGGGCTACACCGCCTCGACCAATATCATGCGTGAGCTGTTGGAAGAGCAGATGTACCCGCTGACCCTGCAGGGGTTGGAAGACGGGATGAAGTTTCTCTCCAAGTAAAACCAACGGGCCCGGCAGGGCCCGTTTTATTTAGTCTGCCGTGCTACCAGCGGTCAGACAGTCGACCAGCTGCGCGGCAAACCCCGACAACAATTCACGCTTGCGCACACAAACCTTCAAATCACGCTGCGCCCAGGGTTCTTCCAGCTCAATCACCGCCAGTTGCGCACCAGCGGTTACCGCGCTGCGCGGCACCATGCCGATGCCGACGCCGGCACTGACCATGCGGCACACCGCCTCGAAGCTGCGCACCTGAATCCGCACCTCAAGGTGCCGGCCCAGGGCGGCGGCGGCATTCATGGTAAAGGTGTGAATCGCCGAGCCTGAATGCAGCATCACAAAGGGATAATCCAGCACCTGGGCAAACAGGCTGCTGGCGTGTGCTGCCAGTGGGTGATCGGCCGGTGCAATCAGCACCAGTCGGTCCGCCCGGTAAGGGATCAGCTCAACCTCAGCGTCCGCAATAGTTCCCGCCACCACGCCAACTTCCACCTCGCCGCGTGCCACCGCCATCAACACCTGCGGGCTGGTGTGCTCCTCCAGGGAAATACTGACCTGCGGATGACGCTGCAAAAAGGTCGAGAGGCTGTCGGGCAGAAAGGTATGGGTGGCGTGGGTATTGGCCCACAGGCTGACATGGCCACGCACGCCTTTGGCGTAAGGCGTCAGGTCGGCGTGCATCTGTTCGAGCTGGGCAAACACCTGGCGCGCATGGCGCAGCAACGCCTCGCCGGCGCGGGTCAGGCTGACGCCGCGAGGCTCGCGCAGCAGCAGCGGCGTGCCGATCGACTCCTCGAGCACGCGCATACGATGGCTGGCCGAAGACGCCGCCAGATGCACCCGCTCGGCACCTCGGGTCAGGTTCTTGGCTTCGGCGATGGCGACAAACAGGCGCAGATCAATCAGGTCGTAATGCATAGCGTTAGTCAAATCCGAACGATTACTTATGAAAAAGCCAATTCCACGCGGATTCTATACCCAGCATCATTCGGCTCAGCACAACTCTTTAGGACGTTACTTAGCATGCCATGGAAAACCTGGTCAGCCGAACGCTTAGGCATCGCACTCGCGGTACTCGCCGCCTTTGGTTTCTCGTTCAAGGCGATCTTCGTCAAGCTGGCCTATGCCGCCGCGCCCGTAGACGCCGTCACTCTGCTGACGCTGCGTATGAGCTTCGCCCTGCCTATCGCGCTGTGGGCCACGCTGTGGCTGTGCCGCGCTGCGCCGCCGCTGACCCGCAAAGACTGGGGCATGCTGATCGCCCTGGGCCTGCTGGGTTATTACGGAGCCAGCATTCTTGACTTTATTGGCTTGCAGTACATCTCGGCGGCGCTGGAACGCCTGATTCTGTTTATCTACCCGACCATGACCGTGCTGATCGGCGTGCTGTTTATGGGCAAGCGCCTGGAGAAGCGCCAGGTTGCGGCGCTGCTGCTGTCCTACGCGGGTATCGGCCTGGCCTTCGCCCACGATCTGCAGGTGGCGGAGGACCTGCATACGGTGCTGATCGGTGCCGCCTTCGTTTTCGGTTCTGCACTGTGCTACGCGCTGTATAGCTCCGGGGCCGAGGTGGCTATTCACCGGCTGGGCACCATCCGCTTTGCCGCCCTGGCGATTATCGTCTCCACCTTCGCCACGCAGATTCACTTCCTCGCCACTCAGCCGCTTGCCGCACTGCAGCAGCCGATGGGGGTGTACGCGTACAGCGCGGCGATGGCGATTTTTTCCACGGTGCTGCCGATATTCTGGCAATCGGCTGCGCTGCGCCTGATTGGCTCGGCGCGTACAGTGCTGATTGGCACACTGGGGCCGATTCTGACCATTGTCTTCGCCTGGATGCTGTTGTCGGAGCCGGTGTCGTTGGCCCAACTGGCAGGGGCTGGACTGGTGCTGGCGGGGGTGTTGCTGGTGTCGCGGCGTAAAAGCTCGCCCGTTCAACCGACGCCTGTTGCCGAGGGCGCTGTAGCTGGCCAGCAGGCGCTCGCCACCCCGGCGTCACCCGGCCAGTAGGCTTGGCAGAAACACCAAGGGCTCTTGCGAGCCCTTGGGTGATTCAACTTAGCGCCAGTGCCGCTGCTGCACCTTCTGGCTGCGGCCGACGCCCAGCAGCATACCGACCAGCAGCGTCAGGCTTTCCAGCAACCAGGCCAGCAGCATGGCGCAGGCAATGCCCCAGGCGATGGCCTCGGGAGCCAGCAGCACCTGATAGCGGTAGGCCGCGAAGGTTTCTTCCATCAACTCATGGTCTGCGGCGGTAGCCAGATGCCAGACCTGGCCGTACCAGGGCCCTTGCATGGCCTTGGCTTCGCGTTCAAGGAAGGCCGAGCGTTCGACCAATGTGCCCAGGCTCTGCGCATCGCTGCGCATCACCGGGTCGGCGCTGGCCTGGTAATGGCCGACCAAAGCCACCAGATCGCCTTTGAAAAAGCGCCGGGCCGTTTCGCGAAAGCCCTTGAGGCCCTGCTCCGACTCGATGCGATGGGCTTCGACGCGCTTGCCGTAGTCGTCGATAAAACCCGGCACCTGCACCCCGACCAGCAACCCCAGGGCAAACAAGGCCAACCGCAGATAGCTTCTAAACATGTCCCCTCCCCTAATAATCAGCCTGCCATGCCTTGTGCCACGCACTCACCGCCGCGCCACAGACGCCACTCACCCGGCTGGTAGAGCGTCCAGCGTTCGTTATCGGTCAGGGCTTCGGTGGCCAGCACCGTGACCACGTCATTGGGCGTGGTTTCCGCCTGGAAATCCACCTGCATATCGGCATCTTTCAGGTGTGCCGGGCCGAACGGCGCACGCCGGGTGATATGCGCCAGCTTGCTGGAGCAAAAGCTGAACAGCCAATCACCATCGCTGAGCAGGCAGTTGAATACGCCCTGCTGCCGGTAGGCGGCGCAGGCCGCGACCAGGGTCGGCAACAACGCCTCGACCGCCGCCGGTTCGGCAAAGGCCTGGCGCAGGCGATTGAGCAGGTCGCAGAAGGCCGCCTCGCTGTCGGTGTCGCCGACCGGCCGATAGAAACCCGGGGGCGGAGCAAAGTCGGCGAGCTGACCGTTATGGGCAAAACACCAGTTGCGCCCCCACATCTCGCGCACGAACGGATGGGTATTGGCCAGACAGACGCGGCCGACATTGGCCTGGCGAATATGGCCGATCACCACTTCGCTCTTGATCGGGTAGCGCTGCACCAGCTGCGCCACCTCTGATTCGCTGCTGGCACGCGGGTCCTGAAACAGGCGCAGGCCGCGCCCTTCATAAAAGCCGATACCCCAGCCATCGCGGTGCGGGCCGGTGCGGCCGCCGCGCTGCATCAGACCGGTAAAGCTGAAGACGATATC